>JAYUIX010000001.1:0-10563 GCA_043765635.1 Sphingomonadales bacterium
AGGCTTTTTTTAGTTTCGCGCGAAGCCGCGAAGCCGCGAAGAATGCTGTGCCCACATGAACGTTTTGGCCATTCCCTCCCGCCGTGATGAAGCGTTTCGTTATAGCGACGTCGACGCGCTTGCGCGCGCTTGGCCGGTGGCGGTGGAGACGATTGTCGTGCCCGTGGGTGAATCACTCACCCGTCAGATCATCAATATTGCTGATGAGACAGACGTTTTTGTCCGCAATTTATCGATTATAGTTGAGGCCAATGGACGGTGTAAACTTCACATTTTGAATGCAGGTGGAAAGCTTGGCCGGATCGTGATTGATGTCGCGCTGCATGACGGCGCGGATTTCATGCTTGGTGCGGTGCAACTCGGTACGGGCGCGCAGACCGTTGAACTCATCACGACTGTTCGCCATATCGAACCCAATGCGACGAGCCGCCAGACGGTGCGCTCTGTACTGGGCGGGCAGGCAACAGGATCTTACCTTGGCAAGGTTGCAGTGGCGCGGGATGCGCAGAAGACTGACAGCGTGCAATCGGTAAAGGCCATGCTGCTCGACCGCACGGCGACCGCGAACGCCAAGCCCGAACTTGAAATCTACGCCGATGATGTGAAATGCGCGCACGGCGCTACGGTGGGCGAGCTTGACCAACAAGCGATGTTTTACCTCGCGGCGCGCGGTCTGCCCCCTGCTGAGGCGAAGAAACTGTTGTTACAGGCGTTCATTGCAAGTGTGTTTGATGGTGCGGAGGGTGAAGCTGTTTTGACCGAGGCTGCGCTGGCTAAGCTGGAGAAGATGGTATGATTTCCTCCCCCCACCGCGCAGACTTCCCCGGCGTGAACGGCTGGCATTATCTTGACACCGCCGCCACTGCGCAGAAACCTCAGCTTGTGATCGACGCGATGAGCCGTGCGATGGGGGTCGATTATGCAACCGTCCACCGGGGGGTTTACAAGCGCTCGGCCGACATGACGGTGGCGTTTGAGGCCACGCGGCAGCGGGTTGCGACCTTCATCGGTGCGGCCTCCGAAAATGAGATTGTCTTTGTGCGCGGCGCAACTGAGGGGATTAACCTCATTGCGCAAACGCATCCACCACAGCCGGGGCGTGACCGGGTGCTGCTATCTCAGCTTGAGCATCATTCGAACATCGTGCCGTGGCAGTTGGCGGGGTATAAGATTGATGTTTGCCCGCTGACCGAGGACGGATGGATCGACCTTGAAGCCGCCGAGGCTATGGTAAGTGAGCAGCACGCGTTCGTATCATTCGCGCATGTTTCCAACGTTTTAGGTTCAGTGCTCGGCGCCAAACGTGCGGCAAAGCTTGCACACAGCGTCGGCGCGAAGTTGCTGCTTGATGGCTGTCAGGCGGCCCCCCGGATGCGGCTTAATATGGCTGAGCTTGGTTGCGATTTTTATGTGCTTTCGGGGCATAAGCTTTACGGGCCGACCGGGGTTGGCGTTCTTTGGGGCAGGCAAGAATTGCTTGATGCGATGCCGCCGTGGCAGGGCGGCGGCGCGATGATTGACCGGGTTTCATTTGAAGGCACGACTTTTGCCCCCGCGCCGCAACGCTTTGAAGCGGGCACACCAATGATCATCGAAGTCATCGCGCTCCACGCAGCGATTGATTATATTGAGGCGATTGGCATTGCCAACATCCACGCGCACGAAACCGCGCTCGTCAAGCAAACGCGCGAGGCGCTTCGCTCAATCAATAGTATCAATCTGTTCGGCCCTGAAGACTCGGCTGGTATCGTCTCATTCGCGATGGAGGGGGTGCATCCGCATGACATCGGCACTATCTTGGATGAAGAGGGCGTGGCGATCCGTGCAGGGCATCACTGTGCACAGCCGCTGATGGCTTACCTCGGCGTTGAGGCGACCGCGCGCGCGAGTTTTGGAATTTATAATGATGAAAGCGATGTTGAAGCGCTTATTTCTGGGTTAAAGAGGGTATCGAGGATATTCGGATGAGAATCGAACAAGTTGACAGTGTAGCGCCAGCACCCCGAGCCCGCGTTGATGAAGCGCCTATCGAGAAACTTGCGCGCAAGCGCGATTATCTTGAGGGTTTCCTCGCGCAAAAATCAGTTGATCTGACGGGCGAAGAGCCGGGTGGTGCGCTTTATGAGGCAGTGATTGACGCGCTCAAGGAGATTTATGATCCCGAAATTCCGGTCAACATTTATGATCTTGGCCTGATTTATAATGTCGAGATTTCAGGCGGCCATGCCCTTGTTTCGATGACGCTGACCACACCAAATTGCCCAGTGGCGGAATCAATGCCGCAAGAGGTTGAACTGCGCGTCGGCAGCGTCCCCGGAATTGGCGACTCTGAGGTGGTGCTGGTATGGGAGCCGGCATGGGATCCACAGAAAATGTCTGATGAAGCAAAATTAGAATTGGGAATGCTGTAATGACGACGCTTACTCGCGCCCGCCCTGCCGCTCTCGCGCTTACACCAGCAGCTGAAACGCGGATTACAAACCTTATGGCCAAAGCGCCTGAAGGAACGATTGGCGTAAAACTCTCAACCCCGCGCCGGGGTTGTTCAGGACTGGCCTATTCAGTTGATTATGTGAGCGAAGCTGTCGCGTTTGATGAGCGGATCGAAACGGCGGGCGGTGTGTTGTTCATTGACGGCGGATCAGTGCTGTATCTGGTCGGATCGACGATGGACTGGATTGAGGATGATTTCACCGCCGGGTTCGTTTTCAATAACCCCAATGCAAAAGGCGCGTGTGGTTGCGGCGAAAGCTTTACCGTTTAACGTTTAGAACCCGAAACTGACGCGCACCCCGCCTCCAATGTCATTTGGCGATGCGGCGATGTTTCCGGGGTCTTTGCGCCAATAGAGATTGGTGCCGAGTGAACCACCCACAAATGGCAAGCTATAGACCACCTCAAGATCAAGCTCACGCCCCTGGGGTGCAAGATTGATCCGCGATACGCCGAATGTCGCAGTCTGCGTTGTATAGTCATAGCCCGTTGGCAGCGTCAGATTTAGCCCGCCTTTGCTGATCCGCAGTGGCTGAGCAATACGCAAAGACAGGCTGTCGGTGGTGCCGAACAAGCGGTCTCGCGTAATGTCAAATGACCAAGCACTGGCGCGTAACAGATCGCTGCGTTCGCGCGCGCCACCTGCTGCAACGCGCGTCCATCCTTGTCGCCAGAGCGCGCCAATCTCAACGTCGCGCGCGAGTGACCAACGCGCCGAGGCATCGGCAAACCAGCTTGTTGCGCCATTGCCAATAAGCGGCGAGAAGCGCGCACCAAGCACAGTGTCGCCTTCTTCGAGCCGCGTCAGCCGTCCGCCAAGCGCAAGCGCGCCAAACCGACGGTCAGCCCCAAGTGACAGCCGGTCATAACGGTAGCCACGTTCATTACCCTGCGGTGATAGCGCAAGCCCGCGTTCAAACGGACGCTCTCGCCCTGACTCAAAGCTCGCTGAAATCAGGAAGCTGCCAAGTTTATGGCCAATCGCGTAAGCTGATCCCGGCTGCTGATAAAAGCCAAGGCTATCGCTTGCCCGTTCAGCGGCAAGAAACGCCGCGCCGCGTTTCAGCGTCAGTTGATCAAGGAGCGCGAGGCTGCTTTTCCCGAAGCCAAAACCAATTTGGGTATTCTGGCCAAGCCGCGCAACCACCAAACCCGCCAGCACGCGCGCCGTATCGCGATCTTGCGGGGATAGCCGCAGCGCATCAATGGCTGAACCGCCGCGTGATGGCGCGACCGAAAGCACAACTTGTGCAGCACCTAACGATGCAGAAACACCGCGTGCGCCTACCCCGAGCGAAGGCGCAAGTTTACGTGTTAACGGTGCCGTGCGGATCGACCCACCAAGATCAACATTATAAGCACGGCCATAGCCATCAAGCACAACCGCCACCGCTCCGCCGCGCCCGCCATCGCCGATTGCGCCAGATGTTACGCCGTTGCTACCACCAAGCGTAACGGGAACCGCACTTCCAGCAAGTGCTATCGGCCCTTGCGGCGCAAAGGCACGCGCGAGATTGAGCGCACCGCCACCAAAGGTCGTATCATTGCCAGTCACGCCAAGATCATTGGCGGTGCGGAACAGCAGATCGACAATTTGTGCGCCGCTCAAGTTTGGGAAGGCTTGGGCGAGCAAGGCAACTGCACCAGAAATTACGGGTGCCGCAAAGGATGTGCCGCTTACCGTGCTTTGCGCGCCTACTGCGTTGACTGTGCGAACGCTTGATCCAGCCGCGCCCAGAAAGCGTGTGGCAGTATTCCCGGCACGCGCCGAGAATCCCGTGAGCGCTACATTCGTTCCGTCAAGCGCACCCGCGACAATCACTAGCCCGCGCGCGCTCGTTCCGTTGGCGAGTTGCGCCAGCGCAGTCGGATCAAGCGTACGTTCATTGCCTGCCGCTATGACAATAACGATCCCAGCCGCTGTGGCGCGGTCAACGGCTGCAAGCAGTTGCGTTGATGCCGCTGGCCCAACGATTGAAAGATTAACCACACGTGCGCCCGTCGTCCTTGCAAGATCAACCGCAGTGGCCAAATTATTATATTCATGAAAGCAACCGCCCTGAACGACAGGGTTAGGCGCCTCACAACTGCCCGGACTATCAGTGCGCAGCGCAAGCAGCGTAGCATTAAAAGCAACCCCGTGTGAGGCTGAACCATTGCGCGCGCCGAGCAGGACACCAGCCACCTGACTACCATGATTGCCATCATCCCCAAGTCCGCGCGTACCCGCAATATCACGCGAGTTGGGATGAATCCGCCCCGCAAATTCAGAATTGCTTGGCATAACGCCGCTATCGACCACGGCGGCAATAACGCCCAGCCCGCCTGCGTTGGCTCCCGCATCATAAGCTACAATCGCTTGCGCCTGAACCAGCGCATTTGATCCCCGATATTCCGCAGTATCGAACGAACCTACTGGCGGAATGACTGGTGGCGGGGGCGGGGGCGGCGGAGGTGGTGGAGGCGGCGGAGGTGGTGGAGGCGCAATTGGTGGGGGCGGCGGCGTTGAGTCTACACTGCCACCTCCCCCGCCACAGGCAGGCAACAGCAAAAACAGCGGCAAAGCCGCACTGACGAGCAGGATTCTACGAGCGGTAGAAATACGCATCTCTCTTCTGTGTGCTTGGTTAATGAGACTGGATAATCGCCTCAAAATACAGCGATAGCAAGCGTTGCGACGATAATCTGTGCAGTGGGCGTTACAGTCCGAGTGAAAAGCGGATCGCGGCACCTTTATCGCTTGGCGACGCCGCGATATTGCCGGGTTCGTGCCGCCAGAATAAGTTGGCCGAAAGTGCGCCGCCAAGCAGTGGCATTGCATATACCGCTTCAATATCAACCTCGCGTCCATCAGGCGCGAGATTGAACCGCTGAACCCCGAACAGTGCAGTGCCGCTTGCATAGTCATACGCAGTTGGCAGCGTCAGATTAAGCCCGCCGTTGCTGATCCGCAGTGGCTGAGCGATACGCAGCGCAAGACTGTCTGACCCGGCAAACAGCTCATTGCGGGCAACATCGAATGACCATGCACTGGTTTGGAGGCGGTCAATCCCCTGCCGTGCGCCTGCCGCGCCCATTCGTGTCCAGCCCTGTCGCCATGCAGCGCTAATTTTCCAATCGCGCCCCGGGGTCAGTGCCATGTTTGCATCGGCAAATAGGCTGTCAGCACCATTTGCGCCAAAGACATTGGCAAGGCGGCTACCGAGCAGCGTTTCATTTTCTTGCAGCCAAGTTGCGTGCCCCGAAAGCGAAAACGGCCCGAGCTGTCTTGCCGCACCAAGACTGAGCGCTGCATAACCATAATTTTTTTCAGCGCCGTGCAAGCGCGGGTCACGGTCAAAATTGTTGACGACACCTGTTTCACCAGCAATCGACCATTCCACCCCGCCAAGCCTGTGACCAAGCGCAAGCCCCGATTTGGCGCGCGCATCAAAACCCCAATCTCGCGTTGCCGACCGTCCAATAAGGAACCCGCTGTTTTTGCTCTCGCGATAATCCTTAGCGAGTGCCAACCCACTTTGCGAAATCCCAAACGCAACACTTGTTCTTTCACCAAGTTGAGCAATGACTTGCCCGGCAAGCGCGCGGGCGCGTCCGCTTTGCTGGCCAGTCAATAGCAACCGTTCAGCGGCACTGTCGCTTAAAGCCCGCGTAATTGAGAGCGACGCCGCGATCTGCCCCGTTTGGAAGCCGACACTGCGCGTTCCGATATTCAGTCCTTGCGCCAATCGCGGAGCAATTGGGGCTGATCCTCGGGCGTTGCCAATTTCAGTTTCATAGGCCCGGCCAAAGCTATCAAGCACGATGGTTGACAGCCCAGATTTGCCAGCATCACCAATCGGCACCGATGTCGTGCCTGCTGCGGTAAGCGATACCGGGATTGCTGAGCCTGCGAGCGTGGTTGCCCCCTGAGGCGCAAAAGCGCGGGCAAGATTAAGCGCGCCCTGTCCAAATTCACCGTCAATCCCCGTCGCACCCAGATCATTGGAGGTGCGGAACAGCAAATCAACAATCTGCGCGCCTGTCAGGTTTGGAAATGCGCCCGCGAGCAGCGCCACCGCGCCTGAAATCACTGGTGCTGAGAAACTGGTGCCGCTGAACAAAAACGCTACGTCATTTTCATCAATGCCGCGCACGCGTGATCCAAGCGCGCTCAAATAATGCGCTGCACCGTTCCCAGCCCTGTTTGAAAACCCCGCAAGCGCTGCGTTCGACGAATCAAGCGCGCCTGCAATCACCACGAGATTACGCGCGAGCGGATCATTGGCAATCTGTGCAAACAGATCTGGATTAACCGCCGCTGCCGGATCTTCAACGCCGTCATTGCCCGCTGAAATTACAATGACGACGCCGTTGGCTGTGGCGCGACCAATCGCTGCGCGCAATGTGGCATTGGCAGGCGATCCGCCAAGCGAAATGTTGATCACGCGCGCGCGGTTGGCCACCGCGAGATCAACCCCGCGCGCAATCGCGTTATCATTGTGGGTGCAGCTATCCTCCGGCCCTACATTGGCACAACTTCCGATTGTGTCTGTACGCGCAACCAGCAATTGCGCACCGAAGGCAACCCCGTGTGCACCAATGTCATCCTTTGCACCAAGCAAAACGCTTGATACCGCCGTTCCGTGGCCGCCCTCATCCTGAATCCCGCGCGATCCGGCAAGATCAGCCGAAGCAGAGAGAATCCGCCCCGCAAATTCAGCGCTGTTGGCATTAATGCCGCTGTCGATGACCGCCGCAACAACGCCACTGCCAGTCGCGCCCGCATTATAGGCAATGAGCGCACCCGATTGGACAACCGCGTTTGAGCGCCTGAACTCGGATGTGTCAAAATTGGTGCCTGTTGGAGGTGGAGGAGGAGGCGGTGGAGGTGGAGGGGGTGGAGGGGGTGGTGCAATCGGCGGGGGCGACGGGGTTGAACTCACAGCGCCTCCACCACTTCCACCACCACACGCGCAGAGCATCAAAATGGCCGGAATCGTTGTACTTATCAGCATAAAGCGAAGCAGTGGCAACCTATTCATGATATACTCCTGAAAAGCATACACGCTTGCTAGCAAGCGGCCATTGCACTTTGGTTAACAAATTTGCGTGCGGCTTGTCCAATGGCTATGGACACGCAGTGTTAAAAACACTTGACCATATTGATTGCTGGATCTTTGATCTCGACAATACGCTTTATCCATCAAGCGCGAACCTGTTTGCACTAATTGATGTGCGGATGGGCACTTACATCCAGACCTTGCTAGGCTGTGATGCGATTGAGGCAAAGCGCGTTCAAAAGGCGCATTTTCATGAACATGGCACAACACTTTCGGGGCTGATGGCAAGTCATGACGTTGATCCCAAGCATTTTCTCGATTTCGTCCATGACATAAAGATGAATCGGCTATCACCTGATCCAGCGCTTGCAAGCGCGCTCGCCAGACTGCCGGGGCGCAAGCTGATCTACACCAACGGCGACGTGGATTATGCTGGCCGCGTGCTTGAGGCACTTGGGCTTGGTGAAAGCTTTGAGGCGATCCATGATATTTATGGCAGCGGCCTTCTCCCCAAGCCTGATCCGCGCAGTTACACGATGATGTGTGATGCACTTGCGGTTGATCCGGCGCGCGCAGTTTTTGTTGAGGATATGGCACGCAACCTAAAGCCGGCCAAAGCACTTGGCATGGCGACGGTGTGGGTTAACAATGGGTCTGAATATGGTCACGCCGAAGCCTGCGACAGTTTTATTGATCATGAGATTGACCATGTCGGTGACTGGCTGAACAAAATTTTGGGAGAGACTTTATGACGAGCCAGTTACAAGCAACAATCGAAACCGCTTGGGACGCGCGCGATACGGTCAGCCCTGAGACTAAAGGCGAAGTGCGCGATGCGGTCGAGACGGCGCTTGGGCTTCTCGACAGCGGCGAGGCCCGCGTTGCCGAACCAAGCCCGAGCGGCTGGCAAGTCAATCAGTGGCTCAAGAAAGCGGTGCTGCTCTCATTCCGCCTCAACGATATGGCAATGATTCCCGGCGGGCCCGGCAGCAGCCATTGGTGGGACAAAGTGCCGAGCAAGTTTGACGGATGGGGCGAAAGTGAATTCCGCGCCGCTGGTTTCCGCGCGGTGCCCGGCAGCATTGTCCGGCGCGGCGCGCATATCGCCAAGGGTGCTGTCCTGATGCCAAGCTTTGTTAATCTCGGAGCTTATGTTGGCGAGAATAGCATGGTTGATACCTGGGTGACGGTTGGCAGTTGCGCGCAGATTGGCGCGAATGTGCACCTGTCAGGCGGCGTCGGCATCGGCGGCGTGCTTGAGCCGCTTCAGGCCGGGCCAGTCGTGATCGAGGATGATTGCTTCATCGGCGCGCGCAGTGAAGTGGTTGAGGGTGTGGTGATCGAACGCGGCGCAGTGCTCTCTATGGGCGTCTTCATCAGCTCAACCAGCAAGATCATCGATCGCGCGACGGGCGAAGTCTTCGTCGGCCGCGTCCCCGCTTACTCAGTCGTTGTTCCCGGCAGCCTGCCGGGCAAACCTTTGCCCGACGGGTCGCCGGGGCCGAGCCTTTCGTGCGCGGTGATCGTCAAGCGGGTCGACGCACAGACGCGGGCGAAGACGGCGATCAATGAGTTGCTACGGGATTGAGGCGGATTGCCGCGCTGCTTAAATCCTGTTAGTTGGGTGTATAAACGCATAAACATAGGAATTGACAATGGGTGCAGAGGTGCGGTGGAATCTGAAAGTGTCGCAGACTCTCGACACTGATTTACGAACTTTTCTTGCCGAACGCGGTGGCAAAAAGGGTGATCTTTCAAGCTTTATTGAGCAAGCAGTGGCTAAAGCACTGCTGCAAGAAACGCTTCGTGACGTTCATTTGCGTAATCAAGATTTGAGTGAGGACGATGCTCTTGCGCTGGTTGAAAGCGAATTGGGGTTGATGCGCGAAGAACATAAGGATTTCTGGTCAGCACGTGACTGGTCTGCGCCTCATCCGTGAGGATCGTTCTCGACACCAATATCCTCATCAGCGCTTTAATCACACCTAACGGTATCGGTGCGCAGATAATTGATGCTTGGAATGCTGATCATTTTACAATTTTGAGCCATGATTTATGGCTGGCAGAAATCCGCGATGTTACAAGACGCCACGGAATTTCCGCCCGGATTCGGCGAATAGACGCAGCGCGGCTTGTCAACCGTTTGGTGCGATCATGCGAGCGGATTGAGAATATCGCGCGGGTGATGCGTTCCCCTGACCCATTCGATGATTTTTTGCTTGGTATCGCAGAAACGGGCAATGCCGATTGGTTAGTAACAGGCGATAAAACGGGGCTACTTGCGCTTGAGCGTCATGGGAAAACGCAGATTGTCACCGCGCGGACATTTCACACTCTGTTGAAGTTATAACCCTAACCCCCAACCGCCTCTGCCATCAGCGTGTTCGCCCTCGGCCCGTCCCAATCCATTCCGCCGATCACGCGCCAGATTTCTTTGCCGTCTTTGTCATACAGCACGGTCGTTGGCACCATGCCGGTGTTGAACGCGAAACCGAGATTGTTTTCCTGATCGAGATAGGGCGCGATGAGCTTGTAGCTTTGTTTGGCCCACCATTTATCGACAAGTTCCTTGCCCTGCATGTCTTGGCTGACGGTCAGCACGGTGAGCTTATCGGCCTGCCGCGCAGCAAGTGCATCAAGCGTTGGCATTTCGGCGACACACGGCCCGCACCATGTTGCCCAGAGATTGACGAGCACTGGCTTGCCCTTGAAACTTGCGAGCGAAACCTCGCTGCCATCGGGCGCGTTGAATTTGACATCGGGCGCATCCTCGCCGCGATGCGAAATATCGAGCGTCCCTTGGGCTTCGGGCTTTGGCTTTGCGCCTTTGCTTTCGCCCTGCGCTTGCGGTGTGTCAGTGGATTGCTTATCGCAGCCAGCGACGAGGGTGAGGCTAATCCCTAGGAGAATGACGATTAACGAGCGCACGCAAAATTCCAATCAAATGTGGGGCGGCCGGTTTGCCGATGGCCCCGCTTCGGTGATGCGTGAGATAAATGCTAGTCTGCCATTCGACAAGCGTTTGTGG
>JAYUIX010000002.1:0-46085 GCA_043765635.1 Sphingomonadales bacterium
CTTCGCGATGATACGCGGCGGTCATATTGATCTCACCGTGCTCGGCGCGATGGAAGTGGCGGAGAACGGCGACATTGCCAATTGGATGATCCCCGGCAAGATGATCAAAGGCATGGGCGGCGCGATGGATTTGGTCGCTGGCGTCAAGAAAATCATCGTCGTGATGGAGCATAATAGCAAAGACGGCGGCGCGAAGTTCATTTCGGCCTGTACCCTGCCGCTTACTGGCAAGAATGTGGTCGATATGATCATTACTGATCTCGCGGTGTTTGCACGGCCCGATCATGCCAGCCCGTTTAAGCTGCTTGAAATGGCGCCGGGCGTAAGTGCTGATGAGCTTAAAACCAAAACGACCGCGCATTACCTCGTGTGAACCCGTTGCCCGTCAATTATTGGCTGATCAGCGGCGGCATATTAAGCGCGATTGCGGCGCTGATGCACATCGCGATCATTATCGGCGGGCCGGGCTGGTATCGCTTTTTCGGCGCAGGCGAAGGCATGGCGCGGGCCGCCGAACAAGGGCGGATCATGCCAACACTGATCACGCTTGGCATATCGGCAATGCTCGCGATTTGGGCGGCCTATGCGTTTTCAGGGGCCGGGCTGATCCCAAGATTACCTTTGCTGCGGACAGCGCTTGTGATCATTTCAAGCATTTTCTTGTTACGCGCGCTCGCGGTGGTGCCAGCACTCATGACCTCAACCGAACAAAGCACCGCTTTCTGGCTATGGAGTTCAGCCATCGTCCTCATATACGGGCTGGCCTATGCCATAGGCACATGGCAGGCGTGGCCCGAGCTTTAGGCTAGCCCCCGGCCTTGCAGGGCGTTATGCAAGTGTTACGCTTGATAAGGCAATCTCCACCGAGGTGATACATACGGCATTTGAAGTGAGTTATATCAATGATGGACAAGATTGGATGGATGTCTTTGTTGCGCGCAACAAAATATCGCACGTCTATAGTCAAGAGGCGTTCAAGGCGGTGATAGGTGATATTAAGCACCACTATTTCAAGCTGTTTGATGGTCTTCATGACATGCTTCTGGAAGAACGGGTGAAGCTGATCAATGCTTGACCAGCTTGCCATCACAGTGCGACAGCGCGAAATTCTCTTAGACGTGCTCCGGCCCTTCATCGATGTAATCGACAGCGTGGGCGTGTTCGGATCACGCGCGAACGGCAACGCGCGGGAGAATTCAGATATCGATCTGGTAATCTATGGCCCAATTACCGAACGTCAAATTGACCGCCTTTGGACGCTGTTTGACGAAAGCAGCCTTGCTGTGCGGGTGGATGTATCAGGCTATAATCATATCAAGGATATCGCGATGCGGGCGCATATTGATCGCTATATGCGGCCCTTGTTCGGGCGGAGCGAGTTGGCCGGGTGACCAATGCTTAAACCGCTTGACGCAGTAACCATCCCAGATGTGCGTTATGCCAGTATGGCGGGGCCAAGCGGAGTGCTGCCCATAACGTTGGCAGATCATCATGCTTTAATAGCAAAGATCACCATTTCATCCGGTGCGCCCGAAGATGTTAAGCGCGTTTTCGGTTGGTCGCTCAACGTCATGCTCTACTCTTGGTTTGATTATGAATTGTCGTCAGTAGCCGTTCTACAGGGATTTGCAGCCTTGGAAATGGCACTTCGACAGAAGCTGGAAAACAGTGAGCGCGTTAAAAAATGTCGAGCTAAAGGGAAGGGCGTCACACTTAAACCCTTGCTTGACATAGCCATCAAGGAACGTTTTTTGCCGCCTGAGTTACGGAATCATCCCTTTCTTGAGGGCATCCCTCATCTTCGGAATACTCTGGCTCATGGCGATGCAATGATTGGTACCCATGCAATGATGCTACCGCCATTGCAGCGTTGCGCTGAGCTTATCAATTTTCTCTATCCTATCGCCACTGATCCCTCATAGAATTTATATAAAAGACAAAATGACCTACACCCTCATCACCGCCAACCAGAACTATACACGCTGGTGCCTGCGCCTGTTGCTCAAGCTATAAATGCGCGTCCTGCTCACTGGATCATCGGGCTGGCTTGGGCGTTTTCTTGGCCCCATGCTGCGCGCGGCGGGGCATGAGGTTATCGGGCTAGATGTTGCTCCGGGTGCCCACACACAGATTATTGGTTCGGTTGCAGACAACGCTTTGGTTGATCAAACCTTCGCTACGTACGCGATTGAAGCGGTCATCCATGCAGGCGCGCTGCATAAGCCCGACATTGTCCGCTATCCAGCGCAAGCCTTTATTGATGTCAATGTTACCGGAACCCTCAACCTGCTCGAAGCCGCAGTACGCGCCGGACATGATCGTTTCCTCTTTACCTCAACCACATCACTAATGGTGCGTGATGATGTGCGTGCAGGCAAAGAGGGCGGCGCAAAAGCGGCCTATTGGATGGACGAGGATTTTGGCCCGCTCGCGCCGCGCAATATTTACGGCGTCACCAAACGCGCAGCCGAAGAACTTTGCAGGCTCTATCACGGGCAGCACGGGATTGCGGCGATGGTGCTGCGTACTGGTCGCTTCTTTCCTGAAGATGATGATACGCACAGCAGCCCGAGCGGCCCCAACCTAAAAGCCAATGAATTTCTCAATCGCCGCCTGACCGTACAAGATGCTGCCCGCGCGCATATTATGGCTTTAAAACGGGCACCCGCGTTTGGTTTTGAGACCTTCATCCTGTCAGCACCGCCGCCATTTGTTCGCAGCGATGCAAGCGCGCTCATAACTGATGCACGCGCAGTGATTGCACATTATTATCCAGACGCGGCAGGGCTTTATGCGGATAAGGGCTGGACACTGCCCGACCATATTGACCGCATATATGATCCGGCCAAGGCTGAGCGGTTGCTTGGCTGGCGCGCCGAAACCGATTTTGCTGCTATTCTGTCAGCGCTCGCCAAGGGCACAGCAATGCCCTTTGCGCATGACCCAGCTTATGTCTCGCCCAAGGAAGCTATTTTATGACTTACACCCTGATCACCGCCAACCGGAACTATTCAAGCTGGAGCCTGCGACCGTGGCTGCTGATGAAAGCGCTGGGGATTGCGTTTGAGGATCGGCTTGAGCCATTTACTAAAGCTTCCAATTACGGTGCATTCCGGAGTTTTTCGCCCACTGGTCAAGTGCCCATTATGATTGATGGGGATCGTGTCATCTGGGATTCGCTGGGCATTGTGCTGTATCTTGCCGAGCGTCATCCCGGTGTCTGGCCAAAGGATGAAGCCGCGCGAAGCTGGGCGATGTGCGCGGCATCGGAAATGCACTCCGGCTTTTCTGCTTTACGCAACGACTGCACCATGAATGTCGGAGTGCGCGTCCGCCCCAAGCCAATGTCGGATGCGCTCAAGGCCAATATCGCGCGGATGACTGAACTTTGGGAGGAAGGGCTGGCGCGCTTTGGCGGGCCCTATCTCGCGGGTGCGGAATTCAGCGCGGTCGATGCATTCTTTGCGCCCGTCGCTTGGCGCGTCCGCACCTATGGGCTTGACGTCGGTAAGGGACAGGCATGGATTGATCATATCATCGCGCACCCAGCGATGCAGCAATGGGAGGCCGAAGCGCTTCAAGAAAGCTGGCGCGAAATTGGCCATGAGGAAGAGCTTGCGGCGTGCGGTGATATTATTGCTGATTATCGCAAGGCTTAGGACAAAACCTCAACACGGTCGTGATTAACCGCCTCACGCCCGGCCCGGTGGCGCGCGGGCAAGCCCCACCACGGCACATAGGGCGATATATGATGCTCATGATGATAGCCAAAGTGGAAGCAGGAAAAGAGCGAGGCGAAGACACCGTAGGGCGACGTCCGCGCGTTATGGCGGTCAGCAAAACCAGCATCACTTTCATGACGGTGCGGCAAGAAGGTGCCAAAATAGAATAGCTGGAGTGATGATATGATCGCTGGCCCGCCGTAAAGGATGACGACATTCACCGGATCAAATTTGAACAGCAAGATATAGCTCCACGTCACCGCAAACACATAAATCGTCGGCATCACGCCAAAATAACGCTTCAGGAAGGTGAAGTACCACGGCCAGAACGCAGTCGGATGATTGGCATCAAAATCGGGATCGCGCGCCGTGCCTGAATATTTGTGATGATCAATGTGCGCGTCGCGCAATTTGCGCCAGCCAAAGCCAGCATAAACAAACAGCATCAGCCCGCCGATAAACCCGCTCACCCTCGGCCGACCGGGAACAAGCGATCCATGCATCGCATCATGCGCGATGATGAACAGCCCCACCGATAGCCAGCAAAGCAGGAGGAAGATGATTGGCACCAACGGCGCAGTGGTCGCGCTAATCTCAAAAAACGCCACCGCGTAAATATGGAGCGCGAGCCAACTACCAAAAATCAGCGCGACCAGCCCAAGCCCAATCGCACCCTGCCACGGTTCGGGCTTGGCAAAGCGCAAAAGCGAGGCAGGTTTTGGATCGGAAGGTGCCATGATCATTTGCCTACCAGTTTAGCGCGCAAAGGGAAAGCAGCGACAGGCTTGCCCCTTTCGCAAATCGGCTTTTGTGATTAGGGGCACGAATATGGCCAGTAAACCGCGCACACTTTATGAAAAAATCTGGGATGCCCACGTCGTTGACCAGCGCGGTGACGGCACCTGCCTCATTTATATCGACCGCCACCTTGTCCATGAGGTTACCAGTCCGCAGGCGTTTGAAGCGCTCCGGATCAGTGGGCGACGGGTGAGGCGTCCTGATCTGACGCTTGCCGTGCCCGATCATAACCTGCCGACGACGGCGCGGCGTGATGCGGCTGGCAATCGCTTGCCCATCGCTGACGTAGAAAGTGCTGCGCAATTGGCGGCACTTGAGCATAACGCGCCTGAATTTGGTATCCGTTACATTGGCGCGACTGATGCTGAGCAAGGCATCGTCCATGTTGTCGGGCCTGAACAAGGCTTCTCGCTCCCCGGCACCACGATCGTCTGCGGCGATAGCCACACCGCCTGCCACGGCGGACTTGGCGCGCTGGCATTCGGCATTGGCACCAGCGAAGTCGAGCATGTCCTCGCGACGCAAACGCTCCTGCTAGCTCAGTCAAAAACGATGGAAGTCCGCGTAGAGGGCGACGTCGGGCCGGGCGTTACGGCCAAGGATATCATCCTCCATATCACGGGCGTTATCGGGGCGGCGGGCGGCAATGGCCATGTTATCGAATATACCGGCAGCACGATCCGCGCGCTTTCAATCGAGGGCCGCCTGACGATCAGCAATATGGCGATTGAGGCCGGCGCGCGTGCTGGCTTGATTGCCGCCGATGAAACGACCTTCGCCTATTTGAAAGGCCGCCCGATGGCCCCCACAGGTGCAGATTGGCACGCCGCCGTCGCTTACTGGCGCGCGCTTACGACTGATCCGGGCGCGACTTATGACAGGCAAGTCATCATCAGCGCCGCTGACATCGCGCCAAGCGTGACTTGGGGCACCAGCCCAGAAGATGTTCTTCCGATCACTGGCACCGTCCCCGATCCAATGAGTTTTGCCGATCCCTCCAAACAAGTCGCCGCGCAAAAATCGCTTGATTATATGGGGCTGACACCCGGCACGCGGATGGTGGATATTGAGGTGCAGAACATCTTCATCGGCAGTTGCACCAACAGCCGGATCGAAGACCTCCGCGCCGCCGCCGCCGTGCTCAAAGGCCGCAGCAAGGCCGCCAATATCAAATGGGCCATCGTCGTGCCGGGGTCAGGACTGGTGAAAGCACAAGCCGAAGCCGAAGGGCTAGACCGCGTGTTCATCGAAGCGGGCCTCGAATGGCGCGAACCCGGCTGCTCGGCCTGTTTGGGTATGAACCCAGATAAAGTCCCACCCGGCGAACGCTGCGCCTCAACCAGCAATCGCAACTTTGTCGGGCGGCAGGGGCCTGGGAGCAGGACGCATCTGGTGTCACCCGCGATGGCTGCGGCTGCGGCGGTTACTGGGCGGCTGAGCGATGTGCGGGAGTTGATTTAGCCAAAATTTTAGCCTATACAGGTCATATTATTGGTTATATTGGATATGAGCTATGGATGTGCGCACCACCGAATTTGCCGCCGCCGAAGCTAAGGCGCGCTTTTCTGAACTGCTTGACCGCGCTGAGGCAGGCGAAGAAATCACCATTCGGCGTCACGGGAAAGTCGTGGCAAAGCTTACTCGCCCGGTTACCGATGAGGAGGAAGCAGTTGAACAACGCCGGAAATCGCGGCTTGAATTTATCGAATGGCGTAGGCTGCATGGCCCGACGCTTGGCCCAAACCTTACCATTCGGGATTTGATCGACGAGGGCCGCCGCTAACGTGGCGCAATTCGTTGTCGATGCGTCAGTGGCACTGTCATGGTATTTTCGTGATGAGGAATCCGAACTGTCCGAACGTTTGTTTGCAATGACCGATGATCACCAATTGCTGGTGCCGCCACATTGGTTTTCAGAAGTCGCGAATGGCATGAGAATGGGAGAAATGCGGGGACGATGTTCTCCGGATGAGGCACTTTCCTTTATAGCGCTACTTGGCCGCATGAGATATGCGATTGACCACCTCGCACCGTTTGCGCAGTTTGATATGATCTTACCACTTGCCCGTGCACACGCCCTGACAGTTTACGATGCCATCTATCTACATTTGGCGATGACCAGCCGTGCACCAATGGCGACATTTGACAAAAGGCTTGCAAGCGCTGCGCGGGTGGTTGGGGTCGAGGTGCTTTAACTGAGAGAGATAAGCAATGATTACGGAAGCCATGTCAGCGATTGGTGGAATCAAAACGGCCATTGATATGGCAAAGGGAATTAGCGCCCTTAAATCTGAGGCTGAGATAAATCAGGCGATCATCGACATCCAACGTACCTTGCTTGAAGCTCAAAGCGCAGCATTCAGTGATAAGGAAGCGATTGCAAAGCTTTCGGAGGAGAAAAAGGCGCTTGAAACTCAGCTTAGAAATGTTGAAGATTGGGATACTGAGAAACAAAGATATGTTTTAACCCGTTCAGAGATGGGCGCTTACACCTATGACTTGAAGCCTGAACTCTCAAGCGGAGAGGTGGCACATCGGCTATGCGCGACCTGTTTTAACACTGGTTACAAATCGCTTTTGCATACCACAATGAAGCATCGAGGCGGAGAAGAGGTGATTTGTCACCGCTGTGACAAAAAACTCAAGATTACTCCGTTCAATGCCCGCATTGAGGTGATTGGGTGACCTAATCGAAACCGGGTAGATATCCTCAAACCAATTCCAACTGAACCCGCCTCCCCACAATCGCCGCTGCGCGTTGGAGCGTTTCAATCGTCACATTGCCGTCGCTGGGATCGAGCACCCTATTGATCTGCGTCCTGCTTGTTTTCATGAGAACAGCGAGCGCAGTTTTGGTGATCTTGCGATCTTTCATCGCCTCGCTAAGCTGCCACGCAATGACTTCCTTGATCGCTTTGGCTTGAAAGTCAGCGAGCACACCATCTTCTTCAAGGAAGCTATCAAGTGTCGAACCACGATGTTTGTTGTCAGCCATTTTGAACCTCTTTCTGCCGTTTGCAGGCGATTTCTAAATCCAATGTTGGCGTCGCTTGGCTCTTTTTGATGAAGCCATGCAGCGCATAAAGTTCACCGATATGAAAACAAAACATCACTCTTGCAGTCGTCCCACCGGGCAATGGCGTCCGCACCTCGAACAATCCTTTGCCCATTGGCCGCACCAACGGCATTCCGACGGGCCAGCGATATTGGACGCGCTGCAAATCGAGCCCTACCGCACGACGATTAGCGATTGTCAGCCCAACCAGCCAATCGCGCACTGGTTCATTCCCCGATAGGGTTCGGTAGAAAACAAGTGCGATCTTGAGTGTTGTTTTTTCAACCATCTATTTTTGATATGAACCATATAAGGTTCGTTATGTCAACTTCGCCTTCTCGAATACAACAGCCCACACCCCTAAATCACCACAATCCGGCGCAAATTTGCCCCATTTTGGGGGTAGTAATTTGACATTAACCATGCAAGTTCAAAGAGGAACCGGAAAACCGGGATTCGCTGGGAGGCGATTGGACTTTGTACCAACGCAGTGAGCAAGGATTTGGCCAGGCCGGGCTGACGGTCGCATTGTCGCTTGATCAGGTGATCGCGCGACCAGCGGCTGCGTCTTCGCTGCGTGAAACTCTCACCAATTTGCATGAGCGGTTAAGCGAAATTGACTGGGTGCCCGATCTTGGCGTTGATATTGGCTCGCGCAAATGGTTTCGCGGGGCGGCGACCTGCACCCTCCTTTGCGCCGCGACAATCGCACTGTCTCCAGGGTTTCGGGCGCTCCCCGGCCATGTGCCTGCACCCTTGAGCGGTGATGCGTGGGAGGAAACCCGCGCGCAAGGCATCGCCCCGCAGGCGTGGGGCGGCGATACCGGACGGCGGATGGCGGCAACCGATGCCGTCATTCCCCTCGGTGACACCCCCGAACGTCCGAGCCTAAATATGACCGCAACACTTGGCCAAGGCGATGGCTTCCGTCGCGTGCTAGAGCGCGCGGGCGTTGGCGGCGGTGAAGCGTCACGCGTGGCCGACATGGTTGCCCGCGTCAGCCCGCTTTCCGAAATCGAACCCGGCACCGCGATGAAGCTCACACTCGGGCGGCGCGCCAACCGTAATCAAGCGCGCCCGCTTGATGCGCTCCAGTTCCGCGCGCGCTTTGATCTGACCCTCATGCTGGGTCGCAATGCGAACGGTGCGCTCACCCTCACCCGAATTCCAATCGCGATTGATCGCACCCCGCTTCGCGTCCAAGGCCGCGTTGGTGACAGCCTTTATCGCTCAGCACGCGCAGCGGGCGTCCCAGCCAAGGCGGTTGAGGCCTATATCCGCGCGATTGCGTCAAAACTTTCAATCAGCAATGATGTGAACGGCGATCACCGTTTTGACATGATCGTTGAGCAGCAGCGCGCCGAAACGGGCGAGGTCAAATTTGGCAAGTTGCTTTATGCAGGGCTTGATCGCGGCAACCGCACGATGCAGTTGCTCCAGTGGACGATTGGCGGGCGCACTGAATGGTTTGAGGCCTCGGGCGTTGGCGAGAAACGCGGCGGGATGACGCTCCCGGTTTCGGGTGCGCGGCTCAGTTCTGGTTTTGGTATGCGCTTCCATCCGCTGCTTGGCTATACAAGGCTCCACCGGGGCGTTGATTACGCCGCGGTTTACGGCACCCCGATTTATTCCGTTACCGATGGCCTCGTCAATTTTGCGGGCAGCGCTGGTGGTTACGGGCGGCAAGTGCGGATCGCGCATGCGGACGGGCTTGGCACAAGCTATTCGCATATGAGCCGGATCATCGTCAGCCCCGGCGCGCGGGTGCGACAGGGGCAAATCATCGGCTATGTCGGCTCAAGCGGACTTTCAACCGGGCCGCACCTCCATTTTGAGGTGTTCAGGAATGGCCAGGTGATTAATCCGAAGAAAGTCCAATTCGTCTCCCGCTCACTGCTCGAAGGCGCAGAGCTTGCCGCATTCCGCTCAAGACTGCGCGGGCTTTTGGGCGTGCAAACCGCAGGAACCGCCCAATCAGGCACAGCGGGGGCAGGCGCACCTTAGTTTTTACGCGTTTTTTCGCAACGCCACGCACCCACCATCTGGACGCGCCAGCCTTTTTCGCGCAAAGGCATTTTATGAGCCGGCTTAGCTCAGTTGGTAGAGCACCTGATTTGTAATCAGGGGGTCACGAGTTCGAATCTTGTAGCCGGCACCATATAACATTTTGTTTATCTTCAATAATTTGATCGTGCAATGTGGCAAGGCAAGGCGCGGCTATAGGTGAGTACGCTGTAGGTTGATACACGACTTGTCATCATGATTCCCGCGGATCAGTATTTAGTCACACGTGTTGCTGCTATTGCTCATTTTGCAGGATGCTTCCTTATTGCATTCGGCGAATGCAAACCCTCGGTTTTTCTCCCAAATACATTCCAACGTCACCACTTGGCGCTGTTACGCGCGTTGCTTGACGCCAAGCAAGGCAGCACAACCCGGCGTGATATGACCACTCATCGGTTTTACCGTAACAGCGTGCCAATGGGTCGTGCTAAGTGGATTTTTTTACTACAGCGCCGCCACATATACCGCATGGTGAACCAAGCGCGGAATTTAGCGCAAGCACGATACTGTGACTTGATGCACAGCGGCTGAGTGCTTCGCAAGCGCTGTCCGAGGTGACATTTTTATACAGCGCGCTTTAGCCACCCTACCCCATGCCGTTCATTCGCCAGAAGCAACCGCACTGCAGAACAAGCAACACACCCTTGGTCGTTTATCTCCCGGAAGGATCATCATGGACGTTTACCCACACCCCGCTACGCCGCGCTTCTTAAAAACACATGCCGCAGCAATCCATATCGGCATTGAGACCACGATCTGGTTAACCCATGGTTTCATGTAGCTCAGCGTGGAGGATTAAACCGCCTGCGTACATGTGTTAAGTTGCAACTTGGGCTACAGTAGTGAATATGACCGCGTTTTTGCATGGTATTCCGACAAGCGACGGCGCGTGGACAGGCTAGAAAACCCGACGGCAAAGGCTGATTCAATGTCGTCTTCTGGGAAATCAGCTATCAGACCTAACGCTTATCTGATCCGGTGCAATGCCGTGGGACGAAGCTACAATTGTACGCATCCTTATGCTAAAACTGGGGGATGAATATGTTTATCTGTCTTTGAACTTCAACCAGCGCTTCACACGCATCTTTATCAATGCGGCGGCGCAATTAACCATTCATACGCGCAACCGCCTGTTCAACAATCATCAGTGCGCACATTTTCCCTGTGTCGTTGTCGATCATCATTGCGGTCTTCTCGTTTTTGTAACAATATCAATTTTACACGGTATTTAATAACAAGATATGACTCATATTGATTTATATAAATCATTTTGTCCATTAAAAAAATACAACGCATTTTTCCACAAATTTTATTAAACTTGTCTTTAACCTCGTTTTAAATCAAGTCAAATTTCGAACATTATTGTGCTTAGTGCAACCGTATAGTTAGGCATAACCATTGGATAATGGGCAAACAAATTTCATTTGACGCGTTAATCATGCAGCATCAGCCTGTACAATTTTATTAATGCCGACTGAGTATTTTGAATGGCTTAACCATATTCAAGACAAATAATGTAATCTGGCGTTACCGAAGCACGAATGCCATAGCGGGTTATTATTTGGTGCCGTGCACTGGCTTTTTCGCTCTGAGTTCAGTGAACCCCGTATGCTGTTGGCAATAAGCGGTTTCATAGTCATCTTTAAATATATCTATTATCTAGACGTCAAGCTGTTCTCATTAAAATGCCTCAATCGCTTTAATTGAAAGCTATGAATAATCTACCGTTCATGATTTATAAGAGCTGTAGCTTATGAAAGTTGCTAATTTCATATTAAACTGCAGAATGAATTCAAAATATAATCAAATAATACTGCCATATTGCATTTCCTTATGCAAGAGTTGCTATTTGCATCTGTGAGCTCAGACTCAGCGCATTACATAGTAAGTGGCGCGGCATAACCCGTAAGTTCAAGGTAGCCACGACCATGCTTGGTGCGCACCAGTCCTTCCCAATAGACCGGTAGACCACTTGACCGGGCGTCAAGTTCCTGATCGGCAAACATGGGTGTAAGCGTCAGACGCTTTTGACCCTCAGGCAATCTAATTGTCAGAATTTGCGCCACAGGATATGTTGCTCCAGTGCGTTTTGAATGCCAAGTTCGCGTTGGTGTGAAGCGAATGTCGTTAGGTTTGAGCGTGACCGTATCACCATTTGCTCGGCGCAATGTGCCGCCAGCCCAGACAGTCCGGCTGTCTGACCCACGAATACGGAACGCCATCAACGCACTGCCGTCGTTGAAGTTAAGCCCTGTCCAGTCCCAACCCACCGCCGTCCCGCCTAAGTAGCGTGATGACCACTCGCGATCAAGCCAGCTCTGCCCCGTGACCCGCTCGGTTGACGTACCACGCATGATCGTTCCTGTCGTAGTTAATTGGGGTAGCGAGTAATAATAGCTCGCCGATTTGGGATCGGAGCCTTTGCGACTATACCCACCTTCACCTTGGAGAATTGGCGGTTGCGTAGGCGTAAATACTAGGTCGAGCGTAAATCCTCGCGCCTTTATCTTTGCGGAAAACCGACCATCTGCCAAACGGACAAAGTGCCAATCCTTAATATGAACATTGGCGTTACCAATTTTGGCATCTGCGATACCAAAACCACTGCGCGCCGCCCGTTGATCGTGAAGGAGTTTGCCGACTGAAGGATCGGAAAGAGCCGCATGGGCGAACAGGATCTGCTGCGGCGCAAACTTGCTCGGGTTCCGTGCGTCGACACGCGGGCGAGTGCGAAAGAAGGTAATCTGGAAGCCCAATTCCTTGCCATTCGCTGTATTGACTGCACCGGTTACGTACCACCATTCAGTGCGAAAATCAGGATGCGCTCCGTGATCTCTGGGAAACACAAATGCGCGGCCGGGTTTGACGTCGGGGTAAACGAAACCGGGCGTCTGTGCGATACTGGCAGTCGTCAGTGCATATAGAGCTATACCAAGGGATATTGAGCGGATCACCAGTCTGCCCTCACGGCGCGCACGGCGTCCATTGATACGGCCTGCCGCCCGGCAAGCATTGCAGTAATTGCTGAAGCCGCGATCAACCCAATGACGACCGACAGCATCAACGAAACAGGGAGCTGCGTCGTCATTGTCCAGTTGAACGACTGTGGATTGATAACGTGGATAAGCACTTGGCTAATCGCGGTGCCCAGCGTTACGCCCACCAGTCCGCCAATTGCACCTAGCAAGGCACCTTCAACGCCGAGCATCGCGATAATCTGGTCACGACCAACGCCAATATGCCGCAGCATGCCAAATTCCCGCTTTCGAGCGCGGGCTTGTGCAGATGCTGTGGTCGCAACACCGGCTAATCCGACAATGATCGCGATTGCTTCAAGCATATATGTAATCGCGAAACTTCGGTCAAAGATCGACAGCGCCAAGGTACGCAGCGCCGCTGGTTCGGCCATTGTTAACCGAGATTGCAAGGGTAAAGGCGCAGCGCTCCGTATTGCCCGCTGGACATCTGCACTATCCGCGCCGGGTTGCAGCACAACCAAGGCATCGTCGCGCACGCGGTCACCCGTTAGCTGACTATAATCCCTGCTGTCGATAACAAGCGCACCTTGCTGACGGGAATAGTCACGCCATATGCCAGCAACGACAAAGCGAACATTCTTACTGATCGGCAAGCGGATCACATCGCCAGGTTTGCGCGAAAGGATACGCGCGGCAGGTTCTGACAGCCACACCGCTACAGCACCGGGTGGCGGGACAACTTCCTTCCCGATCAATTTAAGCGCTGCATCGCCTTTATCAACGGGACGCACGATCAAGGTCATGGCCGGTTCGCTAGGATTGAGGACGATTGGGACTTGCCGGTTGAACAGCATGCTTTTGATGCCCGGTGCCACGGCCAACCGTGCTTGGGCAGCTGCATCGAACCCACCCCAGCCCGGTTCGGAACGAACATAAAGATCGCCAGACAAAATTTCGCTCAACCAATCATCAACCGCCCCGCGAAAACTTGTCACCATCACTGCCATTGCGATCATCAGTGCGGTGCTCGCCACAATGCCGCACAACGCCGTTGCAGCCGCTCCCGGCGCGCCATAAAGATGCTGGATCGCCAAATCGGTTGGCACGCTGCGCCGCGGCATGCGGACTAAGGGCATGAGCAACGTCCGCGCAAGCCAAGGCATGGCTGAAATGCCTGCTGCTAGTAACAGTGCAACAGAAAGGTAGCCAAACAAAGGCAACCGGCCAATCGCGGGCAAGAAAGCCGCGCCGACGCCGATTACGAGTAAGATAAGCGGCAAACCGCCGCGCAGCGGGTCACGCGGGTCAACGCTGTCACCCTCATTTTTGAGTGCTACGGCAGGTGCTGCATCCGCAGCTTGTAAAGCGGGTATCAAACTGCCCGCGACCGCCGCAGCGACACCGAGCGCAAAAAATCCAACGCCTGCTATCGGTGTAAAGACCAATGCGGGTGGTGCATCGCCAAATATTCCACTACCAAGATCTCCGCCGAGGAGATTGATTGCGCCCACCGCAAGGCCAAAGCCGATGGTAAGGCCAACAGTAGCGCCGATCAGCCCCGCAAGCCCGCCTTCTATTGTTACCAATGCAATTATCCCGTTACGTTGAAGCCCAAGCGTGCGCAGTAGGGCGAAGCTTTGCAAACGCCTTGTCACCGAGAGAGACTGTGTCGAATAGACAAGGAATGTGCCCGTAAACAACGCAACTAGTGCCAACATAGTAAGATTAACGCGGTAAGCACGTGAGAGTGCATCGCTTTGCTGGGCATTGTCGTCCACGTCACCCACAATCGCACCCGCAGGGATGAGCAGTTCGAGACGCGCACGGACATCGCTTGGTTGAACATCTGGTTCCAACTTCAGGTCGATACGGTCAATCTTGCCAAGTCGCCCGAACAGCCACTGCGCAGCGGCGATATCGACCACACCAACGCGTTGGCCCTCGGCTATGCCGGGAAGGAGACCGCCGACGATCATCGACTGCGGTCGGCCATTAGCGTTAATCGTCACAAGATCACCGACACGCAGTTTTCCGGCGATCATTGCCGCTTGGGAAAGGAACAGCGCGTTGCTGGCAAAAACATCGTCGCCATTCCCCCCAATCCCCCTTGCGGGTGCGCCGATCAGACTGGGCGTAACTCCGGCTGCACGAATGATGTCGAGCCCAAGCAAAGTGAAAGGCTCACCGTTCGTGTAGACCCCCATAAGCGTAACCACAGGGCTTGCATCAGCAATACCTTCGACGTCGATGACTTGCGCATAAAGGGTTTCGTCAAAGCCAAGGCCGCTGGCAGCTTTGATTTGAAGGTCGGCCGCACCGTTAACTGTGCTCACCGCTTGACCAAAAGCAGTCAATGCCGATCCGTTGATCAGATGAACGGCAAAGCCCAGCGCCACGCCGACCGCAATCGCTATTACCGCCAGAACGATCCGACCCGGATGCTGTCGCCATTCACCGGCGATTAACCACCCAAGCGCTTGGGACGGATTAGGTGACATTGGCGGGTGCAAGCCCTGTGACCGTCAGTACCATTGTCCGATCCGCGATTGCAGCAGCAGCAGCTGAATGCGTTACGAGGAGACCTGCCGATCCTGAATTCCGCGTCGAGTCTGCAAATAGTCGTAAAATTCGCGCAGCGGTTTCAGAATCAAGATTGCCTGTCGGTTCATCGGCCAAAATTAGCGCAGGTTTGTGGATTAAAGCACGTGCGATGGCGATGCGTTGCAATTCGCCGCCTGATAGATCGCGCGCATAATCATCACCTCGACTGCCAAGGCCCACAGCATCAAGCATCGCGTCGGCGCGCTCGGCGATGTCGCGCTTGTCACCCGCTGCAAGAGCAAGGGGTAATGCCACGTTTCGACGCAGCGTAAGGTAGGGCAGGATGTGAAACGCTTGGAACACAAAGCCGATCCGGCGGCGGCGCAGGTTCGTCAGTCCGCGATCATCCAACAGCGCCAAATCTTCGCCACCGATAAGGATCTGGCCTGCATCATAGGTATCAAGCCCTGCCGCCATGTTAAGCAGTGTTGACTTGCCCGACCCCGACTCGCCGACAATTGCAACCAACTCACCAGGTGCCACATTAAGCGAGAGGTTATGAAACAGCATACGACCGCCCGGAACGCTTTTGGTAAGCGCACGCAATTCAAGTTGTGAGGTCAACTGGCATCTTTCAATATTATCGGGCTCAAACGCGTAATGGCGCAAGGCAGTATTAGCGGCCTTCCATGCCATTATACCAGACGTCTGGCTAGAACGTGATATAAAGACTTACGTAGTTTCTCAAACAGTTGATGTCGTACGCCTTGTCGCTCAGTAGTATCTAACCCTCGCAAATGTTGCTCAAGAGTTTAGCTGCGACCTTGATGTCGTGGGCTTGGCCAGTCGTAAGGACGGACGTACCCGGCAGGCCGTCATCCATTGATTAGCTCATATTGGCTTATGCCAATCCTGAATCATAATTCCGACGCTTTATGAGTCCTGTTTATAGGTACACGATCTAATAACAAAAAATTCTTTTAAACGTACCAAGACAACGCGTTGGCGCGTGCTGAGGGAACCTATTTCATCCCAATCCGTTTTATTTGTTCGTGGTGCAATTAATTTTAAAAAGGATGTCTCATGGATAATGACCGTATAGAGGGTGCTGTAAAGGCGACTGGTGGCAAAATTGAAAATCAATTTGGCGGATTAATTGGTGATCATAAAATTGAAACCGATGGTATGATTGACCAGCTTAAGGGTTCGGCGCAAAATCTTTATGGCAGTGCAAAGGACTCAGTAAAGTCAGCAATTGATAATGCGCCGCCAAAGGTTCGCGAGGGTGCATATCAAACTATTGAGGTTGTCCGGGCCAATCCTTTGCTTAGTGCAATTTTGGCTGGCACAGTCGGTTATGCACTATCACTCGCAATGCGGCAAGAAACGCCGTTGAAGCGCAAGAAGAAGTAAATTTTATGCCAGTTGCAAATATGCAACTATTGTTATGATACCGGGCGCGGACAGCGTTCCCGGTATCATTCAAACAGCAATAGCGCCGGTATTTCTGTTGGCAGGTGTGGGTGGGATCATGAATGTGATCGCCACCCGCCTTGCGCGCGCGGTTGATCGTCGTCGGATTCTCGAAGGGCTATATGATGCTGCAGAGACCCCCGAAAAAATTGATTTCGTCGGTGAGCTTCGCATTTTAGATCGCAGAATCAAATACGCAAATACAGCGACCTCGCTTTGTGTTTCAAGTGCACTGGCAGTGTGCTTGGTCGTCATCTTACATGTTGCGGGTGAGCTGGCTGGCTGGCCACTGTCATGGGCGATTGCGCTGGCGTTTATGAGCGCAATGATACTTTTGGCACTTGGCCTGATCGCATTCCTCATCGAAATTCAGATGGCGCTTGGGAGCCTGCGTGTCCGAACCGAAATTGTTGGACGTGGCCCAAATCATATAGCAAATATGATCCGCAAAATGATGCGATAAAAAACGGGGAGTCCAAATGAACTCCCCGTTTCCTTTTATTCAAAGCATATCAGAATTTGAAACGTGCGCTGAGTGACAGGGCGTGGAACTGACGATCATCATCAAACTGAACATCATAATCAACAACCATTGATACAGGCCCGGTTCCCGCAATATTAAGCGCGGCACCCGCGTTATAATATTCATTGGTCAACGGGCTCGTGACAAACGCAAACGGCGTATTGACTGCCGCTGATCGGAACGATGCAGAGATCGTGCGCGGATCATCAAGCTTGAACTCCCGGTACCAACCACCGCGTAACTGCGGCCGCACAGTAACGTTTCCTGCTTCAAATTTGGTGCCAATACGGCCGCCAAGGTTGAGGCGCAGAGATTCTGCATCAATCTGTGAGACGTTGAGCGCTGCGGGGGAGCCAGATTCGCTAAACCCATCAATCTTGATATCGGCGTAACGCAGCGTTGCGAATGGCTCGATCTCAAAATTGCCGGCAGAAAAGCTTAATCCTGTCGCAACGCCTGCCGCCCACACGCGACCGTCGGTTTTGGCTGAAAGCGAAGCACTGGTATCCCCGAAAGCGTAACCACGGTTGAGCGTCCAATCAAGGTCATTATAGCTTCCCCAAAAATCAACATAAACCGGGCCAACGCCGGCAGTACCAAAACCGCCTGCAAACCAACTTCTAAGTTTGGTTGGTGCTGGAACCGGCCCCGGAGCAAGATCAACATCGCTTTGTTGCCATCCACCAAAAGCACCAATCGTGGTTTTGGGGGTCAAGCGGAAATCAGCGCCGCCCATAAAGGCATAATTGTCGTTTTTGACACGCGGGCGGTCAGTCGCTGCGTCGTAGTTACCGAACCGCGCGCCGCCGAGTGCAAAAAACCCAACGCGTCCCAGTCTTTCAGTTGACACTTCCGAGCCATCAGGACGTTCAGCGTTCCCGCGCAAATCGCGCACGTAACGTAGAATGTTGGTTTCCTGAAGCTCAACACCGTTGAGCGCGATTTCGGGTAGCAAGCTGTACGCTTGGGGCGAAAGCTGCGCGAGCGCGCTTGAACGGATCATAGGATCAGCCACAGTCGCTGCTGTAATAAGGGTTTGTGTCTCCACATCAGGAATACCAATTGGTGCTGTAAGTACGGCACCCACGGCATTCTGGTTTGCGGTGACGCCAAGCGTCGTTTGCGCATATGCGGTGGACGACATACCCGCCAGTGCGATGGCGACAATCTTAAACTTTTTCATTTCATACTCCAGATCAATAGCCAAACATGGCTATGCGAACGCCTGAAGCGGCGTCGGATCACTGAAACAGCCCAAGGCGGGCATTGTTCCTGAAAATCTAGAAAACATGGCAGACCGTGACAAATGCGCCACAAATCTGAGCGGCGCGGAACCTGACGCACGTTCACAGGTTGTAGCCGGGATAACTCAGCTCTTGATATTAAAGGGAACGTCATGCGCCAGATGAGGAAACATAATGCGACAATTTTTTTTCATGCTGTTGCTATGCTTGCTGTGGCGGGATGCAGCCCCGCGCCGACCGCTGAAGATCAAGGCCGTGCAGTAGGCGCAAAAATCGACAAATCCATCGATAAGGCTGAGAAAAAAATTGATGCTGATCTCGATAAAGTGAAATCCGAGCTAAGCGGTGCCAAATCCGATATCGAACGGTGGATCGATAAGGCAGATAAAGCGGGTGATGCCGCCTCCAGTGAATTTAAGAAATAAACTGGCGTGGAAATCATCGATATCGTCGGCGTAATGGCAGCGATTGTATCAACTGCGAGCTTCGTTCCTCAAGCGTTAAAAATCATATCGAGCCGAAAGGTTGATGGCCTTTCTGCGGGGATGTATGCCTTAACCGCGTTTGGATTTTCGCTTTGGTTGTTATTTGGCTTTTTGAAACAAGAATGGGCGCTTATCGTTCCGAATGCGATTTGTCTGGTTGCCGCCATGTTCATATTTTTTATGATTATAGTATCAAAACATACCCGAGATAAAGTCGCTGATGTGATTACCCCGTCGCAGTAGAGAGATCATCGTCACCTTCTATAAGACGTTTTAGCGCAGCCCGGCCTCGTGCAATACGGCTTTTGACCGTTCCTATGGCACACCCTGTAATTTGGGCGGCCTCTTCATATGATACACCGTGCGCACCAACCAGCATCAGGGCCTCACGCTGCTCTGCGGGTAATTTATTGAGCGCGTTCGCCACATCGGCAACATGCAAACCATCTTGTTGCGAAGCCTTTTGTACGAGAACCCGCTCTGCCATTTCAGGATCAAGTGATGTCATGCGTGAATTTTTGCGGACCGTCGTGTAAAATTGATTGCGCAGTATCGTAAACATCCACGCACGAAAATTGGAGCCGCTTACATAGCTCTCGCGTGCGGCCCAAGCGCGCATCATACAATCCTGACAAAGATCATTTGCCATATCAGGATTGCCACACAAACCGCGCGCGAAGGCCCGTAAAGACGGAATAAGCGCAACCATCTCATTTCTGAAAATCAGGTCTGGATTACCCTGAGACTCTTCAACGTCTAAAACTGTCGCTGCGGCGCTCATTCGGTCTGCTTCCCGCCAGCAATTTTTGCGTCAATCTGCTCAATAAGTGCCAGAAACTCCTCAGGCAGCGGCTCATCGACAATCGCATCATGCATACGCTTGAGCGCAATCGAAATAGGATCAGCAGTCATATCCTTACCGGCTTCGATAATTGTTTTCTTACCCAAGGTTTTTGCCGGGCTTGAAACTGGGGGAGCTCTATCTTTCATGGGTTTGGCCACTGCACCTGTCTCCGCTGCGGTTGAATGCGATATTCTGGAGGAGGTTTTGCGTGATTAATCGTCACTTGCAAGCGGGTTCCTTATATTCTGCATTCGCATTCACGGACAGTAACAGTTGCTTTATATAAACTGTCGCAAGTCTAAAAAGGTTCCGTCACGGGAACCAAATTCTCTTTCAGGCTTTCTAAAGTCGAAGGAGAGGTTGCGAAATGTCGACGATATCCGAAATCACTACAACATTGCCGTTTCTACGCAGATATGCGCGCGCTGTAACTGGATCGCAGGCATCAGGTGATGCTGCTGTGCGCGAAATTCTCCGTACTCTTCTTGAAGAGTCGCCTCAGGTCGATCAACAAAAACTCACCAAAATTGCGCTTTACCGGATTTGCACTCAGTTACTGATAGCCAATGTGAATGCGCCTTCGACGGGGAATGACCGCTCAAAAAGTATCATGCTGAGCCTGCCCTTGCGAAATCGCCAGTCGCTCCTGCTGATTACCGTCGAAGGTTTTAGCACCGAAGAGGCGTCACAGATTCTGGAAATTAGCGCAGAGCAAGTGACGTCGGATATTGCCCAAGCGCGTGAGGCAATCCAAAATTTGCTCATATCAAAAGTGATGATTATCGAGGATGAGCCTCTTATTGCACTTCATCTCGAAGCGATTGTCAAAGAAATTGGCCATACGGTTTGCGGCGTAGCCCGGACACGTACTGAAGCTGTCGAAGTTGCTCAAGGAACCGCCCCTGATATTGTGCTTGCCGATATTAGTTTGGCCGACGGATCAAGCGGAATTGACGCAGTAAAAGACATTTTGAGCGCGATTGATGTGCCCGTCATTTTCATCACTGCATTTCCCGAGCGTCTGCTTACCGGTGAACGCCCCGAACCAACCTATCTAATTACCAAGCCCTTTGAGTCCCAAACGGTCACTGCGACGATCGGACAGGCTCTCCTTTTTTATAATGAACAGCAAGCGCTTATGCGAGAAATGGCCTGAATTATGACTGACAACTCCCCTATTCATTCAGCACCCAACCCGCGTCAGGATTTCGATAGTCCAAAAGACGTTATCTATGAAGTTGACATGACTGCGTCTGAAAAAGTCGCCCTGCTCACTGACTGGGACTTGGATTTAGAGAACCGCTTAAAGGCTGAAGAGGAAGGGATGAGCGCGTCTGATCCCATAAGTAGCCAACGCGAAGCCAAACTTGCCGAGGAATCAGCAGCAGCCAAGTCAGCGCTTGCAGAAATGGTTGCCACAATTTCAGAAAATCCGGATTCATTAAATCGCGAAAAACCCTCATAATATCTTGAAAACTGCCTCAGCGCTGGAACAAGTTGGCTGATTTTGGATTATAATTTCAAGGGCTTGTGCGCTGAGCCACCTTATTCTGTGCGCCAAGCCCGGCGCGTTTCAATCTAGCCATAGGCTGAGACGCATTTTTGAAAGAGCTTATTATGGACTATGCAAATGTTGCCCTCTCTGTTGCCCAGGACGCGCATGAGTTTGAGGGTGCAGCGCGCTACAGTGATGCACAATCGCTCTCCAGCGCACCAGTCCAGCATGTCGCGTTGATTGGCGGGTTTAGCCCGAGGCGGTGCGGCATTGCGACGTTCACAACCGATGTTTACGCATCGCTCAAGTCGACCTTTCCGTCAGCAAAATTGGATGTTTATGCAGTCGTGCCCAACAAAGCCGACGCGGGACAATATGGCGCACCTGTACTGAGCGTTTTTGCCGAAAATGATTCCGACAGTTACAGGGATTTAGCCGCTCAAATTAACGCAAGTGGCGCTGATGTTATTTGGTTGCAGCATGAATTTGGACTGTTTGGCGGCCCTGCGGGCCAGATGATCCTAGATTTGCTTGAAGGGTTGGCGGCACCGCTTATCATAACCTTGCATACCGTACTCCCCGATCCCGATGAGGATCAGAAAATCGTGATGGACGCACTTTTGTCAATCGCTTCAAGGGTGATGGTAATGTCGCAATCGGCGGCGCAGTTGCTGCGTACAGTCTACAGGGCCGACCCCGAACAAGTTGTCGTTATCCCGCACGGTGTTCCTGATCGTCCCTTTGGCCGTGGCGCGCAGTTCAAGCAAAAATTTGGCTTTACGGGGTCTAAATTACTGATGACATTTGGCCTAATTTCACCGGGCAAAGGTCTGGAAACCGCGATTTCGGCGCTGCCTGCGATTGTCGATAAATTTCCTGACACGCTTTACTGCATCGTTGGCGCCACACATCCAAATTTGATCGCGCGTGAGGGCGAGGCTTATCGTACCGGATTAATTGCCCTTGCTGAAAAGCTTGGCGTGTCCGAAAATCTACGCTGGATAAATGCGTTTCTCGAAACCGACGAACTGTTGGACATAATTGAAGCCGCTGATATTTATCTCACCCCTTATCTGGGGGCGGCTCAAGCCACGTCGGGCACTTTATCCTATGCGGTGGCGCTCGGAAAGGCAGTGGTTTCAACGCCCTACGCGCACGCCCGCGAATTACTTGCCCAGGGTCACGGTGTCATCATTCCGTTTAATGACAAGACCGCGCTTGAAAATGAAGTGATGGCTTTGCTCGCCCAGCCCAGCGAACTTGCCGCACTCCAGCAGCGCGCCTATTTGCGCGGGCGGTCAATGATCTGGCCTTTATTTGCGGCGCATTCAATGCATCTGATGGAGAGCGTGGTAAAGCCATCTGGATCAACAACACCCATCCATAGCGCGGGACACGCTCAGCTTGGTGACAGCGGATATCTGCGCATGTGCGATTCGGTTGGTATGCTTCAACATTCCTGTTTCAGCGTGCCTGATCGCAGCCACGGTTACTGCATCGATGACAATGCCCGCGCGCTGATGCTGATGAACCGTCTCGACAATCATAAAAAAACACAGTCGGATCATCTCGCTCTCACATTTGCATCTTTCATGCAGGATGCATGGAACCCGTCAACACAGTCATTCCGCAACTTCATGGGGTTTGGCCGTGATTGGCTTGAAGACACTGGTTCTGAGGATAGTAATGGCCGCGCGCTGTGGGCGATTGGCTCAACCGTGCGTGAGGGCCGAACGCAGCCGCTGCGCCTCTGGGCGAAACGGTTTTACAAGCAAACTTCGGTTTGTGCGCCCTTGCTCAAATCGCCGCGCGCCATCGCTTTCTCAATGCTCGGGAGCTGTCATGTCTTGACGGTTGATCCTGAAAATCCCGTCGCGATTGATATCGTGCGGAGCGGCGCTGACATGCTCAGCAACTTGCTTTGTGTCACGCGCAGGCCCGATTGGAGCTGGTTTGAAACAATGCTCGCTTATGATAATTGCCGCCTTCCCGAAGCGCTTATTCGGGCAGGTGTCACGCTTGAACGGCAGGACTGGGTGGACTGCGGGCTTGAAACGCTCATGTGGATTACGCAGAAACAGACATCAGCCAAAAGCGGGTTCAGGCCGATTGGATCGGACAGTTTTAGCCGCAATGAATACCGCCTGTTGCCCTTTGACCAGCAACCCGTTGAAGCATGGGCCACCGTTGACGCAGCAGCCGCCGCATTTGAAGCCAGCGGCGATCCCAACTGGCTGATCCATGCCGAACGCGCATATCGCTGGTTTTTTGGCGACAATGATCGCGGTATCGCGCTTGCAAACGTCGAAACTGGAACATGCAAAGACGGCCTGACAGCGCGCGGCGTCAATGAAAACGAAGGCGCTGAGTCAGTGCTTTCGCTCCAGCTTGCCAACTGCACTTTACGCCGTCTCAAAGCGATAACGCATCCCCCCATGCGGTCGAATGTAACTCATGTGCGAACTGTTAACGCGTGAATGTGCCTAGCATGAGCCCGTTTATGCAGCATGAATTGCGTTTGCATTCCGATCCCTCACGCGTTGTCATCCGCCCCTTTCATCTCGCGTGGCAGGCGTCAGGGCCCGATCTTAACCGTGTTCAAAAACTTGCGCGCGACATCAGCAGCCTTGATACGCGCACTGTTCGTGCTGAATTAAGCCTTGTTCTCAATGACTTTGCCGGGCGGCACTGGCAGATTGAACAGGTTTTTGATGAGCGCTTTGATGAACTTGAGAGCCGCCTTGGTTTGGAAGGCCAAACGCTGCGCCGCGAGACCAAACGGCTGATCGGGGCGTATTTCTGTCACGAATATAGCTATGCCGCCGCCGCACTGATGAACCCTAGCGTTGTACGAAGCCCAGATCAAAGCGGGCTTCAAGAAGGGAGTGTGCGGATTCTCCTTTCACTCCGGGCGGTTGGCGAAGGGCATATTTCAACAATCGCCTTTCGCGAAGGCATTGTTTCAAGCGGGCGGCAGATCAATTTGCTCCCCCAACCGCCCTTTGCAACCGCTGCCATGTTACGCGGCGACAGAACTGCCGAAGACGGAACTTGTCAAATCTATCGACACCCTGAATCGACTTTGTCAGGCACGGTAATCTTTCCAATTACTGAAGCCCAACGTAACGGTCTTGAAGATTTACGACTGGTCGAATTTACTCATGAAGATGGATCGCAGGAATATATCGGCACATATACCGCCTATAGCGGGCGCGATATCGGGTCTGAGCTAATGCGGACAAGCGATTTTCGCGATTTCACGCTTTCGCCAATTCACGGCGGCGCTGGTCGCAACAAGGGCATGGCGCTCTTCCCGCGCAAAATTGACGGCCAATATCATATGATTGGCCGGCAGGATGGCAAGAACCTCTACTATATGAAATCCGACTCGCTGACCGATTGGGAGGGCGGCGAACTTATTCTTGAGCCGCGCTTTCCTTGGGAGTTGATCCAGATTGGCAATTGCGGTTCCCCGATAGAGCTTGACGAAGGGTGGCTGCTGCTGACCCACGGCGTTGGGGCGATGCGCAAATATGCGATTGGCGCGGTTCTGCTAGATAAAAATGATCCTGCCAAGGTTTTAGGGCGGATGACGACGCCGCTGCTCTCAGCGGCCGATGAAGACCGTGAAGGCTATGTGCCCAACGTCGTCTACACGTGCGGCGCAATCCGTACAGGTGATGATATCTTCATGCCCTACGGCGTTGCCGACAGCTCAGTGTGCTTCGGCTTTTTTTCGATCGCGCATATGCTTTCGCAAATGTAGCAAAAAATTTGCCCGTGACCGAAATACTGATCACGGGCAAATTCCCCTGTTAAATATTGCTTCTAATTAATTAGAAGCAATTTCAAGCCGATTGCTCAACCGGTCAAGCCGAACGCGGATTGTCGCTTCTTCATTCGCTGTAAAGCGCCCATTACTCCGCCGGAACATTTGCTCACGACGACCAATCGAATCGAGTTCACGCATCGCATAAAGGCTTTCGTTGCGGTTCAGACGGCGCTGGTCTTGCGCCGTGCGAACATAGTCTGAAAGCCACCTACGACGTTCGGTAACGTCGGTTGGCATTCTTCCGTAAGCATTTGACGACTGATCATAATTGCCATTTGACGTTGAGATCCAGCGGCCACGGCTGTCATAATAACCCGTCGCTGTGCCGGCACGCCAGCGACCATTGGAGTCATAATAACCCATCTGTGGCTCAGCGATCCAATTGCCGTTTGCATCGCGGCGTCCCGAAGACGCGCCCTGCATCCAGCGTCCGTTACGATCATAACGGCCTGTTACAGCGCCTTCAACCCAGCGGCCACGGCTGTCGTAATATCCCGGCGCGCTGCCAGCAATCCACCGCTCATTGCGATCATAATAGCCATTGGCCGATGAGGGTACCCAGTGACCATCGCGGTCATAATAACCTGCTGATGCTGAGTCATTATTGCTCGCGGAAACCCAACGGCCATCATTGCTGTAATAACCGTTTGGCGAACCATCGCGCCATTCGCCGTCACGGTCATAATATCCCGTTGCGGAAGCGCGATCTACGCCAGTTGCGTGCCAGTAACCGTTTTTGTCATAATAACCGTACGCGCGCGAGCAATCTTGCTTTGATTTGCTCACTTGATTGCCGATAATGGCACCAGCCAAGCCACCGATGACTGCGCCGACTTCGCTATCGCCGCGCTTGGCGATAACGCCACCAGCAACCGCACCAACACCTGCGCCGGCAACTGTACCGATAATCCGGCCAGAGCGATTACGCTCACAATTTTCCTTTGCAAACGCTGTGTTAGGGACGAGCGTAACCGAGGCCACACCAATCATAAAAAGAATCTTTTTGGTCATGCCAAATACTCCTGAATCAGTCGAGTAAAGCTCTCGACTCATCCGGCATAACCACCCGCTGATCAATTGGTTCCGCGCGCCGCAAAAGCGAGCGTCGGGATATTACCCCATAAACCCGAACAAATGCCCCGCCACTTTGCGCATCTGAATCTCTTCTGATCCTTCGGTAATCCGGTATCTGCGGTGGTGGCGATAGATATGTTCGAAGGGTTTGTGGCGTGAATAGCCCATGCCGCCGTGGACTTGCATCGCGAAATCGGCGGCGTTGCAGCAGAGGCGGTTGGCTTTGTAATTGCACATGCTGACCTTGTCCGACAGGCGGATCGCGACTTCGGGCTTGGTCATTGTGTCCATCTGTGCAGCAGTCTTGTAGATTAGCAGGCGCAGCATTTCAGCGTCGGTTTGCAGTTCGACCAGCGGGAACTGGATTGCTTGGTTGGTGGCAAGCGCCTTGCCAAATGGTTTTCGCTCGCGCGCGTAATTGACCGCCTCATCAATGCAATATTGCGCCGCGCCAAGCGAACTGGCCGCCTGACGAATGCGGTTTTCGTGGACGAAATGCTGCGCCACCGCGAGGCCAGCGTCAAGCTCACCAAGGATCGCTGACTTGGGCACCCAAACACTGTCATAGCGGATTTTGGCGTGATCGGTCGGCATGTTGAACGTCCAGAGATAATCACCAATCTGGAACCCCGGCGCATCACATGGTACAACGAAGCAAGTAATTCCGCGCGCCTTCCCGTCCTCGCCCGATGTCCGTGCAAAGGTCATGATGTGGCTGGTTTTATGGACACCGGTAATCCACATCTTGTTGCCATCAATCCGGTAACCAGCAACATTGTCTCGCACCTCAGGCACAGCGCGGGTATCCATGTGGGTCGCGTCGCTGCCGTGATGTTCCTCAGTCAATCCAAACGCCCAACCCATTTTACCCTCAAGCATTTGCGGGATGAAATCGCGCTTTTGCGCGTCTGTCCCGAAATCGCGGAGCATCAGCACTTGGACGAGATTGCCGACGATGCTCGACTCGTTCTGAAGGTCATTATGAAGCCCAAGCCCCTTGTGCGCGAGGTGATGACGGATGACCGCCATCGACAGGTTAGATCCGTCCTGCCCGCCAAATTCTTTGGGAATCGCATAGCGGTAATGCCCCGCCTTATCGGCCACGTTGCGCATTTCGCCTAACAGCGCCCACCATGTTTCGTTGGGCAGCCCTGCGCGATCCCAATCCGTCCGCGCATCTTCACGCCGATGATCGAAGAAGCGGATATTATCATCGCGCGCCTCGATGGGCTTAATCTCGGCCTCAATGAAGGCGTCAAGTTTGGCGAGATAAGCAGTGATATCGGCGGGGATTTCAAACAGCATCGAAGGCTCCTTTTGCGTTCCGCCGCCACCATGCGGGTGGGCGCAAAACAAGGCAACCTCTCTTCAGATCGGGACAGAGATAGCGAATAATACGAATTGATTAATTCATTTCTGAAAGCGTGATGGCCATCACAGAATAAAAAAATTACGTGACTATCATAACATTTACTAATTATCGCAAGAATAAGATGTGCGTGAGCCCAGTTTCGCTCACTCTAAATTAGTACCAGCTTAGCTAACAGTAGTCGGATCGCACTTCCAACCGGATATAGTCCGGATCAACTTTATTTGATTTAGGAGAGTGTTATGCCACGTCATGGTAGTTATCCCCAAGATATTATTCCGCCCATTTCCAAATATCATGATTCAGGCCGCTTTGGTCGGATGTTTGGCAAATTACCAACCTTTGCAACCGATTCCCCTAAAGTTCGTAAAGCCTTGCTTGAAATTGGGGCCGCAGGAGGGATTATGGATGCCAAAGAGGATTTGAATGCAGACCCAACGCTACTGATTACTGACCTCAACCTGTCTGCCGTTAATCAGAATAATACCAAGCTCAGCGCAGGCATGACCTTTCTCGGACAATTTCTCGATCATGATATGACGCTTGATATCACATCAAGTCTTGAGAGGCAGGCAGACCCTGAGATGATCGCCAACTTTCGCACGCCCAGTTTCGGTCTTGACAGTGTTTACGGCGCTGGCCCCGATGGCAGCCCGTTTCTGTACGATCAAAAAGAGGGCCAAGGCATTAAATTCCTGCTTGAGGAACTCAGTCCCGGTGGTAGGCCTGACCTTCCACGCAACGCACAGTTGACGCCACTGACGGGCGATCCGCGCAATGACGAAAACGTTATCCTATCACAGCTTCAGGTCGCGTTCCTACGTTTCCACAACGCAGCCATTGACTATGTGAGAACCGAATTGGGACTCACTAAGTTGGGGGATATTTTTGCTGAAGCACAGCGGATTGTCCGCTGGCATTATCAGTGGATCATCGTCCATGAGTTTTTGCCCAAAACCTGTGGTCAAGCAGTAGTTGATGATGTGATCAACAACGGCCGCAAATTTTACAAATGGAAGAATGACCCTTTCATTCCTGTAGAGTTTTCAGTCGCGGCTTATCGCTTCGGGCATAGCCAAATCCGTCCAAGTTACCGCGCGAACTTTACTGGAAACCCCGGAAACACGCCCTTCTTCGCTCTGATCTTCAAGGAAACCCCTTCAAATGCGAGCGACCCTGATGATTTGACCGGAGGCTTCCGCGCGGCGCGGCGCTTTATTGATTGGCCAACCTTCTTTGATTTCGGCGATGGCAATGTCCGACCGAATAAAAAGATTGATACGGTTATTTCAACCGCGCTATTCCGCTTACCCGCCAAGGTGGTGGCCAATCCCGATCCAATGACCAATCCAAACTCGCTGGCACAGCGTAACCTCCTGCGCCATCTGACCTTCTCTCTGCCATCGGGGCAAAGGGTGGCAGCGGCAATGAACTTACCAGCGCTCAGTCAAACCGACCTTGCAATGCTCAAGCCGTGGGGCTTTGATGATCATACGCCGCTATGGTTTTATGTACTGCGCGAGGCAGCCGTACAACAAAGCGGAGAACGCCTTGGTGCCGTCGGCGCACGGATTGTGACTGAGGTGTTTATCGGGCTGCTGCAAGGCGATCGAGGTTCTTATCTCGCACAAGACCCCGAATGGGAACCCTTCCTCCCAACCATCGACCCCGCTAAAACTGGCGAGGATTTTAGCATGATTGATCTGTTGCGCTTTGCTGGTGTGGCCTGAGTACGGTCACGCACAAAGACAGGGGCGATACTGGGGTTCAGCTTTCAGACTGGCCCCAGTATTTGATAGATTAGCCCGTTCCCCACAACCCTCTCGCCTTCGCCAATGCTGAATATTTCGGCTGATCGACTGCGAGTTTAGCCAGTGAATCGCGCCGTAGCTTGGCCAGCAATCCCGGTGTGGCGAGTGTCTTGCGGCCTGCCAATATGTCATCGCACAGCGCCTTATCATGGACGTTCGCAGGCGATGCAGCGTCGCGTGTCAGCATACCAAGTGCATTAAGCGCGACAGCGGCCATAAAGCGGTCGCGGCCTTCGGCCTTGGGCTTCACCTCACGCGCGATCCAGTCAGTGACGGCTTCAAGCAGTTCAGCGCTGCTTGGCTCGCCTATGCGGCGCGGTTTGGCGGGGGGATCAAGCATGATCGGGAGCGCCTGCGTTTCAGGGGCATCTTCCTCAAGCAGCATCAGCAAATCAACCTCGGTTTCCGACGTTCGCCGCCCGATAACGAGCCGTTCAAGGCTCTTGTCCATGCCTTGACGCCAAATATCGGCCATTTGGAGGCAACATAGACCCCACCAAAGCGTGCGATAGATCAACCAGAAGCGGAAGCGCTCTGGGTCAACCGTACCCCCGCCCGCCGCTTCATAAGCCGCAAAATAGGTCTCAAAACCTGCGCAGCCAAAGGCGGGCTGATCAATATGGCCGAATCGCCACGCGTTGATACAACCCCACGCCAGATCCTCATGCGCGTCGCCAATATGCGCCAATTCCCAATCAAGCACGGCGGCAAGCCCGTCATCGCTAACCATCAGATTGCCCATCCGGAAGTCCCCATGGACAAGCACTGGCGGCGCGGTAGCTGGCAGATGATCCTCGCACCATTTAATCGCAAGCGCGAGGATCGGGCGATCCCCGCCATAATCGGCAAAACGCGCTTTGAGCTGGGCGAGTGCTTCCACCGTTTCCACTGTGGGAAGCGGCGGCAGGCTGTTGAGAGGAATTACGTGAATCGCTGCGAGTTCGCGTGCGATGTCGTTGATCAATGCAGGCGGCGGGTTTGCAAGGATCGGCGCGGGGTTGGCCTCGGCTTCCACACGGCGCATAATATAGCCTGTGCCAAGCGCATCACCGCTGATCAGTTCCCCGACGATCTCAGGTGCCAGAATTCCACGCGAATGCGCCGCGCGGACAATCGCTGCCTCGACATCATGGTCAAAAGGCCTGCCTTCCATCATCTCAGCCGTTGGCGCACGGCGCAGGACATAACCAGCACCGCCCCAATCGAACGACCAGCTTTCCATATTCGCCCCGCCCGAAAGCCGCGTTAGGCGCGCGAGCGGCAGTGAAATTCCGCCAGCCATTCGCGCAAGTGCTGCACCAAGCAGGTTTGGGTCAAGGCTCATGACTGTCTCGCTTCCCAATAATCAAACGCCTTTGTTTGGATGGCATCAAGATAGCGCCGCGCGGCTGGCCCTGTCCATTCGCCGTGATAATCAGTGCGGCCAACCCACCAGCCCTGCCCCGGCAGGCCGTCACCCTCACGCACCACAAGTGCGGCAAGCTCAGGCTCACCACTCATCGCCGCACGCCTATCAACCGCGTCAAGCACTTTGCAAAGCGCGCGCATTTTTGGTCGGGTGAAACGGTAGCCAAGCACCAATAGTAATTCAGAATAGCTCATCGCTGCGCGCTTGGCGGCGGACGCGCGCACCAAAGCTTCAATCCGATTAACATCAAACAGTGCAGCGCCTTTGGTCGGCAGGTCATCATCAATCAGAAATTCATTGATCATGGCGGGTATATGCCCTCTAAATCCCCGGCGTTTTATAATGGTGCCACGCGAAAATCGCCGCAGCGCCACGGTGTGGTCGCCATGCCTCGCCAATCTCGCGGACTTGTTTCTCGCTTGGGCGCTCAGGCAGTTCCATGATTGCGCCGACATCAATCTGTACCGCCAGATCGCCCGCTGGCCAAATATCGGGGCGACCTTCGGCAAACAGCAAGTAAATTTCGGCTGACCAGCGGCCAATGCCTTTAATCTGGGTCAGCAGTGCAATCGCGTCCTCATCATCCACCGGGAGGTTATGGAGATCAAGCGCGCCGCTTGAGACCAATCCCGCGAGGCTGCGCGCATAACCTTGTTTCTGCCGCGAAAATCCGCAGGCGCGCAAGGTGTCCTCACTCTGCGAAAGCAAAATTTCGGGATTGGTAATATCACCAAGCGCTGCAACCAATTTTGCCCAAACTGCATCAGCCGCTTTGAAACTTACTTGCTGGCCAACAATCGTGCGAAGCAAGGTTTCATAACCGCGCGGACGAATGCGCGGCTCAGGATAGCCGACATGGGCGATCGCCGGGGCAAAGCGCGGCTCAATCAATGCGAGCGCGTCAAGGCCGACGCGTAATTGTTCAGCAGACAAACCCATCTTGATTTCCTTGATTTCAATCAATACGCGCGACATAGCAATTATCGAACAGGTGCTACAGTTTATTCAAGGATGCGCAAATGCCAAAGCTGGTTGTGGTGACACGGGATGGAATTGAACAAACGCTTGAGGGGCAATCGGGTCTGTCAGTGATGGAAATTATCCGTGACGCTGGCGTCGATGAACTGCTTGCGCTGTGCGGCGGTTGCTGCTCCTGCGCAACATGTCACATCCATGTTGATCCCGAATTTGCCAATAAAGTGACGCCGATGGGCGAGGATGAGAATGATCTGCTCGAAAGCTCTGATCACCGTAATGAACAATCGCGTTTGTCCTGTCAGATCCATTTCAGTGACGCGCTTGATGGCCTTCGCGTCGTAATTGCACAGGAAGACTGAGGCGTTGATGCCCAATCTTGTCCTCATCCGCCACGGCCAATCGACTTGGAACTTGGAAAATCGTTTCACTGGTTGGTGGGATGTCGATGTCACTGATAAAGGCATTGCTGAAGCGCGTGCAGCGGGCACATTGATGCGAGATAAGGGCGTTGATTTCGATTGCTGTTTCACCTCGCTGCAAAGCCGTGCGATCAAAACGCTCAATCTGGCACTTGAGGAAATGGGGCGGCTGTGGCTGCCCGTTGAAAAGGATTGGCGGCTAAATGAGCGGCATTACGGCGGGCTGACCGGGCTTGATAAGGCCGAGACCGCCGCCAAGCACGGCGATGCGCAAGTCAAAATCTGGCGGCGAAGTTTTGATATTCCGCCACCACCCATTGCGCCGGGCAGCCCCTACGATCTTTCGGGTGACCGCCGCTATGCTGGCATCACCGTGCCAACTGCCGAAAGCCTTAAAGACACGATTGAACGGGTGTTGCCTTATTGGAACGCACGCATCGCCCCTGAAATCCGCAGCGGCAAGCGCGTGCTTATTTCAGCACATGGCAATTCCCTGCGCGCGTTGGTCAAGCATTTGTCGAACATTCTTGATGATGAAATCACCGCGCTAGAGATACCAACAGGGCAACCCATCGGATTTCACTTGAATGCTGATCTTGCCGTCACGGATCATTATTATATCTGTGATCGGTGATTCCGGTTGGCGTACATCGCCGCGTCAGCACGTTCGATAAGGCCTGCAACGCTTTCACCCGCACGCACCATCGCAAGGCCGATGGTTACGCGGATCGCAATGGTTGCTGTGCCCACTACAATCTGCTGAGCTGATACATAGTCGCTTAATATCTTTGCTTTTGCAGCCGCATCAGCTTCATTCAAATGATCAAGAATAAGCCCAAACTCATCGCCGCCAATCCGCGCGACCATGTCGGTGGCGCGCAGACTATCCGTAAGCAACCGCGCAAGATGAAGCAGCACTGCATCTCCGGCATGATGGCCGTGATCATCATTGATACGCTTAAGACCATCAAGATCAATGTAGAGAACCGCCGCAGGTGTATCATGACGCGCAGTGTACTGCACCACCGCCTCTAGCCGACGTATGAACGCGCGCCGATTCGGCAGCGGCGTCAGCGTGTCGGTGTCGGCAAGTTGCTCAAGCGTAACGATACGCCCCCGCATCTCAAGAAGCGCTGCGTGCAAACGTTCATTTTCTTCGATAAGGCTCATAATCTGAACCTCATCGCTTTCACTTTGCTTCACTGCCTCATCCGATCTTTCAGTGGATATTTATTGAGGCGCCCAAATCTTATTTTATGTTGGTGTCAGCAATTGCAGCCAATTCAGCCAATCATTGCCAGAACCCACCACCGCTATTAGAGGCTTATTGTCTTAGGGACAAGAGAGGGCGTTTCAAATCATGGCAGATCACTCGCCTGTCGTCGGCATCATCATGGGCAGCACATCCGATTGGGAAACGATGCGCCATGCGTCAGACATGCTAGTAACACTTGAGATAGCCCATGAGAACAAAGTCGTTTCAGCGCACCGCACGCCTGATCGGTTAGTCAGCTATGCCAAAAGTGCAAGCGTGCGCGGACTGAGGGTGATTATTGCAGGGGCTGGTGGTGCCGCGCATTTGCCGGGGATGGCGGCGGCGATGACGGCGCTGCCCGTGCTTGGCGTTCCAGTCGAGTCAAAGGCGTTTTCGGGCATGGATAGCCTGCTTTCAATCGTCCAAATGCCCGGCGGGATTCCGGTTGGGACACTGGCAATTGGCAGGGCGGGAGCAATCAATGCGGGCTTACTCGCTGCTGCAATATTGGCGCTTTCAGATGAAGCGCTTGCGGCGCGGTTAGCGGCATGGCGCGCAGCCCAAACCGACGGGGTGGCAACCGATCCTTCATGACATTGATTGCGCCCAAACCGATTACCCCCGGTTCAACCATTGGCATCATCGGCGGCGGCCAGCTTGGCCGGATGCTGGTGATCGCCGCAGCTACGCTTGGCTACCGCATACATATTTTCGCGCCTGATGATGATAGTTGTGCCGCCGAAATTTCGGCAACTGTAACGCGCGCAGCCTATTCAGACCGTAAGGCGCTTGCGGCCTTTGCTGACTCAGTTGATGTTGCGACATTTGAATTTGAGAATATCGATGCCGCTCCGCTGACCGAAGTGGCCAGCCGTGTCAGCCTGTGGCCGCCGCTTGCAGCACTTGAAATCGGCCAAGACCGCATCACCGAAAAAAGCTTCGCCAGCGACCTCGGCGCGCGCACTGCGCCTTGGGCCGCCGTGTCCAACCGTGCAGAGCTTGACGTCGCAATTGCAACTGTAGGCCTGCCCGCGATCCTCAAAACCACGCGCTTTGGCTATGATGGCAAGGGACAGGCACGCATTAAAGATGAAGCTGATATTGACGCTGCTTGGGCTGCAATTGCTGGTAAGCCCGCAATCCTTGAAGCCATGGTGCCGTTTGAGCATGAGTTTTCGCTGATCGTGGCGCGTGATCAGTACGGTACAATCAGTTTCTGGGATGCCCCTGAAAATGTTCACAAGGACGGCATTCTTGCAACATCGACGATCCCGCCCAGCGGTATCGTTCGTCAGCAAGTCCCCGCTGCACGCGGACTGGCACGGCGTTTGGCCGAAAAACTGGAGTATGTCGGTGTGTTCGCGATGGAATTTTTCGCAAGCGATGATGGCCCAGTGTTCAACGAAATGGCACCGCGCGTTCACAACAGCGGGCATTGGACGATCGAGGGTGCGGTTACGTCACAATTTGAGAATCATATCCGCGCTGTTGCCGGCCTTCCGCTTGGCAGCACCAAAACAACCGGATCATCAGTAATCATGAAAAACATTATCGGCCATGATGCCGACGATTGGTTAGCAATGTCAGGCGACAGCGGCAGCCATCTGCATCTTTACGGCAAAGATGAGGCGCGTGATGGCCGCAAAATGGGGCACATCACGCGCGTCATAGATTAGCTTGCGCGGGTGCCGCTCATCGGCATTGATCCGAACATGCCAGCCTTTACTGAACCAGTAATGGTGTCACCATCTACTGTTGCGGTGCCCTCAAGCGTCATTGGCATTGGCACTTTCATGTCCATTTTCCATGTCAGCGTATTGCCATCAACCTTGCCCTCATAGATGTCGAGCGAGCCTTGCGCGCCAGAGTTGGTGCCGCTCCAGCTATCGCCGTCAATGTTGACGGTCAGTGTCGATTTCTGATCACCCATTGGCGATTTGACAACACAATCATATGAACCAGCTACTGACATATTGTTTCTCCCTTGTTTGGACGGCTATTTCGCCGCAGGTGCGGCAATCTCTTCTACTGGCAAACCGATTTCGTCAAGTTGCGAGCGCACCAGTTTGGCATCGCCGATGACGACAAAGATCAGCTTGGCCGGATCAATTGCTGCCCTGCCTGTAGCGTCAATTGAAGGCGCCGTCACCGTCCGATATTTTTCGGCAAGCGTTGCATAATAATTGTCGGGTCGTTTGAGATTGACGATGCTGGTGATCCCACCAAGCACATCGCCTGCGGTTTCAAAGCTTCCCGGCAGTTCGCGGATGTTGCCGTTCATCGTTCGCTCTAACTCTTCAGCGGTGACGCCGCGTGTCGTTAGGAAGTCACTAATCTGACTGCGCAATGCTTTGATCGAGTCGCCCGTCCGGTCGGCCTGAACGGGTGCTGAAATGGTGTAGCTGATCCGCTGTTCCTGCGCACCGATCCGTGAACCAACGCCGTATGACCAGCCCTTGGTTTCGCGCAAATCCATGTTGAGCCGCGACAGGAACGCACCGCCTAGTATGTCATTGGCAGCGCGCAGTGTGACGAGATCATCGCTGCCCTTGGCATCAAGCACCTGCCCGCCAATAATAAGCGATTGCGGCGAATTAGGCCGATCAACAAGATAGATTTTGGATGTTGCCGCAGGCACGGGCGCGCTGAAATTTTTAACTGGCTTGGGCGTGGCTGGTTTTGTCCATGTCCCGAAGCTTTTTTCAAGCAGCGGAACAAGCGTCGTCAGGCTGATATTGCCAGCAACAAAAATGCGCGCAGTATCAGGGCGGAGCCATGCCTTGTGAAACGCGGAGAGAGCGGCTTGATCAAGTTTTTTGACAGTTTCAGGCGTTCCGGTGCCGCTGCTGGCGCGACCGTATGGATGACCTTCGCCCCACAGCTTAACTGGCAGAACCCGACCCGCAAGCCCTTGTGGCTGGGTCAGTTCGGCCGAAATACGCGCCAACTGCTGGCCGCGCAGCCGCTCTACCTCGGCCGGGGCAAAGGCTGGATTGCGAACGATATCAGCAAGCAAATCAAGCGAAGGCGCAAGGTTTGGCGTTACCGCAAACAGGCTGACATTGGTGCGATCAACACTTGCCCCGGTTGAAATCGTTGCGCCAAGCCGTTCGCTCTCCTCGGCAATCTGCACTGAATTGCGCGTCGCAGTGCCTTCATCCATTAGCGCCAGCATGAGCGACTGTGTGCCAAGCGCATTCGCGGGATCAGCCGCCGAACCCGCATCAAAACTGACCGTCATCTGGACAGCGGGCACTGCGCTCCGCTTGGCAAAAAACACCTCTATCCCGTTGGAAAGCGTCGCGCGCTCGATCTTGGGAAAGTCAAGCGCGGTCAATTCACCCACTGGCGGCAGCATTGATCGATCAGGGCCGATAACCTTGGTTTTCACCATTGCGGCAGGTGCCGTAGCCGTCTTTGCAATTGGTTTCACAGATGCAGGCTCGTCGTACTTCTCACGCTCGCCGGGTTCAACGGTCAGCGAGAAAACCGGGCGCGACAGCCATTTGCGCGTGGCAGCGGTGACGGTCGCTGGCGTCATCGCGGCAAGCTCGGCAAGCTCGGTGCGGTAACGCCCTGCATCGCCTGAATAGACCAAACCTTCGGCAAGCGTGGTTGCCTTGCCGCTAAACCCACCAACCGATTCAAGCCCGTTGATTGTTCCAGCAATTGAGCGCGTCGCGACGCGGCGCACTTCATCCGCCGTTGGCCCCTTCGCCATAAACTCTGCGATAATCGCATCAAGCCGCTTGGCAACAAGCGCTGTATCAACACCGGGTTTCACATCAGCAGAGGCGGTAAACATGCCGATTTGTTCAAACAGGTCAGCCGAAGCGGTGACAGAAACCGCGATCTGCTCCTTGCGGACAAGGGCATTGTCAAGGCGGCTGCTCGATAGCCCGCCAAGTACGGTTGCGCCAACTTGAAGCGCGGTGGCATCCTTGTCATTCAACCCCGGTATCGCCCACATCCGCATAATCCGTGTCGTTGCCACCCGGTCTTTCATGACTTTGCTAACGGGCGCTGCCAGCGTTGGAACAGGCGCATTCACCCGCGCGATGGCTGGCCCGCGCGCGATGCCACCGAACCAGCTTGTGACCTTTTGCTTGGCGGTTGCAAGGTCAATATCACCCGCAAGCACGAGCACCGCATTGTCAGGGCCGTATTTGGCGCGGAACCAGTTTTTGACATCCTCAAGGCTGGCTGCACTCAGATCAGCCATCGAGCCGATGGTTGAATGGTGATAAGGATGGCCTTTGGGGAAGAGCGTTTCCTGAATGACATATTCGGTAAGCCCGTAAGGCTGGGTATCGCCCTGCCGTTTTTCATTTTGGACGACGCCAATCTGATTATCGAGCTTCTCCTGCGTCACCGCGCCGAGCAGATAGCCCATCCGGTCACTTTCAAGGAATAGCGCGCGGTCAAGTGCTGCGGTTGGCACCGTTTGGAAATAATTGGTGCGGTCAAACCATGTCGTGCCGTTAAAGTCAGTCGCGCCAACCTGCTGAAGCGGTTCAAAAAAATCACCGGGCGAATTTTCAGAACCGTTGAACATCAAATGCTCAAACAAATGCGCAAATCCCGTTTTGCCTTGGGGCTCATCCTTTGAACCAACATGATACCAAACTGAGACCGCGACGACAGGCGCTTTGCGATCAGTATGGACAACAACGCGCAAGCCGTTGGGGAGCGTGAATTGTTCATAAGGGATGTTAACGGCTTCAACGAGCGCAGAGACGGGTGCGGGCTTTGCAGGTGCCGCAAGCGCTGGCGAGGAAATAAGTGCAATCAGTGGAAGCAGTGCGATCGATTTTTTCATATATCTTATCCTGTCAGGCGAATTCTCGCATTCTATACGCGCAAATCCATACGAGGCTATGCGCAGTAAAAAGCCTTCGACGAACCGCAATCAAGTTTCGACCAAATGCTAAGGCCGATAGGCGCGCTTGGCATTGGCAAGCAAATCAGCGCGTTCAAAATGCACTGGCTTGAACTTGCGTTCGACAAACAGCTTCATTTGATCAGTATAATGGGGAGAATTGGGACGTGTCGTAGCAGCACCGTAAGGCTGAATTGACTGGCTACGTACTTTGCCCGCTTTGTCCCAATTGACCAGCATGACGAAGCTATCGCCGTGCTTGACGCGCATCCGACCGTCAGGCTGCGGCTCCCATATCGTGGCCGCACGCAGCGTGTCGGTGCCGCCATTGGCGGGCAGATCGACATTACCGCGTATCATCCGCTGAACATCGCCGAGCGGCGGATCAATCCGGCCAAACCCCTTCATCAAACTGTCAACCGCCTCACGCAGCTTCACTTTGGCATCAGGGAGCGGCCGACCATTATACGCATCGCTATTCGCCAAGTGCATCATCGCCTCGCCGAGCGTATCGGCTTTGGCATTCCCGTCGCTGTTCCAATCCCAAGTGCCAAGCAATTTTTGCGCAGACAGCAAGTCAGGCTCTTTGCTGAGATCTAGCGCCATGATTTTTGTCATCCAAGCCCCGGCAAAACTGTTGCGGCTGTAGGCTGTATCAAATTTGATCGCGAGCAGTTCGGCTGGCGTAATCGACGTATCCGCCGACAAAAGTTCGTTCGCGCGCACCATGCGGTTGGTTGTCCGCCGTTCAATCCCAAGCAGAGGTGAGAAATTCGCCGGGTTAAGTTCCGAGCCCGGCCCCGCTGCGACAAAAGGCGTATTATTCGCGTTGAAGACAAAGCCGCTTACAGGGTTTACTATCTGCGGCATCTGCGCCAAGGATAATGTGTTTTGCCACATCGTTGCCGAGGTATCGCCGGGCAAAACGCCCTCATAATTATAACCCGCTTTGCGCTGCGGAAAGAGCGCGTTGTAGACATAGGCAATCCGGCCCGTTTTATCGGCATAAATGAAATTGGTTGAAGCAATGCCGCCAATCGACATCGCCGTGCGCCATTCCTCCCAATTTTGCGCTTTGCCGATCCGGTAATATTGTTCCATGTTTTTGAGCTGATCAATCGTTGCATAGCGCACCGCGAACGCGCCGTTTTTATTGATGATCACTGGCCCGTGGAGCGAGCGGTAAACCGTGCGCGGGATCGGGAGCGTGAACGGGCCGAATTTCACCCCAAGCCAGACGCGCTTGCTTTCGAGCGGCAACCATTTGCCATCATAGCGGTACTGGGTGCCCGCGTCGTTCAGCACCAGCTTATAAACATCGATGAGATCAGGCCCGTTGACGGTATTTGTCCATCCCAGATTGCGGTTATGACCAAGCGGAATGAAGGGCATGCCGGGGAATAGCGCCCCTGCCATATCAAGCCCCTCAGCCGAATGCATCGTCGCCTCATACCAGGCGACTTGACCTTCATAAGGCTGGTGCGCGTTGGAAATGAGCCAGGTTTTACCATCCGCCATACGTTTCGGCGCAACCGCAAACGCGTTCGATCCGTTACGCGCGGGATCGCTGCCAACCGGGGTCAGCGGTGGCGCAGCGCCGTCAACGGGTGGTATCGCGTCCGCCACCAACTTGCCGATCACACTATCAAGCCCAAAGAAAAACGGCGCGCGCAAGACAAAGCCAGTCGCGATATCTTCGCCGTTGACGGGAAACAGCTTTGACAGCCGCACTTCGCCGGGATGGCGCGCAGCAAACAGATTGAGCCCTGTCGCATAAGCATCAAGCAAAACACGCACATCGGCAGGAATTTCGCGGTAGCGGCGCTGCGTTGTTTCGCGCGCGCCGAGCAGATGTTCGACATAATCGATCTTAACCCCGTCGCTTCCGATCAGCGCGCCCGTTCGCGCGCGTGTCATCGCGACAACTTGCTGGATTGTTTCGAAATCATCTTCTGCGTGGGCATAGGCAAGCCCGTAGGACGCATCCGCATCGGTCTTTCCAAAAATATGCGGCACACCAAATTCATCGCGCACAATGCGCGCGTCATATTTGCGTTCAGGTGGAGACGGTGGAGACACAGCAACAAGCGGCTCCCAAACCGCAGCACCTATTGCAAGCGCCACTACCAGTCCGGCTGTAACCGTAACCCATTGCTTCATCACGATTATCCTCAACCTATTTACGAATGCCATTGACGATAACAACGCAATCGGCAAGTCAGTTCGGGTAAACTCTATTCCCGAGGTCATTATGCGCTTTCGCTTTATCGCCACACTGTGCGTTGCAGCTCCACTCATAATCGCAGCGGCAGAAGCACCTGAGGCAGGGATCACACCTGAATCCATGCGCGCGCATATCGAATTTCTTGCTGATGATAAGCTTGAGGGGCGCGAGACCGGAACGCGCGGTCATGAAATCGCGGCGCAATATGTTGCGAGCCAGTTTCGAGGAATTGGTTTGAAACCGGCGAGTAAAGACGGCTGGTTTCAGCAAGTGCCTTTCACTGGCGGCTTGCTTGATGAGGCCAAGTCTGGATTCAGCGTCGCGGGGCAGAGTTTTGTCAACCGCAAGGAAGTGCTGTTCGGCCCCGCACGTACTGAGGGCACTGATAGCCAGCAAGGCCAAGTCGTTTTTGTCGGTTACGGCATCGACGATCCCAAAGCGGGTCAGAATGATTATGCGGACCTTAATGTAAAGGGCAAGGTCGTCGCCGTGCTGACGGGCTTTCCCAAAGGAATGCGCAGCGACGTCGGCGCGCATTACGGGCGTAGCAAAGCCAAAATGGCGCAAGCACGCGGTGCGATTGGCGTCATCACGATCCGCACATTGGAACGTGAACGGACACGGCCTTGGACACGCGAGATTGAAGGGCCGATCCATCCCACGCTTAATTGGGCACAAAGCGATGGCAGCGGCTTTACTGAAACGCCCGCCATCCGTTTTGGCGTGACGCTTCATGACAGGGCTGCGGCTGCGCTTTTTTCTGGTGCGCCGAAAACGCTTGAGGCGGTACTCACAGAAGCTGATAAAATTGGCGGGCGGCCAAAGGGCTTTGCGATCAAGCCTGTAATCAAGCTTGATCGCACAACGACCATGTCACGCATTACCAGCCCCAATGTGATTGGGATACTGCCCGGCTCTGATCCCAAACTGGCGGGCGAATATGTTCTGCTGATGGGGCATCTTGATCATAACGGGATTGATCCCGCTAAAGAAGGCGACAAGATTTTCAATGGCGCGATGGATAACGCCTCCGGGATTGCGGCAATGCTTGAGGCCGCGCGCGCGCTGGCTTCTGCGCCAACCCGTCCGCGCCGTTCAATATTGTTTGCCGCAGTAACCGCTGAAGAGCGCGGCCTGCTCGGGTCAGACTATCTCTCAAGGCATTCAGTGGTGCCGAGCGGTAAAGTGGTGAGCGTCGTCAATCTTGACATGCCGATCCTGCTTTATGATTTTCAGGATGTGATCGCTTTTGGCGCTGAACATTCAACAATGGGTCCGGCAGTGGCGCGCGCCGCGCAAAAAATGGGACTTTCGCTTTCACCCGATCCGCTGCCATCCGAAGGGTTTTTCACCCGCTCGGATCATTATAGTTTCGTCAAACAAGGCGTGCCTTCGGTATTCATAATGACAGGTTTTAAAAATGGCGGTGACAAGATTTTCGCCGATTTCCTCAAAACCCATTATCACAAGGTCAGTGATCATCCGAGCCTGCCCTTCAACTGGGATGCTGCCGCCAAATTCGCGCGGATCAATACGCTGATCGCAGCAGAAATTGCCAATGCTGATGACGCACCCAAATGGTATGAGAGTAGCTTTTTTGGGAATGTTTTTGCAGGTAATGCGGCGAAGGCAACCGATCCGAAATAGCCATTGCCCTTGCATGGCCCAAACCCATTCTTACATCATGGGTGTAAAGGATGGGCTTTTCCCGCATGAACCTCGAAAAATTTACTGACCGCGCCAAGGGCTTCTTACAAAGCGCACAGACCGTCGCGATCCGGATGAATCATCAGCGGATCGCGCCCGAGCATCTGCTCAAGGCTCTGCTTGAAGATAATGAGGGCATGTGTGCTGGCCTGATCAAAGCAGCGGGCGGTGATGCGAGCGTTGCTGTGCGCGAAACCGACGGTGCTTTGGCCAAGCACCCCAGCGTTTCGGGCAGCGGCGCGCAGCAAACCCCCGGCCTCGATAATGACCTCGTTCGCATTCTTGACCAGGCCGAGCAAGTCGCGAGCAAAGCAGGCGATAGCTTCGTTACCGTCGAGCGGCTGTTGCTTGCGCTGACGCTTGCGACAACAACGACAGCGGGTAAGGCGCTTACAGCGGCCGGGCTTAAAGTTGACGTGCTGAACGCCAAAATCAATGAATTGCGCAAAGGCAAAAGCGCCGACACCGCGTCCGCCGAAGACACCTATGATGCGCTCAAAAAATATGCCCGTGACCTGACCGAGGCTGCACGCGAGGGTAAGCTTGATCCCGTGATTGGCCGTGATGAGGAAATCCGCCGAACGATTCAAATCCTTGCGCGCCGCACCAAGAATAACCCTGTCCTCATCGGTGAACCCGGCGTTGGCAAAACCGCGATTGCCGAAGGGTTGGCGTTGCGGATTGCAAACGGCGATGTGCCTGACGGCCTCAAAGGGCGCCTGCTTATGTCGCTTGATATGGGCGCGCTGATCGCAGGAGCGAAATATCGCGGCGAATTTGAGGAACGACTCAAATCAGTGCTTGATGAGGTGCGCGGGGCCGAGGGGCAGATTGTTTTGTTCATTGACGAAATGCACACGCTGATCGGTGCGGGCAAAGGTGAGGGCGCGATGGACGCGTCAAACTTGCTCAAGCCAGCACTCGCGCGTGGCGAACTCCACTGTATCGGCGCGACGACGCTTGATGAATACCGTAAGCATGTCGAAAAGGATGCCGCACTCCAGCGCCGTTTTCAGCCGGTCTTTATTGGCGAACCGACGGTTGAGGATTCGATTTCAATCCTGCGCGGCCTCAAGGAAAAATATGAGCTTCATCACGGGGTAAGGATTACTGATGCAGCTCTGGTCGCGGCTGCTACGCTGTCGCACCGCTATATTTCTGACCGCTTCCTGCCCGACAAGGCAATCGACTTGATGGACGAAGCCGCAAGCCGCATTCGGATGGAGGTTGAATCCAAACCCGAAGAGATCGAAACGCTTGACCGCCGTATCATTCAGATGAAGATTGAATGCCTCGCGCTTGAGAAAGAAAGCGATATGGCATCAAAGGATCGGCTGGCAAACTTACGTAGCGAACTTGCCAATCTCGAAGAGCAGTCCGCCTCACTCACCACGCGCTGGCAGGCGGAGAAGGAAAAAATCCACAGCGAGGCGAAGGTCAAGGAAGCGCTTGATGGTGCGCGGCTCCAGCTTGATCAGGCGCAACGTTCAGGCGATTTGGCGAAGGCTGGCGAGTTGCAATATGGCACGATTCCACAGCTTGAAAAGCAATTGGCCGATGCCGCAGGAGCCGCCGAAGGCACAATGCTGCGTGAGGAAGTCACGGCTGATGACATTGCGTCAGTCGTCGCCAAATGGACGGGTATTCCCGTCGAGCGGATGATGACGGGCGAGCGCGAGAAATTGCTCGCGATGGAGGCAACGCTTGGCAAGCGCGTGATTGGTCAGGCCGATGCGGTCAAGGCCGTTTCAACTGCTGTCCGCCGCGCGCGGGCGGGCTTGCAAGACCCTAACCGCCCGCTTGGAAGCTTCTTGTTCCTCGGGCCAACCGGGGTTGGCAAAACCGAGCTGACCAAGGCGCTTGCGGGTTTCATGTTTGATGATGACAGCGCGATGGTGCGGATCGACATGAGCGAATTCATGGAAAAACACAGCGTCGCGCGGCTGATCGGAGCGCCTCCGGGCTATGTCGGTTATGAAGAGGGCGGCGTTTTAACCGAAGCGGTGCGCAGGCGTCCCTATCAGGTCGTGCTGTTTGATGAAGTGGAAAAAGCGCACAGCGACGTGTTCAATGTTCTGCTCCAAGTGCTTGACGATGGTCGTCTGACCGACGGGCAGGGGCGGACGGTTGATTTCACCAATACGATCATCATTCTGACGAGCAATCTCGGTTCGCAATTTATTGCGGGGCTTGGCGAGGATGAGGATGTCGACAAGGTCGAGCCACAAGTAATGGAAGTCGTGCGCGGCCATTTCCGCCCCGAATTCCTCAACCGGCTTGATGAAATCATCCTGTTTCATCGGTTAGCGGCAGAGCATATGGCACCGATTGTCGATATTCAGGTTGCCCGCGTAGCAAGGCTGCTTGCCGACCGCAAGGTGACACTTCACCTGACCGCAGGCGCGCGGTCGTGGCTTGGCCGTGTTGGTTATGATCCAGTTTACGGCGCGCGACCGCTAAAACGCGCGGTGCAAAGATATCTGCAAGATCCGCTTGCCGATATGATCCTGCGCGGTGACGTGCCTGACGGAGTCACGGTCAATGCCGATGAAGGTGACGGGGCGTTGCTATTGTCAGCGAAGTAAGCGCAGGGATTGCAGGCGCGTGGTATTAGCGGCAGAATGCGGCAGTGACTAACGCACATACTTCTATCGCTGATATCGCGCGCAATCCGTTGTGGCTTGCCGATCGTTATGATCCTGAACATGACGCGGTGCATTTCCGCCATATTGACCGTGACGGGCACCGCGCGGCGACTTTTTTAACTGATGAATATCTTGGGAAGTCGAACAGTCCGGTTATCATTAACCGCGAGGAAGCGCTTGCCGCGCAACCGCCACAAGCGCCGCTTCATTTCATTTTCCATTCGGCTTTCTGCTGCTCAACGCTGCTTGCGCGCGCGCTTGATGTACCGGGTGCGGCAATGGGGCTTAAGGAGCCGGTCATTCTCAATGACATTGTGGGCTGGCGGCAACGCGGCGGCGACCCGCGCCGGATCGGGCAAGCGCTTGATGCTGCGCTGCGCCTCCTCGCCCGACCTTTTGCTCAGGATGAGGCAGTGGTGGTTAAACCGTCAAATCTCTGCAATGGATTGGCCGAAGCGGTGTTGGCGTTTCGCCCCGATGCGCGCGCTCTTTTGCTTTACGCGCCGCTGCCCTTATTTCTGGGTTCAGTCGCCAAGAAAGGCATGTGGGGGCGGCTGTGGGTTCGCGAATTGCTCGTCAAGCAATTGAAGGAGGGGTTTGTTGACCTTGGCTTTTCTGACGAAGATTATCTTGGATTGACTGATCTTCAAGCCGCAGCGGTTGGTTGGCTGGCGCAGCAGGCACTGTTCATGCGGATGACCGCACGCCTTGGCCAAACACGCGTGGCGACACTTGATAGTGAATTATTGCTCAGCGCGCCCGCTGAAACAGTTGCTCGCCTTTCTGCACATTTTGCTTTGGGGTTTGACGGTGACCGTGTTGCAGCGATAGTTGCTGGGTCTGCTTTCACTCGTCATTCAAAATTTGATGGCGCTTTTAACGCTCAATCGCGGGTAGTTGAGCAGCAGAACGCCGTGGGTGTCCACAGCGAAGAGATACAAAAAGTGAGCGCATGGGCCACTGTCATCGCGCAGAATAATGCGATTGCTATGCACCTGCCAATGTCATTGATCGACTAACCAATGAGAAACCATCACGCAAAAAAAAGGGGCGGCACCGAAGTACCGCCCCGAATTTTGTTTTGGCTATCGTCAGATCAGAACTTGAACTTGACAGCAGCTGCATAACGACGACCCAGCGCATCGAAGGTCGATGGGAAGACGTTACCACTGTTAAAGGCAGTTGTCCCTGCGTTTGAACCGACAACCTTTGGCTTTGAGTCAAGCAGGTTTTGAACTGTCACAGTCAGCACCACATTGTCC
>JAYUIX010000003.1:0-3415 GCA_043765635.1 Sphingomonadales bacterium
GCCGAACTGCTCGAAGCGCCAGTCTTCGAGTATGGCAAGGCCGGTACGTTGGCCCGCCGCGAGCAGTTCAAGTTCGTCTGAGCGCGCGAGCAGCCGCGCCGCGACATTGATTTCGCGCGCACGGATTTTGAGAAGTAAGCGCAGTAAATCCGCCACTAACGCACCTTCTTTGCCGAGGCCGGGCTTGCGATCATCGCGCATTGGCATTTCATCAGCAGGCATCGGCTTGGCATTGGCAAGCGCACCCATCATCCGCCCGCCAATGTCATTGGCCGCCCATGTCGGTGAAAGCCCGCGTACTTTGGCAAGGTCTGCTTGAGTTTTAGGGGGATGCGCGGCGATATCGGCGAGTGTCTCATCTTTGACGATGCGTCCACGCGGAAGATTTTTCGATTTGGCTTCGCTCTCACGCCACGCCGCAAGTGCCTTCAACCGACCGAGCAACTCTGGCTTGCGGCCGACAATCTTAACCCGCTTCCACGCAAGTGCTGGATCGGCGGCATAGTTTGCAGGGTCGGCCAGCCGCTCCATCTCTTGATCAAGCCAGCCACCGCGATTGAGCCTGCGCAATTTATCGAGCATTTTTGGGAAGATCGTCGAGAGATGGGTGACGTCACCAATCGCATAATCAATCTGGCGCTTATCAAGTGGTCGCCGGGCCCAATCGGTAAAGCGCGCGCCCTTATCAAGCGTGATGCCAAGCCAGCTATCGACGAGATTGGAATAGCCAACCTGCTCACCCTGGCCAAGTGCCATCGCCGCGATCTGTGTATCGAACAGCGGATGCGGTGTCTTTCCGGTCAGATTATAAATGATTTCAATATCTTGGCTGCCCGCGTGGAAGATTTTGAGGACGTCTTCATTATCTGTCATCAGATCGAGCAGTGGCTGGAGATCAATGCCGGGTGCCATTGGATCAATCGCAGCAGCCTCATGGGCATCGGCGATTTGGATCAGGCACAGCTCCGGCCAAAAAGTGTTTTCGCGCATAAACTCAGTATCGACCGTAACGAAGGGGGACCTGGCAAGGCGCGCGCATAATTCGGCGAGTGGTTCGCTACTGTCGATGAGTGGGTGAATCTGCATTCATCCTCCATAGCGCGCGCGCGCCGCTTGACAAATAGGCGCTTCCACTGTGTTAGGCAGCCCATGACAAATATGCACGCCTATCGCACGCACAACTGTGCCGAACTCCGCTCAAGCCATGTGGGTGAAACGATCCGCTTATCGGGCTGGATCCATCGCAAGCGTGAACATAGCAATGTGTTGTTCGTCGATTTGCGCGATCATTTTGGGCTGACCCAGATTGTTGCAGCATCGGGTTCTGATGTGTTCAATACGCTTGACAATGCGCGCGCGGAATCGGTGGTTACGGTTGAGGGTGTGGTTGTTGCACGTGACGCGGCAACGGTGAACCCAAACCTTAAAACGGGCGAAATCGAAATTCATGCTAAGGCCGTAACGGTGCAATCCGCAGCGCAGGAATTGCCGTTGCCGGTGTTTGGTGAAGCTGAATATCCTGAAGAAATCCGCCTGAAATATCGCTATCTCGATTTGCGTCGTGAGCGGCTTCACAATAATATCGTGCTGCGCTCAAATGTGATTTCAAGCGTTCGGCGACGGATGATTGATCAGGGCTTCACTGAGTTTCAGACACCGATCCTGACCGCGAGCAGCCCCGAAGGAGCGCGCGACTATCTCGTGCCGAGCCGGGTGCATCCGGGCAAATTTTACGCACTTCCGCAAGCGCCGCAGATGTTCAAGCAGTTGCTGATGGTCGCAGGCTTTGACCGCTATTTTCAGATTGCGCCGTGCTTCCGTGATGAAGATGCGCGTGCAGATCGCTCACCAGGCGAATTTTATCAGCTCGATTTTGAAATGAGCTTTGTGACGCAGGATGATGTGTTTGCAGCGATTGAGCCTGTGCTCCACGGCGTGTTTGAGGAATTTGCCAAGGGTAAAGTCGTAACGCCAGCCCCGTTCCCGCGTATCCCTTATCGTGAGTCGATGCTGAAATATGGTTCAGATAAGCCTGATTTGCGTAACCCGCTGCTCGTCCATGATGTGACTGAGCATTTCCGCACGTCAGGCTTTGGCTTGTTTGAGCGTATCGTTGGCGATGGCGGTGTGGTTCGTGTTGTGGCAGCGCCAAATACGGCTGAGAAGAGTCGCAAATATTTTGATGAGATGAATGATTGGGCGCGCGCTGAAGGCCATGCCGGGCTTGGTTATGTTACGCGCAAGGGCGGCGAGTTTGGCGGGCCGATTGCCAAGAACCACGGCGATGACGGCATGGCGGCAATCTATGCTCAGCTTGGCCTTGGTCCCGATGATGGCTTGTTCTTTGCGGCGGGTAAGGAATTGCAAGCGGCCAAACTCGCCGGGGCTGCGCGTAACCGGGTTGGTGAAACGCTTGGCCTGATTGAGGAAAATTGCTTCAAATTCTGCTGGATCGTCGATTTTCCAATGTTTGAATATGATGAGGACGCCAAGAAAGTCGATTTCAGCCATAACCCATTCTCAATGCCGCAAGGCGAGTTGCATGCACTTGAGACAATGGATCCGCTCGATATCCTTGCCTATCAATATGATATTGTCTGCAACGGGGTTGAGCTGTCATCGGGCGCAATCCGGAATCACCGCCCTGAAATCATGTACAAAGCGTTTGAAATTGCTGGCTACACGCAGGAACAGGTTGATGAGAATTTCTCAGGCATGATCAACGCATTCAAATTCGGCGCCCCTCCGCATGGAGGCTCAGCGCCGGGGATTGACCGGATCGTGATGTTGCTTGCTGATGAACCCAATATTCGTGAGGTCATCACCTTCCCAATGAACCAAAAGGCCGAGGATCTGATGATGGGCGCGCCGTCGCCAGTTTCGCTCAAGCAGTTGCGCGAACTGAATATTCGGAGTGTCGAACAGCCGAAATAGTGCTTGTAAATATGTGTAACTGTGATACTGTGAAAATATGAAGAACGTCACTATTGCGCTAGATGATGAAACGCACCGTGCGGCCCGCATTCGCGCGGCCGAATTGGGGACGTCATTATCGGCGTTGGTGAAGGATTATTTGCAAGGGCTGGTTGTTGAACCGCCGGTATCGGGAGTGCGTGAAATGCCTATGAGTTTTGCATACGAACCGCTGGCAAATAGCGCGCCACCTTATCTGGTGAATGGTAAATTGGTTTACACCAAAGACGGCAAGCCGCGTCAGCCGGGGTCGCTTAAAGCTATGTCGGGCATTGTCGATGATATCGACGAATGGCCGCCTGAGATGCAAGCCTTCTTCGAAAAATTGCAGAACGATTCTGTAAACGACGGGTTCGACTCGCTGCCGTGAAACTGCTGCTTGATACGCATGTTTTGCTGTGGTGGCTACGCGACAACCCGAAGCTAGGCGCGCAGACGCGTC
>JAYUIX010000004.1:0-3409 GCA_043765635.1 Sphingomonadales bacterium
TCACGGCGCGGCGATGGTCATGCCGATCTGAGTTATGTTTATCAGGCAACACGCGATATCGCCGCCGCTGCTACCAAACCAGTGGTGGTCGTTACCAAATCAACCGTTCCTGTCGGCACGGGTGACGAGGTTGAACGTATCCTGTATGAGGCTGCCCCCGAGCATGAGTGGGCTGTCGTTTCAAACCCCGAATTCCTGCGCGAAGGTGCTGCCATCGGTGATTTCAAACGGCCTGACAGGATTATCATCGGCACTGAGGATGAACGCGCGCGGGGCGTGATGCGCGATATTTACCGGCCACTGTTCCTCAATCAAGCACCGATCCTTTTTACCGCACGGCGCACCGCCGAACTCATCAAATATGCCGCCAACGCGTTCTTGGCGACCAAAATTACCTTCATCAATGAAATGGCCGATCTGTGCGAAGTTGTCGGTGCCAATGTGCAGGATGTCGCGCGCGGGATCGGGCTTGATAACCGAATTGGTTCTAAATTTCTTCATGCCGGCCCCGGTTATGGCGGCTCATGCTTTCCAAAGGATACGCTCGCGCTGCTCAAAACGGCTGAAGATTTCGATTCGCCTGTCCGCATTGTTGAGGCAGTGGTCAAGGCCAATGACAGCCGTAAGCGTGCGATGGGCCGCAAGATCATTACTGCAATGGGCGGCGATGCACGCGGAAAAACGGTTGGTTTGCTTGGGCTCACGTTCAAGCCGAATACCGATGACATGCGCGATGCGCCTTCACTCGCGATTGTCCAAGCATTGATTGATGGCGGCGCGAAGGTGCGTGCGTATGATCCCGAAGGAATGGATGTCGCGCGCGGGGTGATGCCGGGTGTCGAATTTGTCGGTAACGCATACGGCGTGGCGCAGGATGCTGATGCTGTCGCGATTGTAACCGAATGGGATGCTTTCCGCGCGCTTGATCTTGAACGATTGGGTGCACTGATGCGGACGCGTTGTCTGGTTGACCTGCGCAATATCTATCAACGCGAAGACGCGGTGCGCGCCGGATTTGACTATACCTCAATTGGCCGGGGCTAACCCGCCGCTGCCACAATCGCGGCCCAGCCAGCCTCGTCAATCACCTCAATGCCAAGGTCAGCGGCTTTTTTAAGTTTCGATCCCGCCCCCGGGCCTGCAACTAGCAAATCAGTTTTCGCGCTGACCGAACCTGCCGTTTTCGCGCCCAAAGCTTCGGCCTGCGCCTTGGCTTCATCGCGGCTCATCGTTTCGAGGCTGCCGGTAAAGACGACGGTTTTGCCGCTGACGGACGACATACGGACATTGGACACATAGGGCGGCGGGCTGACTTCACTGAGCAAATCATCCCACACTTCACGGTTGTGCGCTTCATGGAAAAAATCGATCAGAGCTTCGGCGACGACCGGGCCGATGCCTTCCACCTGGGTCAATTCCTCCGCCGCGCCATCGTGCTTGGCCATTTCGGCAATCGCCTCGACGCTGCCGTACGCCCGGATGAGATCCTTCGATGTGCCAGCACCAATATGGCGGATGCCAAGCCCGAACAGGAATTTGATCGGATCAGGCGAGCGTTTGTCCTCAATCGCGGCGATCAGATTATCAACTGATTTTTCTTTCCAGCCTTCGCGGCCAAGGATTTCCGCTTTGCGGGCTTTCAACCGAAAAATATCGGCCGGGCTGTGGAGCCAGCCAAGCCCAAAAAATTCTTCGATGGTTTTTTCCCCCAGCCCCTCAATATCAAGCGCGCCACGGCTAACGAAATGTTTGAGTCGTTCGATCCGCTGGGCCGGGCAGATCAGCCCGCCAGTGCAGCGGACATCGACTTCGCCCTCCTCGGCAATCGCTTCGGAGCCGCACTGCGGGCAATGATTGGGAAAGGCAAACACCGCGCGTTCCTCGTCCGCACTCAACACCCGGACAATTTGAGGGATAACGTCGCCCGCGCGCTGCACGACCACGCGGTCGCCGGGACGCACCCCGAGCCGGGCAATCTCATTGCGGTTGTGGAGCGTCACATTTGAGACAACCACCCCGCCAACAGTTACGGGCTGAAGCCGCCCGACGGGCGTAAGCTTGCCCGTCCGCCCCACCTGAATGTCAATGCTTAGCAAAGTCGTCTGCGCTTGTTCGGCAGGGAATTTGTGCGCAATCGCCCAGCGCGGTGCCTTTGCGACAAAGCCAAGCCGCGCCTGCCAATCAAGCCGGTCAACCTTATACACCACCCCGTCAATATCGAAGGGCAGATCAGCGCGGGTGGCCTCGATGCTGCGGTAATGCATGATCAGGGCATCGACCGAATCCACTTGAACCAGCGCGTCGGAAACGGGCAGCCCCCAATCGGCAATCGCGCGCATCACGCCGTACTGCGTCTCGGCGGGCAGTGCCGAAACCTCACCCCAGCCGTGCGCGAGAAAGCGCAATGGCCGCGCCGCAGTGACGCTTGGGTCTTTCTGACGCAGCGATCCGGCAGCGGCATTGCGCGGATTGGCGAACAGCTTTTCGTTCGCCGCCTCTTGAGCCGCATTGAGTGCCTCAAAGTCCGATTTCGCCATGTAAACTTCGCCGCGAATTTCGAAGATGTCTGGCGCGTTGCCTTGAAGCGTTTGCGGGATATCGCCAATCGTCGCGACATTCGCCGTCACATCCTCACCCACCGCGCCGTCGCCGCGTGTGGCCGCCTGCACTAGCACGCCCTTTTCATAGCGTAGCGCGCATGACAGCCCATCAATCTTGGGTTCTGCGGTGAGCGCGACGGGGGCATCATCGGCAAGGTTTAAAAACCGCCGCACCCGTCCGACAAAATCAGCGATATCGCCGTCAGTAAAACCATTGTCGAGGCTGAGCATCGGCTTGGCATGAGCGACTTTGGAAAGATGCGAAGCCGGGGCCGCACCGACCGCTTTGTTCGGGCTATCTGCGCGCACCAGATGCGGAAACTCCTCCTCTAGCGCGCTGTTGCTCCGGACAAGCGCATCATATTCAGCGTCGCTAATCTCGGGCGCATCATCGGTGTGATAACGCGCGTTGTGATACGCAATCGCCTTGGCCAGACGCATCAGTTCATTGGCGGCTTCGGCTTCAGTCATAGGTTATTTGAAGACTTTATCTCATCGCCGGGAAGCGGCGACCGCTCTGGTGCCTTGGCGAGAACGGCGAGCGCAGCCTTGACATTTCCGCGTGCAGCGCGGCGCTCAATATAATCAAACGCGTGCATTTCGCCAACTTTCTCTGCGATAATTGAGCCAAGAAACTGGTTAAGCGAAGCGCCATTCTTCGCTGCTAATTCCTTTGCCGCCGACATGACATGATCAGGCAGGCGTAGCGGATAATTTGTCATAACCGTCCTCCAATCACACTAGCGAGAAACGCTCCCGGCTGCATAACATCAATTCCAAACTGTTTTTTCACAATCGCAAAATCACGT
>JAYUIX010000005.1:0-10412 GCA_043765635.1 Sphingomonadales bacterium
GCCAGTTTTTGCTGTTGACTGCCACGATGTTCCCCTTGGGGTTGGGTGGATGGCGCGTCCGCCATACACCGATTGAAACTTGTTGGGGGCGAATGACGCCGCCCCCGGCAAAATGATCGACCGCGCAATTAGGCGGCGATGATCACTTTAGACCCGGCGACGCTTCGATGGCCGCACACCGTTGTGCGGAATCGAGGTAACGTCACGGATCGAGGTAATGTTAAACCCGACTGTTTGCAGCGCACGAAGCGCTGACTCACGGCCCGAGCCTGGGCCTTTGACTTCAACTTCAATCGTGCGAACACCGTGTTCAGCGGCTTTTTTGCCCGCATCTTCGGCAGCCATCTGGGCCGCATAAGGAGTCGATTTACGGCTCCCCTTGAAGCCCATGAGGCCAGCCGATGACCAGCTGATCGTGTTGCCCTGGGCATCAGTGATCGTGATCATCGTGTTGTTGAAGCTTGCATTGACGTGCGCAACGCCGCTGCTGATGTTTTTGCGCTCGCGTTTTTTAAGGCGCTGAGGTTCGCGTGCCATGTGGGAATCCTGACTTTATCTTAAATGCTGATATGAAGAAGCTTACTTCTTCTTGCCGGCGATTGGCTTGGCCTTGCCCTTACGGGTGCGCGCATTCGTGTGCGTGCGCTGGCCGCGAACAGGAAGACCCTTACGGTGACGAAGGCCGCGATAGCAGGCGAGATCCATCAAACGCTTGATGTTCATCGCCACCGTGCGGCGAAGATCGCCCTCTACCGTATAGCCTGCGTCAATCGCTTCACGAATTTGAAGGACTTCCTGATCAGTCAAATCTTGCACCCGACGATTGCTCGCAATGCCAAGCTTAGTCGTGATTTCACGTGATTTGGTGGGGCCAATGCCATGGATATAAGTCAACGCGATTTCAACGCGCTTGTTGGTGGGGATATTCACCCCCGCAATACGTGCCATGCTTTTTTCTCCTGCTCCACAGGGCGGCTGGCTGACCGTCCCATCTCTACGCTTCGATAAATCCGTAACAAAAATCGCGACACGCGCAAAAGAACGCTGCCGAACATTGAGTTTTGGAATGACTTGCGATTAGGGAAAGCGCCCCGCGCTGTCAAGCGGTCGAATGATGCGGTGCAACAGATAATTTTGCAGCACGGGAATCCACTTTATGATATGTATAAATCAACTGTTTGTGACAAGCCAAAGGATCACGCCCATGATACTCCGCACCGCCATATTGGCCATCGCCCTCATCACCGCGCCAAGTGCCGCTATCGCTGCGCTTGGGAACGGTGCGAAAGCCCCCGCATTCAAAACCAAGGCAGCACTTGCTGGTAAGACATTTGACTTTGTCCTCACCGATGCACTCAAAAAAGGCCCAGTGGTGCTGTATTTCTATCCCAAGGCTTTTACCTCGGGCTGCACTGTCGAGGCGCATAATTTTGCGGAGGCCACGCCTGAATTTAATAAGGCGGGAGCAACAGTGATTGGGATGTCCAACGATGATATCACAACGCTCAGTCGTTTTTCGGTTGAGGAATGCCGTGATAAATTCGCGGTCGCGGTTGGCACACCCGCCATTATTCGGGCCTACGACGCCGCGATCCCCGGCACACAGCTTGCCAGCCGGACGTCATATGTAATCGGCAAGGACGGCACGATCCGCTATAGCTTTTCATCGCCAAGCCCTCAGGGCCATGTGGAAAATACGCTCAAAGCCGTGCGCGCGCTCAAGGCGAAGTAGCTATCGCCGCGCTTGCCATTCGTCTGCGAGAATCGAGAAAATTGCGCTGTGGCGCAAGCGGCCTGTCCATGTGATCCGTTCCGCGCGCAGCACGCCCTCGCGGGTGCAGCCTAGTTTCATAACCGCCACCTGAGAGCGCTGGTTTATCTCGTCAACCTTGAAGGCAACGCGCATCAGGCCCTGCCCAAACGCGTGATCAAGCATGAGCGTTTTGATCCGGCGGTTAAGCCCCGTCCCGCGAAGTCGTGGAACGATATAGCTGTTACCGATTTCGATTGAATGGCCGGGGGCACCATGCTCAATCCATGCTGTCATCCCGATCACTTCAGCACCATTGCGAATGATATAGCAATGGCGCGGACGATTACGACGGAGCATCAAATCAAATTGCTTATCAAACGCCTCACCGAGGTATGAAAAGGGATATATATCCCAAATATCCTGATCCTCAGCACAGGCGGCACGAAGCCCTTCACGGTGGATTTCCAAGATCGGTTCAAGCTGGAGATCGCCATCATGCAGTGGCACGTAGAGATCAGCCACGCACCTTCTCCATGAAATGCCTGCGGCACAGCGCGACGTAGCGATCATTGCCGCCAACCTCAGTTTGCGCGCCTTCTTTCACGGCATTTCCATTTGCATCAACGCGCAAGTTCATCGTCGATTTCCGCCCGCATTCACAGACCGCCTTGAGTTCAACTAGTGAGTCCGCAATGCCGAGAAGTGCCGCCGAACCGGGAAACAGTTCCGCCTGAAAATCAGTGCGCAGACCATAACACAGCACCGGAATACCGACGACGTCAGCAATATAAGCAAGCTGAAATACTTGATCACGCGTCAGAAACTGCGCCTCATCAACCATGACGCAGGCGAGCGTCCGCGCGCTATGTTCAGTGGCAATTGCCCCGGCAATATCAGTGTCAGGATCAAATTTATGCGCGTCGGCGCGCAGCCCAATCCGCGAGGTGACATAGCCTTGCCCGTACCGATCATCGAGCGCCGCCGTCCACAGCATCGTCTCCATCCCGCGTTCACGGTAATTGAAATCGGCCTGCAACAGCGTCGTCGATTTGCCTGCATTCATTGATGCGTAGTAGAAATAGAGCTTGGCCATTAGGAAAGCGTTTCAATCGCGGTAGGTGTATCGTCGCCCGCTCGCACGGCCAGTCGCTTTTCAAATGTTGCAAAGCGCCCAACATTACGAGCAGCGACGATGTGCAAATAATCCGCCAATTCACCGCCAAGGGCATATCTGTCGAGCGCCCACCGCACACCAACCTCGTCTTCATACACCATCGGAACAAGATCTGGCAGGGATGTCAACGCGGCATAAATGGTCGCTCGGTCATATTCGTAACGGGAACGAAGCACCCATTCGGTTTCCGCAACAACGGTTAAACTGACATAGAATGACTCTGCGGCAGCTAGGGACATCGCACGTTCCAATTGCACCGGATCATCGCCAGTTACCAACCGGACAAGGATATTTGTATCGACCGCAACCACCTAGCGTCATAGTTCCCAATCGCGATACAGGTCGCCGATCTTGCTCGTCATATCGTCAACAAAAACTGGTGAACCCTCGTATTTAGGCACCCTTAGGCGAAATTCCTCATAGGAAATCCGTGCGCGTTCCGGTTGCGAAGGCTCCAATATTGCGCGACCGCCGGAACGTATCACGCGCAATTCCTGCCCTTCAGGCCAACCGAGCGCATCGCGCACATCCTTTGGAATGACGACTTGTCCGCGCGAAGAAAGGCGAGTGACCGAATTCATTCCAGTAAGATGCGTCTTATCCCGTCCCCTGTCAATCCTCGGCCAAATCCTGCGCGACCTTTGGCGCGCGAAGGAGCGTGTCGATATGTGTGCCTTCATCAAAGCTTTCATCGGCCAGAAACTTCAGTTTTGCGGCATATTTCTGTTGGACGCGCGCGGCGACTTCGCGCTGGAGGTAGGCGGTGTTGGTGCGCAACGCCTTGATCACAGCTTCCTCATTCGCGCCGAGCAGCGGCTTCACAAACACCGTCGCGTGGCGCAGATCAGGCGACATCCGCACCTCAGTGACAGACACCGGATGCGTGTCGAGAAGCTCATCATGAACATCGCCGCGCGCAAGGATGTCGGACAGGACATGGCGTACTTGTTCGCCCACACGGAGGGTACGGACGGAGCGGGTTTCGGGGGTGGTATTCTGCGGCATTCTAGCTTGAGACTCGATTTTTTCGAGACATTACCCAGCTTAATGCTGCCATTAAAATCGGTATTAAAGAACCCGACAACCACAACAGTTGCTGAAAAATCGACTCTATCCGATCTTCTAAACTATCTAGTCTCTTGACATAACTAGCCTTTATATCATCGATGTCACGTCGGAGCATCGCTATTGAAATAGCCTTTTCTAAGTCATTTTCTAGAGCTATCTCCAACGCTTTCTGCTTTTGCTCAATAATACTAACTCTAGATGACTCCAAAGAGCTTATGCCTTTATTTGATTTGTAAATATCACTCATTAGCCTATCAATTTTTAATTCCAGCACCGCAATTCTTGCATCATAAACTGTACTATCAATAGAATTCAGTTTATTTAATCTACTTTGAGATAGAGCTTGGTAAAACGAAAATACTGTAGCAACAAAAGAAATTATTATCAAAAATGGCAATAACGATCCTACCGTAAATCGACCAAGTTTGACGTAGAATTTCTCCCGGAATGACATTCGCAACAATCCTATTAAATCACCCGTTCGCGCTCTTCGACTTCGAACGTTTCAAGGAAATCGCCCTTCTTGATATCGGTCGTAGCTTCAAGCGTTACACCGCATTCAAGGCCAGCGCGGACTTCGGCCACATCATCCTTGAAGCGGCGCAGATTGCTGATTGAACCGTTGTAGATGATGACATCATCACGCGTAACACGCGCGCGGAGTGCCTTCCTGATATAGCCTTCAGTAACGAGCAGACCCGCCGCCTTGCCGTGTTTGCCAGCGGGGAAGACTTCGCGAATTTCGGCGCGGCCAACCACGGTTTCGAAATATTCGGGGCCAAGCTGCCCCGCCATTCCGGCGCGGATTTCATCAAGCAGATCGTAGATTACGTCATAATATTTGAGCGCAACCTTCTGCCGTTCGGCGATTTCACGTGCCTTGCTATTGGCACGAACGTTGAAACCGATGATCGGCGCGCCGCTTGCGCCCGCCAGCGTCACATCGCTTTCGGTGATGCCGCCGACACCCGCATGAAGCACGCGCACCTTGATGTCATCGTTTGAAATCTTGTTGAGCGAACTGACAATTGCTTCGACTGAACCCTGCACATCGCCTTTAACGACCAGCGGATATTCCTCGGCCTGCTTTTCTTTGAGCGCGGAGAACATCGATTCAAGGCTTGCCGGGCCAGTGCCTGTCCGCTTGGCAGTCGCAAGATTACCGCGATACGCCGCGACTTCGCGTGCACGCGCTTCGCTATCAACCACGGTCAGCGTATCCCCCGCTGACGGAACACCTGAGAGCCCAAGCACTTCAACTGGAACCGACGGGCCAGCCGCCTTCACCTGACGGCCTTTATCATCAACCATCGCACGGACGCGACCGCTTTCGGAACCAACAACGAGGATATCCCCTGTTTTGAGCGTACCGCGCTGAACCAGCACAGTCGCGACCGGCCCCCTGCCCTTGTCAAGCTTGGCCTCAATCACCTTGCCTTCGGCAGCGCGATCAGGATTAGCCTTAAACTCAGAGAGTTCGGCCTGAAGCTGGATCTTCTCGATCAATTCATCAAGTCCGGTTTTGGCCGTCGCTGAAACCACAACTTCCTGAACATCGCCAGACAGTGATTCAACAACAACATCATATTGGAGAAGCTGTTCACGCACCTTTTGCGGATTTGCCTCATGCTTGTCGGCCTTGGTAATCGCGATGATCATTGGGACGCCAGCCGCCTTGACATGATTGATCGCCTCGACCGTTTGCGGCTTTGGCCCATCATCGGCTGCAACGACTATCACGACAATATCAGTCACATTCGCGCCGCGCTGACGCATTTCGGAAAAAGCTTCGTGACCCGGCGTGTCAAGGAAGGTAATCTGCGATTTATCCTTCATTGTCACCTGATACGCGCCGATATGCTGCGTAATGCCACCCGCTTCACCCTTTACAACGTCAGTGCCGCGCAAGACATCAAGCAGTGACGTTTTACCGTGATCGACATGGCCCATGATCGTAACCACTGGAGGGCGCGGCTGGAGCGTTTCAGCGGCATCGACATCCTCATCATGCGCGATATCAACATCGGAATCAGATACACGATTGATGTTATGGCCAAATTCGGTGACGAGCAGTTCTGCTGTATCCTGATCAATTGTGTCGCCCATTGCCGAGGGCTGACCCATCTTGAACAAGGCCTTGATCAAATCAGAGCCGCGCTCCGCCATACGGTTGGCCAATTCCTGAACCGTAATCGCTTCAGGAACATTAACATCACGGATTTGCTTGGCGGCGGGGCCGCTTTGCATGTGGCTCCGCTTTTCCTTTTCGCGCGCACGCTTGAGCGCGGCAAGTGATCGCGCGCGCGCGCCTTCGCCGTCATCAAGCGCTTTGGTGACGGTCAGCTTGCCCGACTGACGCCGATCGTCAACCCCGCGACCGCGCGATGGCCGCGCAGGCTCTGGACGACGTGGTACCGCTGGCGCACCAGCAGGCGCGCGGCGAAAATTGCGCTCCTCTTCATCAGCGACAACAGCGGGCGCCACAGCCACAACTTCGGGAGCTTCGGCACGGCGCGTGGCATTTTCGGCTTCAACCTTCGCAAGTTCAACCGCAGCCTCTTCAGCCTTGCGATTATCCTCAACGCGGCGTTTTTCATCTTCGCTCAGTTCGTTCTTTTGACGATCTTCGCGGCGACGCGCTTCTTCTTGCGACTGCATCCGCGCTTCTTCGGCTTCACGCAGCAGCTTGGCCTGCATTTCCTGACGCGTCAGCAGCGATGCCTGAGGCGCAGCTCTGGGCGCGGGCGGTGGTGGAGGCGGTGGAGGCGCAACCTCAACAACCGTTTCGGCGAGCGGCGCTTCAGCTTCACCTGGCTTGCCGAGGATACGCCTACGCTTCACCTCAACGACAACCGTGTTCGAACGACCGTGGCTAAAGCTTTGCTTTACCTGGCCGGTCTCAACTGTCCGCTTGAGCCCGAGTGGCGCGCGCATTCCTAATTTTGGCTTTTCCGTTTCGCTCATTCGACTGCCCTAAAACCCTTCATCTTCACTATCTGTACTAACCACGTCCGAAAGCGCCGATGAACCTTGCGAGTGATTTTCGCAAGGCGCAACCGGCGCTATACGTCCGATAAAACTATGCCACTTGTTCAGCGCTTCACTGACGCGGGCCGCAGCTTGCGCATTAATGATGGCGATATGAACGCAATTTTCCCGTCCAAGTGCTTGGCTGAGTATAGCGCGATCAACGCTTAATACCAACCCCGTCTTGCCAGAGCCTTCGGCATCAGAACCAACGCGCCAAGCCTGATCAAGCTTACCGTTACCATCGGCACTGGCGTCGCCCGCGTGGAGCAGCATTTTCACTTGGCCCGCGCGCGCAGCTTGGACGATCTTTTCCGATCCGGTCAGTAACGTTCCGCTGCGCGCCTCAAGCCCAAGCCGGTCAAGCGCGTTGCGTTCAAGCGCCGCCTCGATCCGCGCAGGCAGGTCAGGCGCAATCACCATCTCGCTGGTTTTGAACGCGCGCGCCAAGACACCCTTGAGCTTGCCCTTGGCAAGCGCAGTTTCAAGCGCACCGCGATCAATCCCGATCCATGCGCCGCGCCCCGGCGCACGCGCGCGAACATCGGGCGCGATGCTGCCGTCCGGCCCAAGCGCGAGCCGGATCAGTCCAGCACGTGAGCCATGTTCACCCGTGATGATGCAGCGGCGTTCTGCTAGCGTTTCGGTCTCATTGGGAAGGGGCCGCATCAGCGTCTCCCTCATCTTCAAACCAATGTGCGCGGGCCGCCATGATGATTTCATTGCCCTGTTCTTCGGACAGATTATACTCAGCAAGTACACCGCCCTTTGGTTCAGGCGCGCCGGGCTTGCGGCGCGGTTCAACGCGCTTTTTCTGAACAAGTTCATCGGTCGCAAGATCAGCCAAATCATCAAGTGTCTTGATCCCGGCCTTGCCCAGCGTAACGAGCATTATCTCAGTCAAATGCGGCATTGCAGCGATTGAGTCTTCCACACCAAGCGCGCGGCGTTCCTGACGGTTGGACTCCTCACGGCGATCAAGCGCTTCCTGTGCACGGTTTTGCAGTTCAGCGGCAAGCTCTGGATCAAAGCCTTCGATTTCGGCGATTTCACCAACATCGACATAGGCGACCTCTTCAAGCGCACCAAAGCCTTCGGCCACGAGCAACTGCGCAAGCGTTTCATCAACATCAAGTTCGGTCTGGAACATTTCGGAGCGGTCAACAAATTCCTTCTGCCGCTTTTCATTGGCATCGGCCTCAGTAAGAATGTCTATGGCAGACCCCGTAAGCTGCGAAGCAAGCCTGACATTCTGCCCGCGACGACCAATCGCAAGGCTCAACTGATCATCAGGAACAACGACCTCAATCCGGCCTTCTTCTTCATCAATCACAACGCGCGCAACCGTTGCTGGCTGGAGCGCATTGACTACGAAGGTTGCCACATCTTCTGACCAAGGGATGATGTCGATTTTTTCGCCCTGCATTTCCTGAACCACCGCCTGAACGCGGCTGCCCTTCATGCCGACGCACGCGCCGACGGGATCGATTGAACTGTCGCGGCTGATCACGCCAATCTTTGCACGACTGCCCGGATCACGAGCGGCGGCCTTGATTTCGATAATGCCATCATAAATTTCGGGCACTTCCTGCGCGAACAGCTTTTTCATAAAATCGGGATGCGAACGCGTGAGGAAAATCTGCGGCCCACGATTTTCGCGAACAACCCTCAGGATCAGCGAGCGAACCCGCTCCCCAACGCGCGCCACTTCGCGCGGGATTTGCTGGTCACGGCGAATAACGCCTTCGGCACGACCAAGATCGACCACAACATGGCCGAACTCAACACGCTTGATCACGCCCGTGATGATTTCACCCGCGCGGTCTTTGAATTCATCATATTGCCGCTCACGCTCAGCATCGCGGACTTTCTGGAAAATCACTTGCTTGGCGGCTTGTGCAGCAATCCGGCCAAACTCAATTGGGGGCAGCGGATCAACAATGAAGTCACCCATTGCCGCATCTTTTTGAAGCTTTTGCGCATCGGTCAGGCTGACTTGCTTGAAATAATCGTCAACCTGCTCGACGACTTCGACCACGCGCCACAAGCGCATGTCGCCGCTCTGCGGATCAATCTTGGCGCGAATATCGTTTTCAGCGCCGTAGCGCGCGCGTGCTGCACGCTGGATCGCATCCTCCATCGCCTCGATCACGATGGTTCGGTCAATCAGCTTTTCCTTCGCGACCGAATCCGCAATTGCCAGCAATTCAGCCTTGTTGGCAGAAATGACGTTGGACATATTTGACTATCCTTCCACTTGTATTTTATCTGCGCCATCGCTCGAAAGCGGCGCGGTTGCTTTGATCAGTGCGTCAGTCAAAAGCAGCTTGGCGGTGCGGATCGCCGCGAACGGAACGCGCACTTCACCAAGCTTTTCAACCGAAATCCAGATATCTTCGCCGTCCGGATCATTCCCGACCAGACGACCTTCAAAAACCTTGCGGCCATCTTGAGCCTCGCTCAACCGAAGCCGCGCATCAAAACCAGCCCAATCGGCATAATCATCAAAACGCGTCAGCGGTCTGTCAATTCCCGGCGAACTCACCTCAAGCCGGTAGGCATGTTCAATCGGATCAACCTCATCAAATATATCCGACAGCCGCCGTGAGAGCGCTGCACAATCATCAAGCACCAACTGCCGCGTTTCGGGGCGTTCGGCCATCACTTGCAGCGTCGGATCGCTCGTCCCGCCAAACATCGCGATGCGCACAATTTTCAAACCCAAGGCTTCGGCCTCAGGTTCAATCAGTGCAGTCAGCGCGGCGATATCAGCCATTTATGCCCTTACGTAAAACATGCGTCGTTGCCGCCGGTTCCGGGTGGAGCCAGCCTCGAACTGTTACCAATGTCGAGAAGTTAGGAGTGTATTAGCGTGAACGGGTGATGGGTGCAAGGGGGGATGGGATTTGGAGAGTGTATGAGTTTTGATGATTGAGTAATTGTGGGGTGGTAATTGCCTGATTGTGCCCAGATGACTGATTGAAACAGCCATTTTACTCACCGTCGCCCCGTGCTCGACACGGGGCTTGGCTTTTCCTTCGCCACACTAAAATCGGAGTTTTACGAAAGCACTTGGCGGCCTTATTTCCTTCGCGATCTTCGCGTGAAAAATGCAGTGTTGGGTTCACGCGAAGTGCGCGAAGGTAAGAAGAGCGCGAAGGGACTGCGCTGGCTTATTATAAAGAAACTGAAAGAAGCCCAGCCCCGTGTCAAGCACGAGGCGACGGCGGTTTAGGCCTTGCACATTAAGCTTTCATCGTCCGGAACCTTGTCGAAACCCGCCTCTCTCCCTACCGTCGCCCCGTGCTCGACACGGGTGTGGATTCACATTTGAAGTGCAACGGGTTGAAGATTTCGGCTGGGGTTTGGAAGCCGAGGCATTTTCTGGGC
>JAYUIX010000006.1:0-3382 GCA_043765635.1 Sphingomonadales bacterium
ATTGGCCTGCGTGGGCATTGTAAGCTGCGCGATGCCCGTCATGGCGAGCGGATAGGCGACGCCCGTGATCGCTGTCAGCAGCAGAAGCAGGACGAGCGCGGGGCGGATGGCATTTTTGATTTCGGTTAGCATAGTGATATCCTCAGGCGAGGTTGAGGCCGGTAACGGCCATGTCAATGATCTTAATGCCCACAAAGGGCGCGAGAAGTCCGCCGACGCCGTAAATGGCGAGATTGCGGGCTAACAATGATCCGGCATCAACCGCGCGGTATTTTACGCCCTTCAATGCCAGTGGTACCAACATCGGGATGATAATTGCATTAAAGATGATCGCCGACAGGATTGCACTTTCGGGGCTGCCCAGCCCCATGACGTTAAGCGCGCCGAGGCCGGGATAGAGCACAACAAAGATTGCTGGCAGGATTGCAAAATATTTGGCAACATCGTTTGATATCGAGAAGGTGGTCAGCGCACCGCGTGTCATAAGCAGTTGCTTACCCAAACCGACAATCTCGATGAGCTTTGTGGGATCACTGTCGAGATCGACCATGTTGCCCGCCTCGCGTGCAGCCTGCGTGCCAGTGTTCATGGCGACACCAACGTCGGACTGTGCCAGTGCAGGTGCATCATTGGTGCCATCGCCACACATCGCGACGAGCTTGCCGCCTTCCTGTTCACGGCGAATATAGGCGAGCTTATCCTCGGGCGTCGCTTCGGCCATGAAATCATCAACGCCAGCTTCAGCGGCGATGCTAGCAGCGGTCAGCGGGTTATCACCCGTGATCATCACCGTCTTGATGCCCATACGCCGCAACTCGCCAAAACGTTCACGGATTCCCGCTTTGACGATGTCTTTCAGGTGGACAACGCCCAACAGCCGGTTGCCATCGGCAACGGCCAACGGCGTGCCGCCAGTGCGCGCGATGTCATCGGCTATGGCCTTTAGCGCATCGGCATTTGCAGCAGCGGGCAAGCGCTTGAGCACGGCATCAACCGCGCCTTTGACAAGGCTGCGATTACCGATCTGAAGACCCGAAACGCGCGTTTGCGACGTAAAGGCAATGGGTTCCGCATGGGCAGGCATCGCTTCACCACCCGGACTTTTCTCGTCGGCCAGCACGACAATCGAGCGACCTTCGGGGGTTTCGTCGGCCAAGCTGGCGATCCGCGCAGCGGCGACGAGTTCGCCTTCGCTAACACCGGGAACCGGCACGAACGCCACCGCCTGCCGGTCGCCAATGGTGATTGTGCCCGTCTTGTCGAGTAGCAGCGTGTCGATGTCACCCGCTGCCTCAACCGCACGGCCCGATTTAGCGAGCACATTGAAGCGCACCAGCCGGTCCATTCCTGCAATACCAATGGCCGATAACAGGCCTGAAATCGTCGTCGGAATCAGCGTGACGAAAAGCGCCACCAGCACGGGCACTGCGATGCTGCCGCCTGCATAGCTGGCAAAGGCAGGCAATGTACCCACCGCGATCAGAAAGATGAGGGTCAATCCGGCCAACAAGATTGTGAGTGCGATTTCGTTGGGCGTTTTCTGGCGGCTAGCACCCTCAACTAGCGCGATCATGCGGTCGAGAAATCCTTGTCCGGCAGCCGCCGTGACGCGCACCCTGATGCTGTCAGCAATTACACGTGTTCCGGCGGTAACGGCTGAGCGGTCACCACCCGCCTCACGGATCACCGGCGCACTCTCGCCGGTAATCGCTGCTTCATTGACACTGGCTACACCTGCAACGACTTCGCCGTCAGCGGGGATCAAGTCTCCGGTTTCAACCAGCACAATCTCACCGACTTCAAGACGGCTCGCGGGTACCATCTCCCATACATCACCGACACCCGCCAGAAGTTTGGCCTTCAACTCGGCCTTGGTGGCGCGAAGGCTGGCGGCTTGGGCCTTACCCCGCCCTTCGGCGATGGCTTCAGCGAAGTTACCGAACAGCACCGTCAGCCACAGCCAGAAAACGAGTTGACCCTCAAATGCAGCGTTGCCCGTGCCGGTCACAAGCGCGCGAACCCATAAAACGGTGGAGAGCGCAGCGACGATGGCCGTCACGAACATCACCGGGTTGCGGATGAGTGTTGCCGGATTAAGCTTGATGACTGCATCGCGCGCAGCTGCACTAACGATGGGGCCGGTGAACAGCGATGCCGAAATGCTTTGATGCGTGCTCATATCTCGATCTTTCAATTCAATGTGCCAGCAGCGACCTGAAAATGGTCGGCAATTGGACCCAGCGCGAGGCTAGGCAGGAAGGTGAGACCACCGACGATCAGGATGATCGCGGCCAACAACCCGATCCACAACCCGCCTGTGGTTGGGAAAGATCCCGGTCCTTGCGGTAAGCGGCGCTTGGCTGCCAGACCGCCAGCAATCGCGAGCGCAGGCAGGATAACGCCGAACCGCCCGACGAACATACCGATAGCCAGCGTGATATTGTAGAACGGCGTATTGCCTGTCAGCCCGCCAAATGCCGATCCGTTGTTCGCCACCGCGCTCGAATAGGCATAAAGGATTTCGCTAAACCCGTGCGGCCCTTTGGCAAGCGGCCCGGCGAGTCCAGCACTTGTCACGGTGGCAATGGCGGTCAACCCTAGAATGAACAGCGGCAGGATGGCGATGGCAATCACCGCCAGCTTCATCTCGCGCGCCTCAATCTTCTTCCCGACATATTCGGGCGTCCGCCCGACCATCAGTCCTGCTATGAACACCGCGAGGATGGCGTAGATCAGGATGCCATAGAAGCCCGCACCAACGCCGCCAACCAGCACTTCACCAAGCTGCATATTGAACATCGTGACCAGTCCACCAAGCGGCATAAAACTGTCATGCATCCCTATTACCGCGCCGCAAGATGCCGCTGTGGTTATGACCGCGAACAAGGCCGTGGCCGCCACACCGAAACGGACGTCCTTGCCCTCCATATTGCCGCCCACGACGCCCAAAGCTTGGTGGATGGGATTGCCCGCTGCTTCCGCCCAGTAAGTAACGCCGACGCCGATCAGGAACAGACCCAGCATTGCTGCCAAGATCGTCCAACCCTGCCGTAGATTGCCGACTGCTTTACCAAAGGTCAGCGTCAGCCCTGCGCCGAGAACGAAAATCGTCAGCATTTGGAGGAAATTCGCAAGCGCGGTTGGATTCTCGAACGGATGCGCCGAATTGACGTTAAAGAACCCGCCACCGTTGGTGCCGAGCATCTTGATCGCTAACTGCGATGCGACAGGCCCAAGCGCGATGGCCTGCTGCGCGCCCTCCACCGTCGTTGCGGTTACGGATGCCGCCAGCGTTTGAGGCACACCCATGGCGACATAAGCCAGTGTCAAAATGATGCACGCAGGCAACAGCAGATACAGCGTCACGCGCGTCATATCGACC
>JAYUIX010000007.1:0-10316 GCA_043765635.1 Sphingomonadales bacterium
ATGCGGGAACACCGCATAGGATTGGAACACCATGTTGACCGGGCGCTTGTTTGGCGGAACCCCCGCCATATCCTGACCGTCGATCAGGATTTGCCCCTCAGTCGGCAGTTCAAACCCAGCGATCATCCGCAACAAGGTCGTCTTTCCGCAGCCAGATGGCCCAAGCATGACGAAAAATTCACCCGCGACAATATCAAGCGATACATTATCAACCGCGACCATATTGCCAAAGCGTTTGGTGACATTCCTGATCTGAATAATCGGTTCGCTCATTTATGCGCTCCTGCGTCGCCCGCGATGTTCTGCAACTTAAGCGCAACGGTGGTGAGAATGATGGTGAGAAGAATGAGCAGTGTTGACACCGCATTGACCTCAGGCGTTACTGAAAAGCGCACCATCGAATAGACTTTGACCGGGAAAGTCGTCGTATTCGGGCCGCTCGTAAAAAAGGTGATGACGAAATCATCAAGGCTGAGCGTAAAGGCAAGCAGCGCGCCCGCAATCAAGCCCGGTTTCATATGCGGCAGCAGGACATCGCGGAACGCCTGCCATTCGCTCGCACCCAGATCCTTTGCAGCTTCCTCTTCCTCACGGTTGAAATTGGCGAGCCGCGCGCGGACGACCATCGTGACAAACGGGAAGCAGAAAGTGATATGCGCAATCGTAATCGCACTGAGGTTAAGCGGCCAAGGCAGATCAGTCGGCCATTTGATCGCAGCGAAAAACACCAGCATCGCCACGCCCATGCAAATTTCGGGGACGACTATCGGCAGCGCCATCACACCCTCTACCCCCGCCTTTGCCGGAAAGCGAAACCGCCACAGCATGACGGCGGCGAGCGCACCGAGGACTAAGCTTACCACTGTCGCCAGAAACGCAATCGTCAGCGAATTGCCAAGCGCGCCCATCAGCCCTTCATTCTTAAACAGCTTGCCATAATATTTGAAGGTAAAGCCGCGCCAGACGACATTGGCCTTGCTGTCGTTAAAGCTAAACACAAAAAGCACGAGCAGCGGCGCATAAAGGAACAGCGTGACCGCCGCGATCCAGCTACGCAGCCATAGCCGCTTGGTATATTCAAGTGGTGCGAGCGGTTTGCGCGTGAAGAGGCTCACAAGCGCGACTCCGCCTTGCGGTTCCTGAGTGCTTGAAGCGCGATCAGGATAAAGGTAGCGTACATCAGCAGAAACGACAGGGCCGCCCCAAATGGCCAATCGTTCGCGCGCTTAAACTGCCGCTCAACGACATTGGCGATCATCTGGCTATCAGTGCCACCCATCAAATCAGGTGTAAGATAAGAGCCAAGTGCGGGCACAAATGTAATAATCAGCCCCGATATAATCCCCGGTGCCGCGAGCGGCGCAACGATCCGCGTGATCGTCGTCCAGTGCCCAGCGCCCAGATCAAGGCTCGCCTCGATCAGCGATTTATCAAGCCGATCAAGGGCGGCATAAAGCGGCAGCACCATGAACGGCAAATGGACGTAGACCAGTCCGAAAATCACCGCGAAATTATTGTAAAGCAGCGGCAGTGGCGCAAATTCGCCAAACATACCCGCAAGACCAAAAGTGCCCCAAAACCATTCCGCGCCTTGGTTCACCACGCCGCGCGTACCGAGCAGCGAAAGCAAAGCATAAGTGCGGATCAGCAAGTTCGTCCAAAACGGCAGCATGATCAATAGCAGCAGCCACGGCTTCCATTTCGGCGTCGCAAACGAAATTGCGAGTGCCACCGGAAAACCAACGATCAGGCAGATCAGCGTCGTGAGTGCGGCAACCGCAACAGATTTCCCAAAAATCTGGAGGTAAAGCGGCTCAAGCGCGCGCACATAATTGGCGAAGGTGCCGCTTATCTTGATGGATGTCAGTCCGTCATTGCTGCCAAAGCTATACGCCCAGACAATCGCGAGCGGGATGATAAAAAATAGCAGCAGCCAAAGCGTCGGTGCCGTCGCAATGGCGGCAAACGCACTGCGCTGCTGCTTCCAATCCTGCACTGCCTAAGCCGCACGCACTCGTGTAAATGCCTCTTCAAACAGTGGCTGAATGTCAGCATTAAACTTGGCATATTCACATTTGGTAAGCACATCCGCGCGCGGGAAAATCACTTGGTTATTGCTATATTCCTCACCCATCAATTCCTTAACCTTGCCGTTTGGCGTCGGGTATTGAATCGCCTCGGTGATGCCTTTGCCGACATTGCCATCAAGCAGATAGTTGATGAACGCGTGCGCATTCTTCGGGTGCGGCGCGCCTTTGGGAATGCAGAGCGAGTCGGAATTAAGCTGACTGCCTTCCTTGGGCACGACGAAGCCGATATCGGGGTCTTCAACCATTTTCTGGGCAATATCGCCGTTATATTCAAGGACGAGATCAACCTCTCCCTTTACCAACAAATCTTGGCCGTTATCTTCATGGAAGGCCTTGATGAAAGGCTTTTGCTTGATCATCATCGCTTCGATCCGCTTGATGTCCGCCGCGTTAATATCATTGACTGATTTGCCGAGATATTTTCCGTAAAGCCGGAAGAGATCGCCAGCTTCTGAAAGGAGCGCGATTCGGCCCTTATACTGATCGGAGTCGAACAATACCTTCCAGCTATCAGGTGCTGGATTGACCTTCGATTTCCGGTAGCCAATGCCAAGCACCAGCCAAGTGTAGGGCATCGAATACTTCCGACCCGCATCATAGGCGACGTCAGTGAACGCTGGATCAACATTCTTGAAATTGGGGATTTGCGCCATATCAAGCGGAACGATCATGTCTGACTGCACCATACGCTCAACAAAATCATTCGATGGAACGATCACATCAAAGCCGGGGTTACCCGCGCGCAGCTTGGCAAAAAGCTCATCATTATTGGCGAACAACGACATTTTGACGTTGGTGCCGCTCGCGCCCTTATAATCCTCAAGCGTGGTTTCGCCGATATAAGTATCCCAATTGTAGAAGTTGAGTTCAGGCGCTTCGCCCGTCGCGGCAAGCTTACCGTCTGCGCCGACCTTTGCGCTTTCGCCGCCGCCGCAGCCAGCAAGGCCAGCAAAACTGATCCCAATCGCCGCCGCACCAATGCCCTTCAAGAGTGAACGTCGGTTCGCCTTAAGCGCGTCCAAGCTGATCCGGTCGTTCATGGTGCAATCTCCCTCTTTGGTTATGAAGCACATGCTAACCAGAATGGAGCGGAAAAAAAGCCTTTTTTGCCCTGGCGCGATTCCGCTGCGATTTAGCGCCGCCCTTGATGGCGAATATTGCTTGGTCGCCCGCGTTTCCCCGCCACCGGTCGCCTGGTGCGATCTTGCCGGTTTCCGCGCGGCATGGCGAGATGATTGGCCCCTTCAGGCAACTCAAAACGCAGCGCGCCCGAGGCCGGATTGGCCTCAACCAACCGCAATTGCAGCCGCTGGCCCAGCGTATAGGTTCCACCGCTATTTTCACCGACCAGCCGGTGGTTGGCCTCATCATGTTTGAAATATTCCGCACCAAGCGTTGAGATTGGCACTAGCCCGTCGCCGCCAATTTCTTCAACACTTGCAAAAAAGCCAAACTTGGTGATCCCGCTAATCCGCGTATCAACAATCTGGCCGACGCGTTCGGAGAGATAGGCCGCGACATAACGGTCAACCGTCTCACGCTCAGCCTCCATCGCGCGCCGTTCATATTGGCTGATGGTTTCGCCAAGCACCGCCATCCGCGCCGCTTCATCAGACGTCAGCGCACCCTCACCAAGACTGTACGCTCCCACCAGCGAACGGTGGACAAGCAAATCAGCATAACGCCTGATCGGCGACGTAAAATGCCCATATGATCCAAGCGAAAGACCGAAATGGCCTTGATTGGCGGGCGCATAATAGGCCTGCGTCTGCGTTCGCAGAATTTGTTCCATCACTTGCGGGCGGAAATCAGCGTCACCAACGCGCGCGAGTACATGATTGAACACCTTGGGCGTCACCACCTGACCAAGCGCGAACGGAACATCGAACGTCTCAAGATAATCCTTGAGCGCTACCAATTTCTCACGCGCGGGCGGCTCATGCACACGGTACATGCACGGCGCTTTCTTGGCTTCAAGTGCCTTGGCAGCGGCAACGTTCGCGGCGATCATGAAATCCTCGATCAGCCGGTGCGCATCAAGCCGTTCGCGGACGGCGATGCTCGTGATCCGGCCATTTGCATCAAGCACAACCCGGCGCTCAGGCAGATCAAGATCAAGCGGCTCACGCGCCGCCCGCGCCTTGGCGAGCAATGCCCAGCACGCCCACAGCGGGCGCAGTGCTTTATCAAGCAGTTCATGCACGCCGCCATCAATCGCAGCCTGTGCATCCTCATACGCAATATTGGCCGCTACCCGGATCACCGCACGGGTAAAGCGCCACGCCGTCACCTTGCCCATCTTGCTAATCGTTAGATGACAGGCAAGCGCCGCGCGATCCTGCCCGCTTTTGAGCGAACACATATCCGCCGACAGCGTTTCGGGCAGCATCGGCACGACGCGATCAGGGAAATAAACGCTGTTCCCGCGCTTCTTCGCTTGGCCGTCAAGCGCTGAGCCGGGCCGGACGTAAAATGACACGTCGGCAATCGCGACGATGGCGTTAAAGCCCCCTGCCCCGTCGCTTTGCGCCCACACAGCATCATCATGATCGCGCGCGTCGGCGGGATCAATCGCGACAATGGGCAAGTGGCGCAGGTCTTCGCGCGCCCCAAGCGGGAGCTGCGAAACAGCCTCAGCCTCTTCGATCACCGCGTCTGGAAACTCATCGGGAATCCCGAATTTGTGGATCGCGATCAGGCTGAACGCGCGCGGCGCAAACGGATCACCAATCACTTCAGCAACCCGCGCGGTAATGCGCGGCACGCGACCGGCTTTTTCGGCACGAACGAGATCGCCCACCTTGGCCTCACCGAGATCAGTGATCAGCGTATCGCGCCGCTCGCGCTTATCAATTGGGCGGAGCCAGTGGCGGCCATCCTCGAGCGCAACAACGCCGAGGAACGTCTCCTCACTGCGCGCAAGTTTCTTCATCGGATGCGCGACGTGGCCCGCGCCGCGTTTCTCAGTGCGGCAAAGCACGCGGTCACCAACGCCAAGCGCGCCGCGCCGCCCTTTCTCAATCACGCGCAGTCGCGGGATGGGTATCCCCTCGCCGTGCCAGATTTCGGGCACACCAATCACTTGATCATCCTCAACATCGACGATGCGCAGCACCGTAACCTTCGGCAATCCGCCCATTTTATGAAAACTGCGCCCCGGCGCTGAATCGATCAGCCCTTCATCAGCCATATCCTTGAGCAGCGCCTTGAGCGCGATTTTGTCGGCCCCGTGGAGACCAAATGCCTTGGAAATCTCACGCTTACCCGCAGGCGTTGGTGAGGTGGTGATGAAATCTATGATTTTTTCGCGGCTCGGCAAACCGAGGTTGGGACGTTTTGGCATAGAGGTGCGATAGGGGCTAAATCTCCTTGCGTCACCCCAGTGCTTTTGTCATGGCAGATTATGGTTCGCGCAAAGACGCCAAGGCGCAAAGGAGATCTATATCAATGCGCAATGTGGATGAATTAGCCACGATTGCGGTTGATGTCGGATTGCGACTGCACAAAGACTTAGGGCCGGGATTGCTTGAATCAGTCTATGAGCAAATTCTTGCTGCAAAATTTGTTGCAATAGGACTCTCAGTTGATCGGCAAAAGCCGATCAATATCAATTACGAAGATATCAGAATCGAAAATGCGTTTCGTGCTGATTTGCTTGTTGAAAACAGTTTGTTGATTGAAATCAAATCAGTTGAACAGATCGTCCCTGTCCATGCCAAGCAGGTTTTGACATATCTCCGTTTAATGAATCTCCCTCTCGGTTTGCTAATGAATTTCGGTGCTGCAACCTTTAAGGAGGGAATAAGGCGGCTCGCTAACAACCATGATGACTTGGCGTCTTTGCGTCTTGGCGCGAACCAAATCCATCCGATTTAATGAAATACGATCTCTTCATTATTGGCGGCGGGATAAACGGCACCGCGATTGCGCGTGAGGCGGCGCTGAACGGCTGGTCTGTGATGCTTGTCGATAAGGATGATCTGGCCGCACACACATCGTCTGCATCAAGCAAGCTGATCCACGGCGGGCTTCGCTATCTTGAGCAATATGAGTTCAAGCTGGTGCGTGAGGCGCTGGTTGAGCGGACGCGGTTGATGAAGGCCGCGCCGCATTTGATCCAGCCGATGCAGTTCGTCCTGCCCCAAGCTGAATCATCGCGGCCCTGGATCATGGTGCGCGCTGGGTTGTTGCTTTACGATCTCCTCGCGGGACGCAGCCCGCTGCCGTGGGCACGGCGGCTCAAGGCGAGCGATACGGCATTCCAATCACCGCTCAAAAAACCCGGCAGTGGCTTTGTCTATTCGGATTGCAAGGTTGATGACGCGCGCCTCACCATCCTGAGCGCAGTTGATGCCGCGCGCGCTGGCGCTGTCGTCAAAACTCGCACCGCTATGACGTCAGCACGGCGTGAAGCGGGTGGCTGGGCCATCACCCTCTCAAATGGTGAAACAGTTACCGCGCGCGCCATCGCCAATGCCGCTGGCCCGTGGGTAAGCGAAGCCATCGGCAAAACCGGCATCAACAGCGCGCACGGCATCCGCCTCGTCAAGGGCAGCCATATCGTTGTACCCAAATTATTTGACAGCGCGCAGGCTTATCTGCTGCAACAGCCCGATAAGCGCGTGGTTTTCGCGGTGCCCTATCATGATGGCAATACGATGATCGGCACCACTGATATCGCAGTCGAAAGGCCCGAGGACGCGGTGATTGATGCAAGCGAAATCGCCTATCTGCTCCACGCTGCAAATCTTTATTTTAAGCGGCAAATCAGTGAGGCCGACATCGTCAACACATGGTCAGGCATCCGTCCGCTTTATAATGACGGGGCAAGCGAAGCACAGGAGGTAACGCGCGATTATGTGCTAGAGCTTGATGAGGCTGGCGCACCAATCCTTTCAGTGTTTGGTGGTAAGATCACCACTGCGCGCCATCTAGGCGAGGAAGCTGTCGCGCGATTGGCGACCGCTATCGCCAAGCCAGTAGCACCCCAAACCCGCGAGCGCGCCCTCCCCGGTGGTGATCTCGGCACCAGCCTTGCTGCGTTCATTGATGCCGCCTGCACCCGCTGGCCTTGGCTTGGCCGTGAACGTACTGCACGGATGGCTGGGGCATATGGGACGATGATGGCGGATGTGATCGGCGATGCGCGCTCAGCCGACGATCTCGGCACCGATTTCGGCGGCGGCCTTACCGCGCGTGAGGTTGATTGGTTTGTCGCCAATGAATGGGCGACGACGGCGGAGGACATCCTCTGGCGTCGCAGCAAGTTAGGACTGTCGCTTGATGTAGATGCGGTGGACGCGATTGAAGGGTATTTGAGAAAAACCCCTCTCCCCTTGCGGGAGAGGGTGGCCTGAAAGGCCGGGTGAGGGGTTTGCCTGAAGGAAGCTCGAAGCCTCCGAAGGCAATTTCAGCCGTAGTCTTGGGAATTCCACGCTCGCTACGCATCGCTCTGCACCCCTCACCCTTCCGCCGCTGCGCGGCTCCCTCCCTCTCCCGCAAGGGGCGAGGGAATAATGCGATCAAGTTCGTCGGATCATAACCGTCACCCCGGCGGAGGCCGGGGTCGCTTTGCGGTTGAGCACTCCATTCGAGCGGCCCCGGCCTGCGCCGGGGTGACGTGGATTGAGCTGTCCTACAGGCATGGTGACTGCTATATTAGTTTCGGTTCTTTCTCATTGTTGGCATAGCGGTATTGCCTTACTAATCGATTTTGTCGATTACTAAATGCTTTTGAAAGTCCCTAAAATCGCCAAATTGAACGGTGTGAACTTCGCCTCCAGTGATTGAGAGAATCGATCAGTGGAGAATACACAAGCCCCTCCCTCTTCAGGGGAGGGGTTGGGGTGGGGACTGTCCGCAGGAGAGAGGATAGTTAGTAAGCCGCACACCCGCTTACACTCCCCACCCCTTCCCCCTCCCCTGAAGGGGAGGGGCTTAACGTTGCGCTTGCGCGCCAGACTCCCCCCGCCCTATACGCTTCCTATGTCTGATTTGTTCTCAAGCGCCACCTCCACCTCCGCTAGTTACAACGCCTCCGATATTGAGGTGCTTGAGGGGCTTGAGCCTGTCCGCCGCCGCCCCGGCATGTATGTCGGCGGCACGGACGAGCGCGCGTTTCATCATCTCGCCGCCGAGGTGCTTGATAATGCGATGGATGAAGCGGTTGCGGGGCACGCGAGCCGGATTGAAATGATGCTTGAGCCGGGAAATCGCCTGACCATTACTGACAATGGGCGCGGAATTCCGGTTGATCCACACCCTAAATTTCCTGATAAATCCGCGCTTGAGGTGATCATGTCCACGCTCCATTCGGGCGGGAAATTTGAGGGCAAGGCTTACGCGACCTCGGGCGGCTTGCACGGCGTTGGTGTTTCGGTGGTCAACGCACTATCAAGCGATACGGTGGTTGAGGTTGCGCGCAATAAGGAGCTTTTCCGCCAACGCTTCTCGCGCGGGATCACGCTGGGGCCGCTTGAGCCGCTCGGCGCAGTCAACAATCGGCGCGGGACGAGCGTGGCCTTCACCCCCGATACCGAAATCTTTGGTACTGAGATGGGGTTCAAACCTGCGCGGCTGCACAAGCTGGCGCGCTCAAAGGCCTATCTTTTTGCAGGCGTTGAAATCCGCTGGAAATGCGCGGCCCGGCTGATCAGCGATGATACGCCCGCCGAAGCGATATTCCAGTTCCCCGGCGGGCTTGCCGATCATTTGCGCGAACAAGTGGGCGAACGTGAATGCGCCACATCGGGTTTCTTCTCAGGCAATCAGGATTTCTCCGAAGGCGCTGGCCGGGTGGAATGGGCCATCGCTTGGCCACTGTGGAGCGAGGGCAGCTATAGCTGGTATTGCAACACGATTCCCACGCCAGACGGTGGCACACATGAGGCCGGGCTGCGCGCCGCAATCGTCAAGGGCATCCGCGCATTCGGGGCGCTGGCGGGGCAGAAAAAAGCCGACGGGATTACTGCCGATGATGTGATCACCGGCAGCGAAATCATGCTGAGCGTCTTCATCCGCGATCCGCAGTTTCAGAGCCAGACCAAAGACCGTTTGACCTCGCCTGAGGCCGCGCGGCTTGTTGAAAATGCGGTCAAGGATCATTTCGACCATTATCTTGCCGACAATATGGAGCGCGGCAAGGCGCTGCTCGCCTTCGTGCTTGACCGGATGGATGAGCGGTTGCGGCGCAAGGCCGAAAAGGAGGTCAAGCGCAAAACCGCAACCTCGGGCCGCAAGGTGCGGCTTCCCGGCAAGCTCACTGACTGTTCATCGGATGATCCGGCAGGCACCGAAATTTTCATCGTTGAGGGCGACAGTGCGGGAGGCAGCGCCAAGCAAGCGCGTGACCGCAAGACTCAGGCGATCCTCCCGATACGCGGCAAAATCCTCAACGTCGCAAGCGCAACAGCGGATAAAATTCGCGCGAACAGTGAAATTGCCGATCTCACGCTGGCGCTCGGCTGCGGCGTCCGCAAGGACTGCAACGCCGATAATCTGCGCTACGAACGCGTCGTAATCATGACCGATGCCGATGTTGACGGCGCGCATATCGCGACGCTGCTGATGACATTCTTTTTTCAGGAAATGCCTGAGATCGTCCGGCGCGGGCATTTGTTTTTGGCACAGCCCCCGCTTTACCGCCTGACCGTTGGTGCAAAGTCGCTCTATGCCCGCGATGATGCCCACCGCGCAGAGATTGAGGCAGGGGCGTTTAAGGGCAAGAAGGTTGATGTCGGACGCTTCAAGGGGCTTGGCGAGATGAACCCCGGTCAGCTCCGCGAAACGACGATGGATCCCAAGAGCCGCACGCTGATCCGTGTTACCCTGCCGCAGGAATATGAGGAGCGCGCGGGTGTGCGCGATCTGGTTGATCGGCTGATGGGCAAAAACCCCGAACACCGCTTCCGCTTCATCCAGGAAAATGCCGCACGGGTGAGCGAGGAAGTGATCGACGCGTGATCTTGCGTGGCGCGATTTGCGCACTATTACTCGTTTATGGAACATTAGGAATTATGAGCGCAGCCGCCGCACAGTCCGTTGAGGCGGGGGAGACGACAACGCCGCTTGATCGCCGGATTGATCAGATCATCCCGTTCCTGATTGGCACGGTCAAGCCTGAAGATTTATTCGATCCGCGTTTCCTGAGCAAGGTTGCCTCCGCCGCGCAGATCAAGGCCTTTGCGGAGGGCGTTATCACCCAATTTGGCCGCCCGCAAAAAATCG
>JAYUIX010000008.1:0-10271 GCA_043765635.1 Sphingomonadales bacterium
GCGCAGGATATCGTCGCCCTCCTCCACCGCTGGTGCGAGGATGAAAGCATCGACTGCGTCATCACCACCGGCGGCACCGGCGTCACCGGGCGCGATGTAACGCCCGAAGCCCTGCAAAGCCTTGGCGGCAAAGACATCCCCGGCTTTGGCGAGCTGTTCCGCTGGCAAAGCTACCAAACCATCGGCACCTCAACCATCCAAAGCCGCGCCTGCGCCGTCGTCGCACGCGGCACCTACATCTTCGCCCTCCCCGGCTCAACCGGAGCCGTCAAAGACGGCTGGGACGGGATATTGGTACACCAGTTGGACAGCCGGTTCCGGCCCTGCAATTTTGTTGAGCTGATGCCGAGGTTAAGGGAGGTTTGACGCCTCACTCTCCGCGTAATTATCCTTGACAAATTACATAGTTCATGTGTATCATACACACGATGAAAAGCACCGATATCATTCGCGAAATCAAATCCGCCGGATGGGAGCTTAACCGCGTTCGGGGTTCACATCATGTGTTTCGGCATCCAACGCGTTCGGGCCATGTGGTTGTGCCGCATCCCAAGAAGGACTTGGGCGTTGGATTGGTTGCGGCCATTCGCAAGCAAGCAGGAATTTAGGAAATCACTATGCGCTATCCCATTGCGATTGAACCCGGCGACGAAACAACCGCCTTTGGCGTGATCATCCCCGACCTGCCCGGATGTTTTTCGGCGGGTGATAGCCTTGATGAAGCGCTCGCCGGGGCCGAAGAGGCCGCCGCAGCTTGGGTTGATGCCGCGCTTGATGCGGGTGAGGCAATCCCCCACCCAAGCAGCCTTGATACGCTCCGCCATAACGCCGAATTCGCCGGATGGACATTCGGCGTCATCACGCTCGATCCCGCCGCCCTCGACGACACCACCGAACGCATCAACATCACCTTGCCAAGGCGCGTCCTAAAACGCCTCGACGCAATGGCGCGTGCAGCAGGTGAAAGCCGATCAGGGTTTATCGCGGGGATGACATTGGAGGAACCAAGGGGGGCGGTTTAGGGCGTGGCTGGTTTCCTTGAAAATGCGGCAATTGAGGATTATTCGTTGTTGCCCCAAAGCGGCCATCCAATTAACGATACGCTTCTAAAACTATAGAAAAAATGGTGAGTCAATGGCAGAACCCACGTCCACACTGGATAGTATTGATCCATTCTTTGCTATCATTCATGATAGCCAATGGAATGCTTGTATCGGGCAGCAAGGAGAAGAGCGGAACTATGTAGATGGCTTTATGGAAGCTGCTATTGAGCTTGTAGAAGCAATCTTTGATAAAAAGTTGATGTCTCAGCGAGACACGCTTGTTTTGCCAATTTTATACAATGCGCGTCATGCTGTTGAACTATCGCTGAAATTCGCGATAGGGAGGCTTCACCGTGAAGGTGTTATTGCAAAGCATCACCCAATCACCAACCACGATATCTTGTCGCATTGGAAGCACCTTCACGACAGCAACCCTGGAGATAAACTGCTAAGAGAGGGTGTTGCTGAGCTTGAGCCGTTTATAGTCAGCCTCGCTAAGATTGATGACGATGGGCAGGAATTCCGCTATTCGAAAAACAGAGAGGGGCAACCGAGCCTAGCAGGACACGCGGTAGCTAATCTTAGGCTAATTCGAAAGAGTTTGAATGCGCTTGGCGAAATTTTGAAACGCCTGCAGTATCGTGTCATCGATGTCATCGCGGAAAGAAGCACGGGAAGCTTCACAACGAGATGCTCCCGCTCAGACTTACTGGAAATTGCAAAAATGTTACCCAATCGGGACGAATGGAGTAAGTCCAATTTTGATGAGCGCAAAGCCATCGTAAAAGAGAAATTCGAATTGACCAATCGTCAATTTTGCAATGCTCTCGACGAGATACAGAAAAACCGAGAGATGAACATACAAATCGGCATCGAATCGAACCTGCTACATTTGTCCGACGAGCACGCAATTCTGACAATCGAGGAATGGCGCAAGCGCCACCCCATCGATGATCCTGAAAACGAGCTTGGCACAGACTTTTTTGGCGCCGACTGGGAGAAATATCGACATGTTCGCAACGAGATCAAAGCAGCCATCTTAGGCACCCTTACTCCAGATGAAATAGCAGACCTAGAGACGCTCTTTTATATTGGCCGAGAATCTGAGCCATGCGAATTCTACGAAAAAGACTTTGAGGGAAATAAGCGGAAAAATCACTGTCGAAGAGACGTAGAAGAAACTGTAGATCGCATGATGGAGAAACCAATTTTCTCGATGGGCTTGCGAATGGCGTATCCATTGTCGGTCGACCGACTTTGGCGGATCGACTGCGACAACTTTAGCGATAGAATTTTATGGCGGCTTTTTCAACATCGCCCCCCCAAATCCGCCGGTCCGTCTCCCACAAAATTGAGACTCGCTAGAAGCCACTCCCATCGACGGATGGATGATGGGTTGGGTCTTTCCTACCGATCATATTCCTAATATGTTCCATTCATGGTCACCGTAATTACCTCCCTGCAGATAGTTCTGATACGCCCGCCAGAGGCACCCGCCCCACGCCCACACCCCTCATTCGTACCACTCACAAACATACCGATTCAGTGTCAACTTCCTGAGATTTCCGCTCTTTTTCAAAAAGGCGCGCGGGCTTTGAAATGACAGCGCTGCCCAAACAAAATCGGGGATCACAGCCACCCCCTGCCCTCACCCCCGGACGCGGGGCGGCAAGTGGTATAGTGCCGATGCGGTTCAATTTGAATGCGCGCGAGGCCGATGGCGATTGGCTTGACGAACGCGCTTTGCTTGATGGTGATGCGCCGCGTCTGCGCACCACGGTTATAGTTGAGCAGGCCAAGACGATCATCACGCGCAACACGTCGCCAGACATTCCGTTTGACCGTTCGATCAATCCCTATCGCGGGTGTGAGCATGGCTGCATCTATTGTTATGCGCGGCCAAGCCATGCGTTTCATGATCTGTCGCCGGGGCTTGATTTTGAGAGCAAGCTTTTTGCCAAACCCAACGCGGCGGCGCTGCTCCGCGCTGAGCTTGCGCATAAACGCTATGTCGCAGCGCCAATCGCATTTGGCACTAATACTGATCCGTATCAGCCGATTGAGCGCGATTGGCGAATTACGCGCGCCTGCCTTGAGGTGTTGGCGCAGTGCGATCATCCGCTGACGATCACGACAAAGTCAGACCGGGTGTTGGCTGACCTTGATATTCTCGGGCCAATGGCGGCAAAGGGGCTGGTAGCGGTTGCGGTGTCAGTCACGTCGCTTGATCCGGCGATCCACCGCACGCTTGAGCCGCGCGCCCCCCGCCCCGAAAAGCGGCTTGCGGCCATTCGCGGGCTGGCGGCGGCGGGGGTGCCAACGCATCTCAATGTTGCGCCCGTCATTCCAGCGATTACTGATCATGAGATTGAGGCTATCCTTGAAGCTGGCGCTGCGGCCGGGGCGATCAGCGCAAGCTATATCCCCGTTCGCCTGCCCCATGAAGTCGCGCCGCTGTTCCGCGAATGGCTAAGCGTTCATTATCCTGACCGCGCGGGCAAGGTGATGGCGATCATCCAATCCTTGCGCAGCGGGCGTGATAATGATCCGGGCTTTGGGTCGCGAATGCGCGGGCAAGGCGCTTGGGCCGATTTGCTGCGCACACGGTTTGGCATTGCCTGCCGGAAGTTGGGGCTCAATCGTGAGCGGATAATTTTGCGCAGCGATTTGTTTGTCCCGCCCGAAGGCGCGCAGATGCGGCTGCTTTAGATGTCGAACGACACCCCTTGCGCGAGTGGCAATTCGGATGAGTAATTTATCGTGCTCGTCTGTCGCCGCATATAGGCTTTCCAACTGTCAGAGCCTGACTCGCGCCCACCGCCGGTTTCCTTCTCGCCGCCAAATGCGCCGCCGATTTCTGCGCCTGATGTGCCAATGTTGACGTTAGCGATGCCGCAGTCGCTCCCCGCCGCAGACAGAAACCGCTCGGCCTCGCGAAGGTCTGTCGTGAAAATGCTTGATGACAGCCCCTGCGGCACCGCGTTTTGCAGCGCGATGGCGTCCTCCAGATCATCACAGGCAAAGGCATAGAGGATTGGCGCAAATGTCTCATTCAATACTGGCCCGGCATGTTCGGGAAGCTCGACAATCGCGGGGCGAACGTAGACGCCGGGACGGTCAAGTCGTTCGCCGCCGCTCACCATGCCGCCCGCTGCGCGCGCCGCCTCAAGTGCAGTCTGCATTCCGGCATAGGCTGCCTCATCAATCAACGGCCCAATCAAATTGGCGGGGTCACGCGGATCGCCAATCGATATCGATGCCGCCGCGCCCTTCAATGCGCCCACAAAGCCGTCATAGATTAAGCGGTGAACGAACAACCGCCGCAGCGAGGTGCAGCGCTGGCCAGTCGTCCCCATGAAACCGAACGCGCACGCCCGCAGTGCGAGCGCTTGGTCAGCCGAGGGCGCGACGATGCTGGCATTATTACCGCCAAGTTCAAGCAAACTGCGGCCAAAACGCGCCGCCACCGCTTCGCCGACGATCCGCCCCATCCGCGTGCTGCCCGTGGCCGAAACGAGTGAAACCTGCTTGCTTTCGACCAACGCGCGGCCCTCGCGCGCACCGCCGATAATGACCGAAGCAAGCCCAGCAGGCGTATCACTACCAAATTCGGCAATGACTTTTGTAAGCAGGGCTTGCACCGCCAGCGCGACCAGCGGCGTCTTTTCCGATGGCTTCCACACCACCGCATTGCCGCAAACCAGCGCGAGCGCTGCGTTCCACGCCCACACGGCAACGGGGAAGTTGAACGCTGAAATCACCCCGACAACGCCGAGCGGGTGCCATGTTTCCAACATCTTGTGACCGGGGCGCTCGCTTGCGATGGTCAGGCCGTAGAGCTGTCGCGACAGCCCGACCGCGAAGTCGCAAATGTCGATCATTTCCTGAACTTCGCCAAGGCTTTCGGAGATCGGCTTACCGCATTCAATCGTCACCAACTGCGCAAGTGCAATCTTTTCCCGCCGCAATGCCACACCAAGCAAGCGGACAAGTTCGCCGCGCCGTGGCGCAGGCACCAATCGCCAACGCAAGAACGCGGCATGAGCAGCCGCAATCCGCGTTTCGATTTCGGGAAGCTCATCGGTTTTGATCAGTGCAATCGTGCTGCCGTCAATTGGGCTATCGACCGCGAGGTTAACCTCTTCGCCACCGACGGCGACGCCAAAGTGGTTCAGCAGCGCTTTCGTTTCCTCAAGAACAGAACCGCTCACTGCTCGGTAGCCTCATTTTCGGCAGTCTCATCCAATGACTCACGCGTCATCTGGGCAATGCTTTCATCAACGGTGGCATCGGCGGCCTTTTCAAGCGCCTTTGCCCGTTCAATCACCGCTGCCTGATTACTTTCGGCAACCTGCTCACGGTCACACGCAGCGAGCATCAGCAGCAGGAAAAGCCCCTGTCGCATATCACTTAGCCTTTTGCGCCAGCAAATCCTCAGGCGCATTGGCCACCATCTCAAGCATGATCGACCACGCCTCAACATTCTGGCGAAGCTGCACTGGATCAATCTTATCAAACGTATCATTGGGGGTGTGATGCAGATCGAAATAGCGCGTGCCGTCTTGTCGAAGGTCAATCGCGTTGACCCCGGTGCGCGCGATTGGCCTAAAATCGGGGCCACCGCCCGCCACTTCATTGCTCGACGTAATTCCAAGCGGAGCGAGCGCACGTTTGATCCGGTCAGCAAGCGGCTTTGCGCCATCGGGCAATTTAAAATCAACCCGCCACACGCGGTCAGCGCCAAAATCGGATTCAGCAATAAGTGCGTGAGGTTCTTTGCCATGCGCTGCAAGATAGGCATTGCCACCAAAAATTCCGACTTCTTCGGCACCGAACCAGATCACGCGTATCGTCCGGCGGGGCTTCTTCTTTGAATCCAATATGCCTTTGGCAGCCGCAGTCGTGATGGCGAGGCCAGCAGCATCGTCAAATGCGCCGGTGCCCAGATCCCAGCTATCAAGATGCCCGCCAATTGCGACGATGCCAGCCGCTGGGTCTTTGCCCGGAATTTCGCCGATGACATTGCCTGATTGCTGTTTGCCAAGATTGCGCGGTGTGAGGATAAGCTTCATCGTTACCGTTGTTGTCCGCGCGAGCATTCGTTCGAGGTTTTCCGCATCCACCAGCGAAAGTGCCCCAGCCGGGATTGGCGTGACGCCCTCAGCCCAAGTCTGCACACCCGTATGGGGAAAGCGCGTCATATCAGTGCCAAGCGAGCGGATGACAATCGCGGCTGCGCCTTTTCGGCTTGCAATTGACGGGCCAACACGTCTCACCGGACCAAACACGCCATAGCTTGATCCATCCTGCGTCGCACGCATCCGGTGCGTAACAAAGACGATCTTGCCCCTGATGCTTGCTTCGGGTGCTTCCTCAAGCGCCGCTATACTGTCAAACGCGATAATCGGCGCAGTGATACCGGTTTCCGGTGTTGCCGCACTATTGCCAAGTGCTGTGACGATCAGTTTTTGCGGAAATGGTGAGACAATCTCAGCCGTCTCTGCGCCGCGCACCCAGACGGGCATATCAAAAGTTTCAATCCGGACATTTTTGAAACCAAGCGCTTTTAGCTTCTTCACCCCCCACTCGCGGGCTCTTGCCTCGGCCTCGGTTCCCGCCAGACGCGGGCCGATTTCAGTGGTCAATCCTTCGACGATATTGAGCGCAGTGCCCGGTGTTGGCGACGCAGCGAACACCATGCTGCCCAGTGACGCAATACCAATTAACGCGATCCCAAAACCAACTTTCCGCATCACTAACCTCACCGTAAAAGACCAAGTCATTCATATGGCGTATAACTAAAAGCAAAAGCAATTGAGATGGATGCTTAACCGCAATTATCGCCCCTTCCCATCCGCCTGCACCTCGGCTAATGCGCCGCCAAATCCTGCACACCATATTTTCAAGGAATCGACCCAATGGCCGTCCAATACAGCTATGTCATGAAGGGCTTGACCAAGACCTTCCCCGGCGCAGCAAAGCCCATTCTCAACAACATTTTTCTTCAATTCCTCCCCGGAACGAAGATCGCGATCATCGGCGTCAATGGCGCTGGTAAATCGACACTGATGAAGATCATGGCGGGTTATGATACCGAATTCACGGGCGAAGCATGGGCCGCCGAAGGCTGCCGCGTCGGCTATCTCGCGCAAGAGCCGCAGCTTAATCCAAAGAAAAACGTCCTCGAAAATGTGAAGGACGGTGTTCGTGAAGTTGCCGATATGGTTGACCGGTTTAACGAGATTTCTGCGCTAATGGCTGAACCCGATGCTGACTTTGATACGCTGCTCCCCGAAATGGGTGAGCTTCAGGAAAAGATTGACGCGGTGGACGGCTGGACGCTTGATAATCAGCTTGAGATTGCAATGGAGGCGCTGCGCTGCCCACCCGGTGACTCGAGCGTTGAAAATCTTTCAGGCGGTGAGCGCCGCCGCGTCGCGCTGTGCCGCCTGTTGCTTGAAAAGCCTGAGGTGCTGCTGCTCGATGAGCCTACCAACCATCTTGATGCCGAAAGCGTCCAATGGCTTGAAAAGCATCTGATTGATTATGCTGGCAACGTCATTCTTGTTACCCATGATCGCTACTTCCTTGATAATGTCGTCGGCTGGGTGCTTGAGCTTGATCGCGGGCGTGGCATTCCGTTTGAGGGCAATTATTCGGCATGGCTTGAAGGCAAGGCCAAGCGGCTTGAACAGGAAGATAGCGAGAATGAAAGCCGCCAGAAGGCTATCAAGGAAGAACTTCAGTGGATCCGCCAATCCCCCAAGGCGCGCCAGACCAAATCGAAAGCGCGTATTAAGGCATTTGACGAGCTGGTTGAGAAACAAGCCGATCGCCGTCCCGGCGGCTCACAAATCCTGATCCAGATTCCAACGCGGCTTGGCGGCAACGTGATCGACGCGGATAAACTTACCAAGGCTTATGGCGATAAACTGTTGTTCGATGATCTCGAATTCACCCTCCCCCCCGGCGGTATCGTCGGCGTGATTGGGCCAAACGGCGCGGGTAAATCAACGCTGTTCAAGCTGATCACGGGCCAAGAAAAGCCCGACAGCGGCACGATCAAGGTCGGTGAGACGGTTAAGCTCGGCTATGTCGATCAGTCACGCGACGATCTCGACCCCACTAAGAATGTGTGGGAAGAAGTGTCGGGCGGCAACGAACGCTTCTATTTTGGCAAGCATGAGGTCAACACGCGGGCCTATGTCGGTGCGTTCAATTTCAAGGGCACAGACCAGCAGAAAAAGGTCGGCCAACTCTCAGGCGGCGAACGCAACCGCGTGCATCTCGCGAAAATGCTCGCGGCGGGCGGCAACGTGCTACTGCTTGACGAACCAACAAACGATCTCGACGTCGAAACACTGCGCGCACTTGAAGAGGCGCTCGAAAATTTCGCAGGCTGCGCGGTTGTGATCAGCCATGACCGCTTCTTCTTAGATCGGCTTGCAACGCATATCTTGGCGTTTGAGGGCGATAGCCATGTCGAATGGTTCGAGGGGAACTTTGAAAGCTATGAGGAAGATAAGCGACGTCGTCTGGGCGATGCGGCGGATCGGCCGACGAGGTTGGCTTATAAGAAGTTGACTAGGTGAGCTTGGAGATGGCTTACTCGAAACACACAAACCCAGATGTTGCGAGGCGGTTATGGATACTTTGTCGACAAATCTATCAAGCACATAGGTCGCTCATTATCTATCGGGCGCTCCATTCCGTTGTCGCTGCGTCGCCCAAGTCGACGTGTGCTGACGCTTTTTTGGCGATTAGCGATGCTTCAGTGAACAACCTAATCGTGATGACACATCAATTATTCGATGAGACAAAAGGTGCGTATTCATTGTTTCATGCCAACAAGGATAAGGCGCTTTACAAAACCAAAGACGATACCGCTCGCCTCGGAAGTTTGTTCACAAATTATAGAGAATCGATTAAAAAAATTAGACAATATAGACATGATGTGGCCGCGCATGCCTCACGCGATAAAAGTGCAAAGACCATTCTAGAAGGCTTAGGATTGGAAATTGGGGAGGTCGAGGCCATTTTGAAAGCTGCGGCGGCATGCGTCGAAGAGTTGTTATTAGCCAATCCGATATTTGGAATGCGAATCCCCGATTTTGATCAGTCAAACGAGAACTTGGAAGCTCAGCTTAAAAACGTGTTTGCCAAAGGCTTTGCCTAAGGTATTGCGTTGCCATTCGCGCGTTCGCGTGAACCCGTATTCCCGCCATTGGTACACTCTGAAATGTCAGAATTGACTCGCGCGAAGGCGCAAAGGCGCGAAGATAAGATGCACAACCCCTCACCGTCACTCCCGCGAAGGCGGGAGTCCATATACTCCCAAGGCCTGTGATTATGGACTCCCGCCTTTGCGGGAGTGACGAAAATGCGAAAAACTCTGCTAATACGTTCGTCGGGAAGCCTCTACTTCAACCGCCCCGTCTCAACCACCAACCCAGCAATCGTAACCGCCTCAAGCGGCCCACCAAAGGCCCCCTCATCGCACACCCGGTAGCCATCATCCTCCGGCCCACTATGCCGCAATATTCGCTTGCCCTCAATATCGACCACCCAATATTCAGTGATGCCGTGCCGCGCGTAGAGGCGCATTTTGCGGCCTAGATCATAGGCGAGTGTCGTATCGGATATTTCAACCGCCAACAGAATATCGGCTCCGCTGACTGCTTTACCCTCGGCTTTGCTCGCGATGGCAATATCAGGCTCGGGGATTGAATCATCCGAAAGCGCAGTTGAGGGGGTTGAGAGCAGGATGAGCGGCGTGCCAAGCTTGCGTAGCGCCATGCCGATTTCCACGGTCAAAGTGGCATGTGCCTTCGCGTGGCGGGAATGAACGGCATTCACGACCTGTATTTCCCCTTCGATCAGTTCAGTTTTAACAAAGCCTTGAAATGCGCCAGCGTCAGCAAGCAGCCAGAAATCGCGCGCGGTCAGCTTTGCAGTCTGGGGGGAGGTGCTGATGGGCAGTTGCGCTGTCATGCGCCAAAGATTATCACACTCCCGGCTATTGGCAAATTCTATCGCCTCGCAATTGACTTTGGCCACGCGTTTCCCTAAGCGCGGCTTCAACAGGCTGCCAAATTGCTGGCGGCCATTTTTATTCAAGACGTTTGAGGATATGAGCGATGAAGCGCACTTTTCAGCCGAGCAATCTAGTACGCGCCCGGCGTCACGGCTTTCGCGCCCGGATGGCAACTGTGGGCGGACGGGCAGTGA
>JAYUIX010000009.1:0-3362 GCA_043765635.1 Sphingomonadales bacterium
CGACTGTTCGGCGACAGCGAACAAAGTCACCGCGCCAAGCTCTCCGTGCACTGGATGCCGCCACCGCGCGAGCGCTTCAACGCCGATTATCTCACCCGACGGGATCGCGACCTGCGGTTGAAAAAGCAGTTCAATTTCATCACGGTCAAGCGCATTGCGCAGATCAGATTGGAGCGACTGGTGATGGTCAACCGCGTTTTGATCAGCAGTGCTCAGAAAGCGAATCCGCCCCTGATCAGAGGCTTTCGCCTCGGCAATCGCCATGCCCGCGCGTCTTAATAGACGAGAGGAACCGTCATCGCCCTCGCCGCGCTCGACAATCGCAATCCGACTTGACAGCGTGACGAGATGCGCGCCTGACAATGTTGGCCGATCAATCTGATCGGCAATCCGCTCCGCCAGTGATCGCACCCGGTCGGCCTGATGAACGCCGTCAAGCCCGACGATGAATTCAGCACCCGCAGTGCGCGCAACCATCACCTGATCACCGCCAACATCGCTCACCAGACGGTCAATCTGGCGCGCGACATTTTGCAGCAAGCCATCGCCCGTTTCACGGCCAAAGGCGCTGTTGATCATTTCAAAGCGAGTCACCGCAATCAGCAGGATGTGAAACGCATCACCCGGGGACGTCAGCCGTGCGTCGATCCATCGGCGTGCGGCGGCGAGATCACCAAGCCCGGTCAGTTGATCGCGCGTGCTTTGCCCCTGATTTTCCGAGCCAGTATCGAGGAACTCAATCGTGCTGACCAATATGCCGCGCGCATCATCATAGCGTAAATGCTCGGCAACGCGCGTCGTGCTGCCATCTTCGCTACTCAGCATATGGCCAAACGCTGTCGGGCGACCATCGCGCAGGATGCGCTTTACAGCATTCAATGCCGTCCTGCGATCGTCGCCACTCAGCCCGCGCAAAAGCGCAAAAGCGGGCATATCGCGCGACGGCGCACCGATCCGCTTGCAAAAGGTTTCGCTTAGTGTGGCCCGCCCGGTTTTGAGATTAACCTGCCACGCATAAGCGCCGTCTTGATCAAACGAACGCCGCCGCTCAACGGCTTGCCAGCCGCCGCCAAGCCGCACTGAATGGCGCTCAGCAAAACGGAGTGACTGGCCAAATTCGGTCTGGCTAAAGGGCGCAGCAAGATAGTGCGTTGCGCCCGCATTGATCATCGCATCAAGCCGTGCAACATCGCGCCGCGACACGATCACCAGCAAAGCGGCGGCACTGATTTCAACCGAAGTTGAAAGCGCGGCCACCGCCTCAAGCCCTTCATCAAATGCGCCGCGTGCATCAACGACGGCAATCATCGCGCCGCTTGAGGCAAAGCGGTATTCAACGCTGTCTTTGCGCCGTGCCGCAATCGACTGCCACCCAGCACGCGACGCGGCGAGTGCGAGTTCGTCACGGTGGTTAAAGGACAGTATGAAAAGCGGTGCTTGTGCGCTGACGTCGTTTTCAGGCGCTTCATTTATGGTCACGATAAAGTCCCCATTGCGGCCTGATAGCCGTATCTAAGCGCGCCGCCAAGATTTGATTAAAGTTTAATCCGTTCGTGATATGATGAACTCTGTAGCTTGATGAGATTAAAATAAGCCGTTCGCCCTGAGCCTGTCGAAGGGCTGTCCTTCACTTTCGGGGTTTGAAGAAGAAAGGGCAAGGCTTCGACAAGCTCAGCCCAAACGGGCTTGGTTTAATCTAAACTCATCACACCCTAAATCGATGCGGCAGCGGCAATGATCGGCACGAAATCAGCCGCTTTCAGGCTTGCTCCGCCGACCAGCGCGCCGTCAACATCACTAACCGCCATCAGCTCAGCGGCATTGCTTGGCTTGACTGATCCGCCGTAAAGAATGCGCACCGCAGCGCCGCCTTCGCCGAGCAGCGCCATGAGCCGCGCCCTGATCGCGCTGTGCATTTCGGCGACATCAGGGGTTGACGGCGTCCGCCCTGTGCCAATCGCCCAGACAGGCTCATACGCAATGACGATCCGCGCGCTATCTGCTTCAACCGGCACCGAACCGTCCAGTTGCTGCGTGACAACCGCGACGGCATCGCCAGCATCGCGCTGTGCTTCGCTTTCGCCAACGCAAATAATTGCGGTTAGGCCTTGGTTGATCGCAGCAACCGCTTTGGCCCGCACCCCAGCGTCGGTTTCGTGATTGTCGGTGCGGCGCTCGCTATGGCCGACGATCACCATTTTGGCCCCAGCCTCGGCGAGCATCTGCGCTGACAGGCACCCGGTGTGTGCGCCCGTTGCTGCGCTGTGACAATCTTGCGCACCCATCTTGAGGCTAGGCTGACGCGCGACCGCCGCCGCGATCAAGGTTGCTGGCGGGCAAATCGCGACATCAATCACGCTGTGTATTGCTGCGGCCTCGGCAATCGCATCAAGCTCTGCCAGCCCCCCAAGCGATCCGTTCATTTTCCAATTACCCGCGATCAATTTGCGCAGCGCCATTTAATCCTCCCTCTGGTGAGCATTTCAGACAACCGAAACACTTCCATCTTTTCATAAGTCGCCCTATGGCGTTGTCGCCTTCAACCATCAAGCCGGATTGCCAACCCATGATTACCTTTTTCCGCCGTATCCTTACCTCATGGGTTGTGCTTGCGCTCTTTGGCGTGATCCTCGTGGCGTTTGTGGTAACCGGCGTAAATCTTCCTGACGGCAGCGGCGTTGGCAGCCTTGGTTCTAGCAGCGAAGCGCCTGCTCAAATTGGCCGTAGTGACGTTCCGGCAAAAGATGTCATGCAGCGCACCCAAGCCCAATTTGAAGCCGCGCGCCGCGAAAACCCTGAATTGACGCTCGCCGCCTTCGTCCGCAGCGGCGCGGTTGAACAAACGGTTGAACAGATGGTCAGCCTGCGCGCGCTCGAAAGCTTTGCCAATGATGAAGGCATTTTTGCAAGCAAGCGTCTGATCGACGGTGAGATCGCGAGCATCCCGGCGTTTCGCGGGCCAACCGGGCAATTTGATCGCAATATCTTTCTCGGCATTCTTGGTCAGCAGCGCCTGAGCGAGGACGGCGTCCGCGATGATATTGGCCGCGAAAAAGTCGCGACGATGCTTGCGGTGCCAGTCAGTGCGGGTCTGCGCGTGCCCGTCGGGCTTGCAACACCTTATGCTTCGGCCTTGCTCGAAACGCGACAGGGTCAGGTTGCGATTGTACCGAACAGTGCGATCCCGGCGGGTAAGCCCGCGACGGCCGCTGAAATTCAGGTGTATTACAAAGCAAACTCAGCACGCTACACCGCGCCTGAAATGCGGAGCATTCGCTATGCCACGTTTGATCGCGCACGCTTCGCCAGTCGGGCCACACCAACTGAGGCCGAAATTGCCGCCGCTTACAAGGCGAAGTCAG
>JAYUIX010000010.1:0-10040 GCA_043765635.1 Sphingomonadales bacterium
GCCTGCCTCCATGCGCTTCGCAGCACAGTAATCGTCAAAGGATATCGCTGGCCTTTTTGCCTCATTTTAGAGCAAGTGCGTTCGCACACATAAGTGAAGACGAACGGCCCAGCCTTCGGTTGATTTGAAATCAGCACGATCATTGCATTGGTAAGTGGCCGGGTTACCATGTCGCCGCCCTTGATCGGGGTGACGGCCATCCTGTTCGGAAAATCAAGATCAGACCAGCGCAGACCTAGAACCTCGGATCGTCGCCACCCGCTCATCAAGAGAAACTGCACAGCCCCGCGCACGTCATCACGAATATTCGAGAGGCGATCTTTCTCCTCGATGATCCCAAGTGTTCTGTGCGTCAACCGGGGCTGTTTAAGGCGAAGTGCCTTCCAGTTCGGCATTTCGTCAATCTCATACCGTGCTTGGGCTATTCTGCTCCAAATGGCTCGTATCACGTCAAGCTCGCGGTTCACCGTCGAGTTCTTGCGGCCATTGCGCCTCGATGCGACGTAAGCGATTAAATCGCGCTGTGTGATCTTTGAAAGCACTGTGTCGGCCCCTAGACCATCAACTAGTGCATTGATCATGTATCGCGCGTCTTTCCAGCTTGGCAGGGTCTGGGCATGATCCTGATAAACGCCGCAAGCGTCATCAAGCGTGATCTCTGGCCGCTTCTGATCGGGCATTAGAATAGTATAGCGGAGGCGATCAATGAAGGCTTGGGCGTCGCGTTTGCCAGTCAGGCCTGTCGAGCCTTGAACCCGACTACCTCTGATCCTGAAATCATAGTACCAGTACGGTGAGCCTTTTTGGCGGATCGGCTTTGACATTGCATTGGCACTTTCACGGTTGCCTGCGCTTCGAGGTAGTCGTCAAGATCATCGGCCCGATACCGAATCGTCCTTGCTGAAACGAGAACGTAGCGCAGGCCGCGTTCATCCCGCAACTTGCGCAAGGTGCGCTCAGAAATACCAAGCTGAATTGCGGCCTCTGAAGGTGTGAAGAGCGCGGTTTTGATCACTGTGTCAACCAATCCCATGCGCGCGCAGCCACCACTGGAACCTGTCCGTTGCCAAGGGCTGCAATCCTGTCCACCCGATTGGCCAGCCCATGAACCATTCGCACCACTCCGGGTTCAGCGGCCCACCAATCACCGGATTCAAAGGCTGTGTGTTGCGGCCCAACGAACTTGGGTTGCCGTTGTTCTTTGAATCCTGAACTGTCATCGTCGGCAACATCCGCAACGCGGTTGCCAGCCCGTCCCCCGATTTGTCGGTCAAGCCTTTGCGGTTGTTGTTCCCATGCACCGTCAAAGTCGGCAACAAGCCAGAGCCGCTTACGCTCATGCCAGGCACCTTGATCATCCGCGCCAGCAACGCACCACTGCGCATCACCCCCGATCGAGGCAAGATCAGCAAGCACTCTTGCGAGTCCCCGAGAAGTGAGCGCTGGGCTGTTTTCCACATATGCGAAGCGGGGTCGAACCTCGCAAATAATCCGGAAAAATTCGCGCCAAAGCCCGGATCGTTCGCCCTCGATGCCCCCGCCCTTCCCCGCGACGCTGATGTCCTGACAAGGAAATCCTCCCGAAACCACGTCAACAAGTCCGCGCCACGGGTGGCCGTCAAAGGTGCATACGTCACTCCAAATCGGGAAAGGCGCGAGAGTTCCATCATTTTGCCGTTGCGCAAGAATGGCTGCGGCGTATCCATTATGTTCAACCCCGCACACGGTTGTCCACCCGGCGAGCAGTCCGCCGAGTATTCCGCCACCAGCGCCTGCGAAAAGAGCCAACTCATTCACTCGGCCGCTCTAAACGGAAAGATGATGTCCGGGCCGAATTTCGGGCTGCACTCTGCACCCCGAACTTGAGCCATTCGCACTTTGCGGGGTGGTTGCCCGTGCTTGGCGAGGTAAGCAGAGGTGTGCTTGCTCCATGTCTTTTTTCCCCAGCTTGTGCCACCGTGGTATTCCGACGCGACCTTGCGGAGCGCGGCGCGGCGCTCCTTCAAGGTCGCATCTTTGGGAAGGCTCGCGTCAACCTGCGCGATAAAATGCCGAGCTGCGGCTTGCCAGTCAGCGTACATTAGAAGGGGCAAGCCCAGTCAGCGTCTAGAATTCTGTTGCGGGATATATTTTGCCTCTTCCGCCACTTCGGGTAGGAGGTGCACGGCCAATGATCACGCGAGAGGCACCAATAATAACGACCCTTTGTATGACCATCCATCGATGGACTATTCCAGTGCCGAAGCATGAAGCCAAACCCTTTTGTTCCGGATTTATGCCGGTGCTGCGCGTCAGATTTTAGCCAAAAGGCCGCATCCCTCAATCTTTGAATTGCGGTGGGTGATGTGCTACCGCGAAATGGAGTTGCCCGTCGCATCACAGCCATCCGTTCTCTTTGGCGGCATTTAGCGCCGATTCGGAAATTGCATCCTCCGCAAGCTGATCAATTTCGGCTGTTTGACCGCAGCCACGGCGTTCTTTCGCAATTCGCTCAAGCCATTTATAAGTGCGATCATCCACACTGCATTGGATCAACATTAGCCCGCTCCCGTTCCGACAGCTTCAAGCCCGAATGCCTTGGTGAGTTTGGAAAATTGCACGGCTGGGAGGTTGCTGCCGGTTGGCATTGGGATGCGGTGGCCGATCACTGGCATCGCTTCGGGCCACATTTCACTCAATTGTTTCGCTGTGGTTACCGAGGAGAGCGCACCCAATGCCTCGGTTTTGGCGCTCTGAATATCCTTCGCAAATTTTGCGATGTCGGTGGCAAAATCACAAAGCTGCTCAGATATCGGGCAATCTGAATAAACAGCAAATTTGCCCCCTGTTTTATTCAGAGTTGGTCGCGGCGTAATTTCGGGGAAGAATATCACCTTCTCATCCCCAATTCTGAAGCGTCCAATATTAAGTGACATTCCACGGACGTTGAGGTCTATCACGTCTAGGTGTGTAAACGCCCCTTTGACCCGTTTCATCAAGGCCTTCATCAGCCTGCGGGTCTCCGCGTCGTACCGATCTTCATAAACAAGCGTGAAGAGTTCAGCGGAGCGCTTCGCAAGTGCCTTGCCTGCCTCGTCAAATCTAAGCCTCAAAAGGTCTGTGACCATCCATTCGCGCACGTCCTTGGTTAATCGTGTCATGTATTGTTCCCTTCGTTAAATGCTGCCGTCACTCGGCGGACAGCGGTTTCAAAATGCTTGGGGTTGTGCTCAATCCCTGTGAAAATCTTGCCTGCCTTGATCGCGGCCACCCCGGTTGATCCAGTGCCCATGAATGGGTCGCAGACGGTATGGCCGTTCACATTGGCCATGATCTTGTCCATCACACCGGCTGGTTTCACCGTGTCGTGATCAAAGCGCTTTCGGGCGTCATGTTCGCGCGCACAGATGACGTAGCGCTTCTTTTCGGCGTAATTGCCGACAACTTCGCATCCGCGCTGCCACGCGTGAAAATAGGTCTCGGTGTCGGCAAGATAATTTTTGTTGGCCATCGGCGAGGGTGCGATCTTGTGCCAATTGCACTGCACCACCCGGTAGAACGAGCCTTGGAGATAGCTCATCAGGGAGACAATCTGATTATTGTGGCAAAACACAAATACCGCCCCGCAAAGCAGCGGGTTAATAATCGCGTGATCAAAGCCTTCGGTTAAACCTTCATCAATCATCCTGTTGCTCGCGCCGCGCTCCTTGCGGAATTTGCCACCGCCTAAATTGTTGAACGCATAAGGCGGATCGGTGACGTCTGCATCAAACCAGCCGAGTTGAGGGCGGATGGTGTATGCGTCGCCGAGGTACAGGGTGTGAGGGCCGATTTTAATTCGATGGATGCTGCGAAGCGGATTTTCTTGGTCAACGACAATCCAAATCGCGGTTCCGGGGTCTCTTGCGGCATGTATTCGGGCTAAAGCGATATTGCGATCTTGCTGTTTTTGACCGGTTAATGTCCTGTGGTCTGTGCGGGCTAAAATATCTTGATACGCCTCGAGCGTCTCTTGCTTGGTTTGCTCGCTCACAGGATATCCCTCCGAAAAATTATCAGAGGCCACAGGAAGTTGATCATTAAAAGTGTAGCTACGAAGTTCATCAGATCGTGGCGGAGACCTGTGCTAATAATCAAATCCAGAATACGCTGGTTGGGTAGAGCAAAATAATTCCAGCCAATCTGATGAAATAGAACGATTATAATCAGGACGACTGTCGTTGGGCTAAACTCGCTCACTTCACCCTCCTGATTTGGCCACGGCGGATGATTTCTGCGGCTTTCTCAACGCCTGCTGCGCACCCGTTAAGCCACTCTGCGCTCCGGTCTGGGCCGGTTGATGTGAGTTCGCCCCACGCCGCTTCCGCTAGCTGTGCGGCATGTTCGCGCCGGATCATCACGCCTTCGCACCCGTCTTGATCCCCCTCGGCAACATTGGCCTTGAAATCTTCCAGAATTTCTTGAGGGGTTCGCTCGCTCACAGCACGTCCCCGACTTGTGGCCAGTTCCACAGGCCTTGTTTTCCGGGCATCCGGATAGGCTCCGGCCACGCCTCGATATCTGTCAGGGGCCAGCCGAAGTTGCTCATTTCGTGGCGCTCGCTGTCGTTGACATTGTTGCAGCCAAGCTCCGCAGCAATGTGTGCGCCTTCGCGGCTGACGCCGACGACAGCGGTGCCAAGGCCCGCGCCAAGCGGAAGCTGATCCGCTGAATTTAGGGAATGGAGAAATGGTAACGCAATCTCTGGAACCAGCCCGGTTGACCAAGACCGTTGAGGGTCGCGGAGCCGTTCGATTAAATCGTCAACCTCTGCCTTGTGCATAGGCCGCGCCCCGGCATGAATCACGAGCCGCTTGCCGACCATTGATCGCGGGGCCATCCAGCTTCGAAATTCATACGGCTTCGCGCCGAGAATGATCAGTGACGCCCAAGGCTGCCAAATTGTGAGCGCTTTCATTTTGAAAAATGCCTCATGCCCTTGGCCATCATCCCACTCGCGATCAGGCCGTCTGACGAACAATTGAAAATTCGGATATCACCAGACGCCTTTCCCTTCAGACGGGCGATGATGATCAGGTCGCTGGGATCAAGAGTTTGGGAATCAATCTGACGGAGCGCTGAGATTAACGCATCTCTGGGTTTCCAGATTGAGCCGTCAACGGCTTTGCCTGCCCGCCTTTCCGCCAGACTGATAGGGTGTTGTGAAAAGTCAGCCTCGTTCATGATTTCACCTTCCTGAATGCGTAGCGATTAACGATGTGGCGGGTGCCGTCTTCAAACTCGACGAGGGCGCTGTTGAGCTTGCCTCGGGCGATCACGGCGAGCCGCTGTCCAAATCGATCAGGCAGCGTGGCCCGCACGCGCCAATATCTGTCGAAAATCATGCCGCCTTCCTCTCTTCGGTTGCATTTTTCAGATTGCGCGCGCGCCAGTCGTGGCCAAATCCGGCGAGCCAGCGCACTTGCTTGGTGTAGTCGTGCGCGCGTTCGCGTTCGGCGAACCACCGCATTGTTGCGAGTGCGGCTCCTTGCAGCGCCATTTCAGGGGTCATTGTCCCGCCTTGGCCGTCAACCACTTGGAAAAACCGTTCAATCGCGGTGTCGAGTGCGTTGATCCGCTCTGGCAGGCTGTCCTTGCTCGCGGGTGTGCCAAGGCCGGTGCAAATCCAATCCCAATCGTTCGCGATTTCCTGCCAAGTGGCGATCTCTTGTGCGGCGTCCTCTGCACTCATTTTTCCAGCCGTCACGCGCGCAGGGTAGGCGTCCTTGCGGCGCCACAGCGCTTGGTTCGCTTCGTGTGCGATTTCAGGCCAATGACTCCGCAGCGCGTCTGGATTTGCGATCCGTGGGTGCGTCCATTCGGGCGGATTGTTGACCGCCGTCATTGGCTCGCCCCTTGATCAATCAGCAGCTCGTACATACCGAGGCGTTTGGCCTCACGCTCAAGCGCGACAACCTTGCGCCTCGCCAAGTCAAGCTGTGCTGGCAGCATCCGCTGGCGGTAGCGGATTTGCTTGTAGGCCCGCTCATCAAGCGGACGCGCGTAGATCTGGCAGTTCGTCACTGATCGGCTCCCTTTACAAAACGGATTGGGTTGGTTTCGCTCAATAGCCACCCTCTCGTTTGGCTCCGCCGTGCCCAAACGCGACCGATAAAAATGAAGACTGGCTTCGCTGTCAGAACAGGAGTGCCCTTGCCGCCAAGCTTGACCGAGCGGAGGATGATCCAGCGCCGGTGCCAATGCCGGTTGCTTTTCTTGCTGGTCTTTTTGTCTGAACGTAGCAGGATCATATATTTTCCTTTCAACTGATACCGAGGGCGGATTTGTAAAGGTCGAGGATGGTTTCCATTTCGGCGCGGTCGTGGCCATCCATTCGGCGCAGATCGACAATCTTGCGCGTAATCTTGGCGTCGTAGCCCTGTGATTTTAGCTCTGAATAGACGGCTGAAATATCGTCATTGATCCCGCGTTTTTCTTCCTCAAGCCGTTCGATCCGTTCAACAAACAGCTTAAGAGATTGACCTTCGGCATCGGGGTTCGCGACGATTGGATCGGGCACAACGCGCGCCTTTTTGCCCTTGGGTTTAAGCGCGGGCAGCGCACCCCAAACGATCCGCTTGGTGCCGTCTGCATCGGCGCGTTCGATAAAGCCCATCCTCGTAGAAGTGTGATCGTCAGACAATGACCACCTCTGCTTTCGACTTTTCAAATACCCAGCAATGCCGCGCCTTGCCGTCGCTGGAGTTGACGGTTGTTTGCCCAACGAACTTGCGCGATTTTGAGGTTGGGAGAAGCTTCTTAAGCTCGACCATCCCGGCTGGCAGGTTGATGCGGAAATCGGCTGACTTCTGTTCAAACTGGGTCATGTGGATTGCGATTTTGTTTTCGTCGCGGTGCCAGTTAAGGACTTGGGAAGCCTCGGCCATTTTCATCTCAAGCCAGTCAAAATTCTCCCAGAACTGGGCAATGATTGGGTGGTCTGACGAAATGACGGTGTGGCGTTCGATGCACATTTTCGTGATTAAATCCTGTGCCAATTCGGCCTCTGCCGGGGAAATTACACCTCGCCCGTCAATCGACATGGCCTTGACCAAGCAATCAAGCGCGGCGGCGAGCTGGGCGTGGTTGAACGCGAGCCGGGTACTAACGACCTCACGGTGGCTGTTGAGCCGCACCTCGTGATCCTTGAAGCGCGCCTTGTAATGATCCAGCACATTCTTCTCTTGGCGGATCATGTGGATGATCCATCCCGACACCTCGGACACTTCAATGCCTTCGATCCGTTCAGAGGCGATTTTGCCACGCGGGGTGAAGCGCGATTTGTTGACGTGCAGCCCCATGATCCGTTCAAGAACGGGCTGATCAGCCTCCTTGATTGGGTGGTTTTGGGCTATGATCAGAGATCCCCGAAAGCGCGGGGAGAATGTGTCTGTCCCCGCGTTTGCCACGCCGCGTGTGCGCGGGCTGTGGCCGTTGTAGAGCTTCTTTAGTTCGTTCCAGTCAAACTTCTTGTTGTGGTTTGCGTCGGCGGCGCGGTCTCCCTCAAGCATCACGATTGGCAGGTTGCCGTATTTGACCAGCTCACGCGCGATCCCGGCTGCTGTTGCGCTCGCCGGATCGAAGCCTTCGTAATTCATCAGCCGCCCGACTAGCTTCCACAGGAACATTAACAGCGTGGATTTTCCCGACTCCGGCTCGCCCCAAATTTCCAGAAAGCCGAGCCGCTGCTGTTCAAAACGGACTTGTTCGGCAAAGAGCGAGAGGAACCAATAGGCCAAGGTGACAGTGCCAAGCGGGCCGAACGCCGCGTGAAAATCATCCCACCAACTGTAATCAACCTTGTGCGGGTCGTAATTGATTGCGAAATCACCGGAAAGGCTCGCGGGCTTGACGCCGAGCTTGCCAATCTCGAAAAAATCTTCGTCGTTGAGGTCAATCACCCGGCCTGCTGACACCGCAATGTCTTCAAACATCCACGCCTTGTGCTTGATTGAATAGCCGCTAAAATACAGCGCATCGACGGTGCGAATGCCGTCAAGCTGTTGCCGCATAATATGTTTTAACTGGTAGGTTGATCCGTCAAAGATCGCGCCGGGGGCCACCGAAATCAGGTGGTCAGTAAAGCCGCCCTCCTTCAACATAACGTTGCCGGGGAAATTGGCCTTTTTGCTGTCTTGCTTGCCGGGGAAATCAATCCGGATGTAGTAGCTGTACTGCTTAATCTCTTCGTTGGCTTGGTAGTAAAGTGCGCGAAAAACGCAGTTCGCAACTTGACTGATCACGACGGCTTCACGCGCTGCCTTCTCCCACTTCTCCTCGTTCGAGAGCAGCCGCAACGTTTTGTCGTGGTCGTAAGCCTCGACCAGTTCACTAATCCGCTCCGCCGAAAGGTTGGCCCACAACTGGCGGGTTTTGAAGGTAAGCGGGAAGCTTGCGCGTTCGTGGCGTTTGAACAGCAAATAGGCTTTTTCAGCGGCGGTTTCGGCAACCGTAATGTCGCCGTTTTCCAAATAGGTTTTGAGGTCGTCCGCGCTCAGCCGGTTGTGCTGGAGAAGCTCGTTCCAGTCCAGCTTGGCCCCTTCGCCGTCTGGCGTGACCTGTGCGGCGCGAGATGTCCAGCCTTCCTTACGTGCCCGCTCAACATATTTGCGCGTGAAACTGACGCCTGCTTTGCCAACGTCAAACGCAAACACGAGGGTGGGCCGGTGCCCGCTCGCCCCGCTCCCGCTCGCAGCGGTCGTCGCTGCGTCGGCAAGCGCGGCCAAGAATTTTTCAGGGTAATTGTTCGTTGAAAGTGTCGATCCGGCGGCGCAATTGGGCCGACCGACGCCAAGCGCTTCGTTCAGTGCCGCCGAGTCGAAAATCCCTTCGGCAAGCCAGATTTCATCCTTGGTCGCCAGCATCTCAATCGTCAGGTCTGAATGGTGCCAGATATGGCCCCCGTATTTCCAGCCCTTGGGCATGTTGGCCTTTTGCTTGCCAAACCGCTGCGGCTGATCAATCAACCGTTCCCACCAACCGCCAGCGCCGTTGTGGCGGCTGTCAGCGCCGTAGGCGCACGGCATGGCGAACCGCACTGTCGCGCTCGTCGCCTTGGTCTCCCAGTGCTGAAACAACTCCTGCGTGTACGTGCCCGCGAGCTTAACAATGTTCAGCCCGCGACCGTCACGCAAATAGGCCTTGGCGGCGGCGTGAGGGTCTTCGGGGGTTTGCTTGTGGCGGTTTGACCAATTGTCAAAAAGATCGGCGTAAAGTTCCTTGGTAGGCAGTTCGACGCCGCATTTGTTCAGCCGTCCGCACCGCACGACCCAAGGCTTCTCACTGTAGACATAAAGCTCTTTGCCCTTGCACAGCGGACATGTCCCGCCGCGCATCACCGCCCCCGTGTCCGATTTGAAACGGTAATCCGCCTTCAATCGTTTGAGTATTTCAAGGCGGGTGGCTTCATACACAGGTTAAAGAGTCTCCGTCGCGGGCGCATGTGGCCCGCGTTGATTTTGGTTTCTAAATATCGATGGTCGGGTCTCGGCCTTTGCGCACCGCCGCTTAGGGCGGGCTGGCAGGCGGGCGGGCTTCGCTTTTCCAGCCGCTTTTTGGCATCGACAAGTTTTTAATCGTCGTGATCGGCGGCGTCACAATGTGGTGGTTTGAAAGCGTGGCTGTCCAGCGCATCAAGCAACAATCGTTGCGGCATCCGTAGTAAATAATCCGAACGTCATTGGTTTCTTGAGAAGATCGATAGGGCCGCACAGATGAGCCGCAATTGGGACACGGCATTTTCGGGTTACTCACAGCTTTCACCCCGGTTAACCATGAATTGCGGCTGATTAAAAAAAAAGACCGTGCAAAGGGGCAGGAATGAACTCTGGGCTTGACTGGATCGATTCTCTCCGGCGCTTGAAAAAGCCACCGGGAGGTGGGGGTATCCAGCCTCCCGGTGCAGTCGGTCGCCTCTGGAACACACGACGCGTAAGGAGGATCGATATTGGCAGACTGTCCTTGTCCGAGGACACCCCCCAAAGCCCGCGCCAAAACTGGTCGCTTGCTTCGCCCGACGTCTG
>JAYUIX010000011.1:0-3317 GCA_043765635.1 Sphingomonadales bacterium
TGTATCGTCGCCCGGTCAAAACTCTCGCGCGCGATTACATATTGCACAAGGAATGATTGGGTGAGCGCGGTATCGGGCGCAATCCGGCTTGATTCAATAGGCGAGAGCGATTGGACATAACCTGTCTGGCGATCAACCAGCAACGTATAGGGCTCCACCGTTTTAAGCGGCATCAAGAACATCAAGGCGACCGCCAGCGCCAGCGCGATAATCGCCGCGATCCCGGCGACAATCCAAGCGACCTTTCGCGAGGCGCGAAGCGCGTCATTCTGCTCCTGCGCCCAGCTTGCCGATTGCGCATAATAAATGTCGGCGGCCTTGCGGGCTTCTGGGGTCATTGCCGGCGGCTCCTTTGGGTAGCAGCCGAAGAGACACGGCTATTCGTGCGTTTATAACTTTGGCCGAGCGGAACGGCGGGCATCGCTACGCTGCGCTCACGGATGGTTTCTGGCATACGGGTTGACGTCATGCCTGCTTGCGTGGCGCCTGCGGGCAAGCCGCCAGCCAACGCTTCACGCCGCTGCGTTGCAATCACAGCATCAGCGACCGCGTAGGCGCGCGACGTTTCTGAGGTGGCTTTGCTGGCAGGCCGTTCGTTTGCGGTGGTTGCGTAGGTGTCAGATCGCCATGTCTGCGTCGCCAATCGCGCAGGCACACTCAGCAGGACTGATAGGCTGGGCGCAAAAGCGAGCCGAAACGCCACCGCAATCACACCAAAAGCAATCACCGCAAAGGCAAGTGCGATCACAAGTAACTCTATTGGCGCGGCTGGCGTGATCAATCGCGCAGTGCGCAGTGCGAGCACTTGCGCAAGCCATGGCTCAAGCGCAGCAAGCGCAACCGCAAGGATCATCGACACCCCAAACGCCGCAAGCAGCAACGCCGCAAGCATCCGAACCCAGCCTGCAAACAGACTGCGCGTCGTCTCAAAGAGCAAGAACCCTGCAAAAACCGGTGCAAGTGCGAGCAGCAACCCAGCAGCCAACCGTACTAGCCCAAGCGCACCAATCGCAGTTGTAAGATAAAGCACACGCCCAAGCCCAAAGGCGAGATCATCGGCAATCGGCGCGCGCGTCAGTGGTGGGGCAGTGGGGTCTTGAGCCTGTCTTGTCGAGGCAGGGTCGGTGCGACCAGTGCCGCTATCGATCAGCAAAAGTACCGCATCATCAACGCCTTGCAGTCGCTGCGTCAGCCCCCCGTCGCTGCCCGGTAAGTTTGACGAACCACCCACAGTTGCTGCGAGTTCAGCCGGGCCTTTGAGGACAAGATCATAGACCGTGACACGGTATCCGGCCCAGCTTGTCGCAAGCATCAGCACGATCCCGACCTTGATCGCAGCAATCATTATTTCGCCAAAATCGGGGGCGCGCCCGAACAGCAGCCGTAGCCCAAACAGCGCGACAAAAATCGTCAGTAGAGCCGTAAGCGCGAGCGATACCGCAGACCCTGGCTGTGCGAACGCTTGATATCCGGCTTCACCAATTGTCTGCGCTTGGCAATCAATGAAATTGAGCGCGCCGGATAAAAATCCTGCGCCATTTGGCGGGGCTTGGCAGAGTTCAGCCATCACGCCTGCTCCAGCAAAGATTGCATCCAACCCGCCGGAGCATCGCCCTTTTCTACGCGCAACACGTCAAGCAAGCGCACGGTCTTTTCGCGGCCCGACAGGATCGTTAGTAAATCGCGCTCACCCGTCAGATCAAGCCGGGCCACAACACTCTCGCTGCCATGTTTAATGAGAAAGCAGTGCGCGCTATCAGGAAGCGTGCGGATGAGGTCGAACTCATGCGCCGTCAGGCCGAAGCCGCCGATATATTCCTCGGCATTGGCCTTGGGATTGACCATGAATATCTGCGTTGCAGCCTGCTCAATAATTTCACGCGCAATCCGGCTGTCAAGCGCATCGCGCGCGCTCTGCGTCGCGAAGCCGACAATGCCGTTGCGCTTGCGGATCGTCTTTTCCCAATCCTTTATCCGGCGCACGAAGATATCATCGTCAAGCGCCTTCCACCCTTCATCAACGACGATGATCGCGGGGCTTCCGTCAAGCCGCGCTTCAACTCGGTCAAACAGCACCATCATCGCCGAGGTGCGCGCCACGGGATCATCAAGGATCGCGGTCATGTCAAAGCCAACGACGCGCGCATCAAGATCGGTCAGATCACGCGGATTATCAAACAGCCACGCTCGTTCGCCCTCACCCCACCAGGGTTTTAGCCGTGACCAGAGATCAGTGCTCGCAGGTCGCGCGCGGCCCCGGAACAGTTCAACCAGATTGCGCAAACGGCGCTGTTCGGGTGGTTGGGTAAAATTGGCGTCAATCGCTTGCTTGATTGCTTCAACTTCTTCAACATCAGCCCCGCCGGCAATTTGAATGACCCAATCGATCAGGAATTGCCGGTTGCTGCTGGTGTCCTCGCGCTGCAACGGGTTGAGGCCTGACGGGCTATCAGGATGAAGCCGGTCATAACGCCCGCCAATGGCACGGATGAACAGTTCCGCCCCGCGATCCTTATCAAAGAAGATGATGCGCGGCTTATATTTGAGCGACTGCGCGAGCAGGAAATTAAGGACAACGGTTTTACCGCTGCCCGAGGGGCCGATGATTGTGAAATTGCCAAGATCGCCGTGGTGGAAATTGAAGAAATAGGGCCCAGCAGCCGTCGTTTCTAAGAGCGTTACCGCCTCGCCCCAATGATTACCCGCAGGCGTACCAGTCGCAAAATTATGCGCACTCGCAAGCCCTGCAAAATTGGCGGTTGAGACCAAACCCCGTCGCGCGATATATCTGAAATTACCCGGAAACTGCGCCCAAAAGGCAGGCTCTAGCGCAATCTCTTCGCGCACAGCCGTCACCCCCAGATCAGCAACTGACGCACTGATTTCAGCAACGCCTTGATCGAGTGTGCCGAGCGTATCGCCGTGCACCGCAATCGTCATATGATGTTCGCCAAAGCCAGCGCGGCCCGCTGCGACCTCATCTTTGGCGTCACCCAACTCAGCACGCAGGCTGACAGCTTCATCCTCGGCGGACCGCATCCGGCGGATAGCAAGGTTCATTTGTGAGAGCGCCGCCTGCCGCTCAACAAAGGCGAACGACTGCGTGACCGTTATTTCAAATGGCAGGCGCAGAAGTTCATCAAACATACCGGGTGCTGTCTGGCCTGCATAATCCTTGACTGACAGGATCGCCGAAAAGCCCCGCACGCCAAAACCATTGGGGCCAAGCTCAATCGCATTCTGGCCAAAGCTCACCCGCCGTTCGGGTATATAATCACCGATATCGCTGTGCGGCAAAAGTTGTGGGCGAAGTTCAC
>JAYUIX010000012.1:0-10026 GCA_043765635.1 Sphingomonadales bacterium
AAAGCGCACCAATGGACAGGTGGCCGAGTGGTTAAAGGCAGCAGACTGTAAATCTGCCCGTGAAAGCGTACGCTGGTTCGAATCCAGCCCTGTCCACCACTTCCCTTCAAATCACTGCTTGCTCCTAAATGATAAGCGTGCAAATTTTCAAATAATGCCCAAAGGGGAGGGGTAGGTATGGCAAAGACAATTGCGGCACTTATTGGCGTAAGCGCGCTCGCGCTTTCGGGTTGTGATCGGGTGGCGGACATAGGTCGCAAGACCGAAACTCAAGTCATTGAAACTAAATTTCCTGAACGCGTTTATTGGGGTGATACGCATCTCCACACTTCAAACTCGGTTGATGCGTTTGGCTTTGGGGTAAGGCTTGGCTCGGAGGAAGCGCTGCGGTTTGCGCGCGGTGAGGAAGTGACCGCGACGACGGGCATGAAGGCCAAGTTGTCGCAGCCGCTTGATTTCCTTGTGATTGCTGACCATTCGGATGGGCTCGGCGTAACCAAGGCGATTTATGATGCGCCGCGTTTGTTCATCCGCGATCCGCTGCTGCGCCGCTGGCATGATATGATGCACGAAGGGCCGGAAGGCTCACAGCGGGTAACAGCCGAGCTTATTGACATGGTCGGGCGCAACGCGCTGCCTCCAGCACTGGTCAATCCCGAGCAGCAGAAGAAAACCACGCGGACAATCTGGACAGCACATACTGACGTGGTGGAGCGCTATAATGAGCCGGGCAAGTTTACAGCCTTTATGGGTTTTGAATATACGCTGATGCCCGGTGGCGATAATCTTCACCGCGTCGTCATGTTCCGCGATGGCAAGAAGGAGGCGGACAAGGTGCTGCCTTACTCCTCGCTTACCGGAACGTCGGCGGCGATGCTGTGGGACTATATGGATAATTATGAGAAAGTGACGGGCGGCAAAGCGCTTGCAATCCCGCACAATAGCAACGTCTCAAATGGCCTGATGTTTGAACTCACTGGCCCTGACGGCGCGCCAATGACAGCGGATTATGCGCGCAGGCGTGCCGTGCGTGAGCCAGTGGTTGAGGTCACGCAGATCAAGGGCGACAGCGAATCGCACCCCTTCCTTTCGCCCAATGATGAATTTGCAGGGTACGGCGATGCGGGTTGGGAACTTGGCAATTTGACGATGCAGGCCAACAAAACCACTGCGATGTTTGCGGGTGAATATGTGCGTGAGGCGCTCAAGCGCGGGCTTGCGATTGAGGCACGCACTGGCGTTAACCCCTATAAATTCGGGATGATTGGCGCGACTGATAGCCATACTGCACTTGCCACGGGGGATGAAAATAATTTCTTCGGCAAACATAGCGGGGTGGAGCCTAACGCCCGCCGCGCGACACAGCCACAAAATCTGGGATCAAACCAAGGGCGCTTTGGCTGGCATTATCTAGCGGGCGGCTATGCGGGCGTATGGGCCAAGGCCAACACCCGCGCCGCAATCTTCGATGCGATGATGCGGCGCGAGGTTTATGCCACGACTGGCCCACGCATTCAGGTGCGTTTCTTTGGCGGGTGGGATTTTACCGCAGATGATCTCAAAACCAATATGGTGAAGGCTGGTTATACACGCGGCGTGCCGATGGGGGCGGATTTGAAGCCAGGTACTGGGAAAGCGCCAAGCTTTATCGTTTCAGCACTCAAAGACCCTATGGGGGGCAATCTTGACCGGGCACAGGTAGTCAAAGGCTGGGTTGATGCAGGGGGCAAGCTTCATGAGAAAATATTTGATGTCATCTGGAGTGAACCCGCGCGACGCATACTTACAGGCGGAAAACTGACCCCGGTTGGTGACACTGTCAATCTGGCCAATGCGACTTACACCAACAGTATCGGTGCAGCTGAATTGGCGACGGTTTGGATTGACCCTGAATTTGATGCTCGCGTGAAGGCTTTCTATTACGTCCGCGTAATGGAAATCCCAACGCCGAGCTGGCCCGCATATGATGCAGTTCGCTTCAAGGTGAAAATGCCGCCCTCGGTAACAATGAAGGCACAGGAGCGTGCCTACACATCGCCGATTTGGTACGTACCAAAGAGCAAATGACAGCGTTGCGAGAGCGCATGGCACGCTGGTTGCGCGAACCACTGGTGCATTTTCTGATTACTGGTGCAGCTATCTTCGCCATTTATGCGTGGCGTGGAGACATGGTGGACGCCAGTGATCGCCGGATTGTCGTTGGCGAGGCGCAAGTGCAAAGGCTGGCGAACATATGGTCGCAAACATGGCAGCGCGCGCCAAGCGCTGATGAGCTTGATGGTCTGATCCGCGATTACATCAAGGAAGAAGTTTATTACCGTGAGGCGATCCGGCTTGGCCTGGATCAAGATGATGCGATTGTGCGCAAGCGTTTGCGTGCCAAGATGGAGTTTCTTGCCACATCAGAGGCTGAAACAATGGTGGCAAGCGATATCGTGCTTCAAGCATGGCTCGACAAAAATCCCGCGCTTTATAACGCTAATCCGCTGATCAGTTTTCAGTCAGTTTATGTAAGTACAACGAGGGGTGAAGTATTGGCTTTGGTGAAAGCAAATGCCTTACTTGCGCGCTTGCAAGACGGCGCTGATGCTGAAAAGCTTGGCGATTCACTCTCGTTGCCGCGCAGCGTGACAGCTGCGACAACTGAAGCTGTAGACCGCCAGTTCGGCGAGGCGTTCGCGACAAAACTGATGGGCTTGCCCAAAGGCGTATGGTCAGGGCCAGTGGCTTCGGGATTTGGTCTCCACCTTGTGCGTGTTGATACGGTGAGCGCAGTAAGCACGCCCAAACTTGCTGATGTCCGCCAACGCGTTGAGAATGACTGGCGTTCGGCAACACGCATCGCGCGGGAAAATCAGGCGTATCAGACGCTGTTAGACGGCTATGATATTAAAATTAAGCGGCCCTGATGCGGCTTCTGGCGCTTCTTATAATGCTGCTCACCATCACCGCAACCGCGCGTGCTGATGAGCTTCGCCCCGGCTATCTCGAACTGACGCAGCTTAGCCCAAGCGACTGGCGGATGGTATGGAAGGCACCGATCAAGGGTGGGCTCGCGAGCAATGTGACGCCATCGCTTCCCAAATCCTGCGCCGTGCGCCTTGCTAGTCGCACACGCGTAAACGGCGCAATTGTGGCAGTCTCTGACGTTAAATGTACGGCCGATTTGGCGGGGCAAAAAGTTGGCCTCACTGGGCTTGATGCGACCTTTACTGACGCGCTGGTACGGATCGCGCCGCTTGGTCAACCGGTACAGGCAGCGCGACTGACGGCTGATGCACCAATGGCCGAAGTCGCCTTGAAAGCGGATCGCGCGCAGGTCGCCAAGACCTATTTTCTGCTTGGAGTTGAGCATATTCTGGCAGGATTTGACCATCTGCTGTTCGTGCTTTCGCTTGTCTTGCTGATCACTGGCGGTTGGCAAGTCGCCAAGGCGGTGACCGCATTCACTGTGGCACATTCAATCACACTGATTGCGACATCGCTTCAAATTCTGAGCGTGCCGCGCCAACCGGTTGAGATTTGCATCGCGCTTTCGATAGTGTTTCTAGCGGTTGAGATTGTGAAGTCTCAGCCCAGTGCACCGCGCTTGTCCGAACGCATTCCGTGGGCGGTCGCCTTTGCCTTTGGACTGCTGCACGGCTTTGGTTTCGCAGGCGCGCTTGCTGAGATTGGCTTGCCCAAGGGTGAGGTTCCGGTCGCGCTACTCACGTTCAATCTCGGCGTGGAGGCTGGCCAATTGTTTATTGTTGGTGCGGTTCTGATCTTACTTGCAATTATCCGCCAAATTGCCACCGCGCAGCTTAATCAAGCGCGTGTGGCAATGGGTTATGCAATCGGAAGTGTCTCGGCCTTTTGGTTAATCGAGCGCGTGTTGGCCTGATCAAATTGTAAACCCGCCCGCGCGCTTGACAGCACCCAGATAAGTCATCATCGCATTTGAAGCGCCTGATGACAGGCCGATAAAAATTCGTCGGCCATCAAGCGGATCGGCATGACGCTCAAACAGTTTTGCGTCACACATTGTTTTGATCCAGCGTAACGCGGTTGTTGGTGGAACAGCGGCGGCGATGCAAAGGCTTGACACCGCAACCTTTTCGCCTTCAAGTTGTGCAGCACTCAAATCAAGCAGCATATCCCATGCGGGGTCAGCGAATAATTCAGACGAAAAATAATTGTTGCGAAGGCGGCGAAGGCGAAGCATCGCGCGTACCTCTCCTGCATCAATTGCTGGCGGGTGCGCAGAAGACGCAGGCTCGGAAATAAAATCAAGCCGGACACCCTTTAGGCGGTCATTCTTATCACTTTCGTCAGCCCTGTCGAATGGGGTTGCTGAACTTGCAACAAGCCGGGAAAGACTCCGAGATAGCCGCGACACCTCATCGGAAATACGTTTGATTCTAATGCCGTCAAGCTCAGCTGAAATATCGTTGAGTACCATCTCTTGACGCGTCCAAGACATTGTAATCGCTGAAGTTCGGTCAATTGAATCGGGCTGACACAATAAAGTTATCTGGTCATCATCCATACGATCAGAAAAAAAATCAATTATTTCAATTGGTACTGAGACTATTGTGGGAATAAAAGCACCGTTAGCCCAGCGTTCAATATCACCAAACAGGGTATCAATCAGCAAGCGATCATAGTGCGCGATATCGATAAATATCGTGTCAGCTACGGCCTGATTTTCTAAACGCTGCAATGCATCGATAATGCTGGTACTGGCACCTATTCTACCACCAGCTGCAAGAACAGCATCTTGTATCGCTCCAGCCCCTTCATCATTATCTGAAAAAATAAGTGCGATTGGAGTATGTTGATAACCAGATTGTATCACGGTTTGTTTTTCCATTGGTTGCGCCCCTGTTATTACAAGACTATTAGCTTGTTAACCAGATTGCCACCAGAACGGATTATCGTCATTTATGACTGATGCCATTACGGATTAAATATCTGCAGTTGTAATATGAAATGAGGCTTCGCATGACCTAAGGATGCACAAAGGTTATTAATTTACATTAATAATTGCATCTTATATACATCCATTCCGGATGCATCTTTAATGGTAAATAACGCTTATATTTAGTGCGCAAGCGCTTTGCAGATGTCCTCGACCATCTTTTTTGCGTCAGCAAGAAGCATCATCGTCTGATCCATATAGAACACGTCATTATCAACACCTGCGTAGCCAACCCCGCCCATTGAGCGTTTGACAAACAATATTGTTTTGGCTTTTTCAACGTCAAGCACCGGCATTCCGTAAATTGGTGATGTCTTGTCAGTTTTGGCCGCAGGGTTGGTTACGTCATTTGCACCGATGACAAAGGCAACATCGCTTTGTGCGAAATCACTGTTAATGTCTTCCAACTCAAATACTTCGTCATAAGGCACATTGGCCTCGGCAAGCAGGACGTTCATGTGGCCCGGCATACGCCCCGCTACGGGATGGATCGCATATTTGACCTTGACGCCCTCTTTTTTGAGCAGATCACCCATTTCACGTAGCGCATGCTGCGCCTGCGCCACTGCCATCCCATAACCGGGGACAATGATGACTTGCTCAGCCTGCCCCATCAGGAAAGCCGCGTCTTCAGCCGACCCGCGCTTCCACGGACGGTCAGTTTTCGCGGCTGCGCCGCCTGCCTCAGGTGCCGCACCAAAGCCGCCTGCGATAACACTAATAAAGCTGCGGTTCATTGCTTTGCACATGATGTAAGAAAGAATTGCGCCTGACGAGCCAACCAGCGCCCCGGTGATGATCATCGCGGTATTCTGAAGGGTGAAGCCCATTGCCGCTGCAGCCCAGCCCGAATAGCTATTAAGCATTGACACAACGACAGGCATGTCTGCCCCGCCAATCGGGATGATCAGAAGGAAACCGATCATGAACGCAAGCGCAGTGATCGTCCAAAAAATCCAAGGGCTTTGATCAGTATAAAACAGTCCGATCAAGCCGATAATTGCCAACAACGTACCAAGATTGATGATGTGCCGTCCCGGCAACATGATCGGGCTGCCCGACATATTGCCGTTGAGCTTGAGGAAAGCGATCACTGAACCGCTGAACGTGATCGCACCAATCGCGATACCAAGCCCCATTTCAATCCGGCTTGCCTGATGAATAATGCCGTCACTGCCGGCAATACCAAGCACTTCGGGCGCAAGGAAGCCGGAGGCCGCCACCAACACCGCTGCCATCCCGACAAGCGAGTGAAACGCCGCGACAAGCTGTGGCATATCGGTCATCGCGATCCGCCGAGCAGTGACAATCCCGATGGCTGCGCCGATACCGATGGCCGCCAGAATTTCAACAAAACCCGATTTAAGGAAAATCAGCGTAGTGGTGACAGCAATCGCCATCCCGATAATACCAAGCCGATTGCCGCGCTGGCTTGACGCAGGCGATGATAAGCCGCGTAGCGCAAGAATGAAGCACACGCCTGATATGAGATAGGCAAATCCAACCCAAGTGGGCACTGCAGCGACGGTATCATGCATCTACGGTCATTCCCTGTTTGGTGTGCCCGGCGCCTGAGGTGCCGGGTGATTACCCTGTTTATAATTCGAACGCGTCGGAAAACTCCGATTAGCGTTCCTTCTTCTTATACATTGCGAGCATTCGCGCGGTAACGGCAAACCCGCCAAAAATATTGATGCTGGCAAAAACAACCGCGATCAGCCCAAGCCATTTGCCAAGCCCGCTCGTCCCTGTGATCGCCGGTGCCGACGCGATCAGCGCGCCAACGATAATCACTGATGAAATCGCGTTGGTCACTGCCATGAGCGGCGTATGCAGAGCGGGCGTTACCGACCAGACAACATAATAACCAACAAAGCAGGCCATCACGAAAATCGAAAAGATTGAGATGAATTCCATGACTAACCCCTAAAAATATATCATATCGAAAAGCGCCGCGTTACCCGAGCAGCCTCTCGTTCACAACCTTGCCGCCATGCGTCAAGCGAATGGCCTTTGTAATTTCATCATCATCGGGAAGAACGGGGCGACCCACTTCCTTGTCCCAGAAGGCTGAGAGAAAATTGAACAAATTGCGTGAGAACAGCGCCGACGCATCAGTTGCCAGACGTCCAGGCACATTTTTATGGCCGACAATTTTAACACCGTGGATAACGGTCACTTGTCCCGCAACCGAACCTTCGACATTGCCGCCCGCTTCGACCGCCAGATCGACGATCACGCTGCCGGGCTTCATGCTCGCAATTTGTGCATCGCTGATCAAGCGCGGGGCGGGGCGACCGGGGATCAGCGCAGTCGTAATCACGATATCCTGCTTGGCGATATGGCTTGAAACGAGCGCAGCCTGAGCGACCTTATACTCGTCAGACATTTCGGTGGCATAGCCACCCGACCCTTCGCCTTCGATACCTTTGACATCTTCAACGAAAATCGCCTTGGCACCCAGCGATTCGATTTGCTCCTTGGTGGCCGAGCGTACGTCAGTTGCCGACACTTGCGCACCAAGGCGGCGCGCGGTCGCAATCGCCTGAAGTCCTGCAACGCCAACACCCATGACGAACGCACGCGCGGCAGACACTGTGCCCGCTGCCGTCATCATCATCGGAAAAGCCTTGCCATATTCGCCCGCTGCATCAAGCACCGCTTTGTAGCCCGAGAGATTCGACTGGCTTGAAAGAATGTCCATTGACTGTGCGCGCGTAATACGCGGCATGAATTCCATCGCCAAGGCCTCAACGTCAGCCTTGGCATATTCATCAATGCGCGCACGTTCAACAAACGGATTGAGGCCAGCGACGAGCCACGCGCCAGACTTTGCCCCTTTGAGTGATTCGGGATCCGGCCCCTGCACGCCGAGAATGATCTCAGCATCCTTGATCGTTGCCTCAAGCGTGCCAATACTAGCCCCAGCAGAAGAATAGTCCGCGTCGGAAACTGAAGCCCCCGCGCCTGCGCCAGCTTCAATCGAAACCGAGGCACCAAGCCCGATGAACTTCTTGACGGTTTCTGCGGATGCGGCAACGCGGCTTTCGCCAGCGGCGCTTTCCTTGAGAATTGCGATTTTTATCACGTCAGCCAGCGATCAAGAAAATGACGATCGCCGCGACGATGGCCGAAGCGACCGTTCCCCACTTGAGTAGCCCCATGACGCCGGAATAAGTTTCCTGATGCGCATGCATGTCACTGTGATTATTGCTGGTGCCCATAATTAACCCCTTTGACGATGCAATATGTTGATTCGCAATGCTTAGTGGTGCTTGCGTGACATCTCAACCCCGCATCACATATTTACAAAGCAATTTGCTGTCACAAAATAGCTGTAGATTTTCACGTACCTGCGATCCTTATCACAGTGTGCGCTTAATCGCCCGTTTACCCCTTTGCGATAAGGTGCAGGAATCACTTTTCGGGACGGACATTGCGAATGATGCCATCAGGCGCGCACATGATGATGCTGATTGATGATGAACCAGCGCAAATGCGCTTGGTTTCTGCACTCGCGTCACGCTCGGGGTGGCGTACAACGAACGCAACAAGTGCTGAAATGGCGGTTGCAATGCTTGGTACTCGTGATGGCATGATGCTTGACGCGGTTGTGATTGATCATGCGATGCCGGGCCATGATTGCGTTGCGCTGATTGCTGACATTCGCGAACGTCGCCCTGCTCTGCCGATCTTGTTATTAACAGCGCTTAATTCAAATGCGCTGGCAATCGAAGCAATGCGCGCTGGGGCAACCGATTTTATTATAAAGCCGATTGCGCCTGACCGTTTAGTGGCTGCACTTGAGGCAACGGTATGTCCTGAGGCAGCAAAAGGCGAACTGCGCGCCTTGTCTGAAAAAGACACAGCTCCGCTTGGATTTGGTGAAATTGTTGGATCAGAGCCCGCGTTCCGCTCTGCTCTTGCGATTGCGGCAAAGGCAGCGCGTGCGCGCATTCCGGTATTGATTGAGGGAGAACGCGGCGTCGGCAAGGATATGGTGGCGAGTGCGATCCATCTTTCGTCAGCACGTGAAAAGCGCCCTTTCATTAGAGTAAACTGTGCTGCCATCCCTGCCAACCTGATCGAATCCGAACTGTTTGGCCATGAACGCGGCGCCTTTGCCGGGGCGTTTACCCGCCATGACGGTAAATTGGTTGAGGCTGACGGCGGGACGATCATGCTTGATGAGATTGAGGCGCTGCCCTTTGATCTTCATGTCAAACTGCTGCGGACAATCCAGTCGGGCGAAGTCCATCCAATCGGCGCGCGCGGCTTTCGCGAAGTCGACGTTCGCGTAATTGCGGCAACCAATCGCAGCCTGCTTGATGATATCATGGCGGTGCGCTTCCGCGAGGATCTCTATTATCGGCTTGCGGCGGTTCATGTCACAATACCACCGCTGCGTGAACGGATCGCCGATCTTCCCGCCCTCGCGCGACACTTGCTGACCCGGATGACGCGGCATCAGGGTATGCGCGGGCTTGGCATCACCGATGATGCGCTCGCATTGCTTGCCGAATATAGCTGGCCGGGCAACATCCGCCAATTGCAGGCGACGCTCCTGCGCGCAGCGATCGGTTGCAACCGCGACGCTTTAACCGCGGCTGATTTTTCCGAAATCGCAGCCCATGCCAAAGCCCCAACGCTCGCACGTCGTGTAGTGAATGAGGCAGGCGTCACACTCTATCAATCCAACGGCCATATGCGATCACTTGAAGAGATTGAAGCCGATGTCATCCGCCTTGCGATTGGCCATTATCGCGGTCGGATGACCGAGGTTGCGCGGCGATTGAATATTGGCCGATCAACGCTCTACCGTAAACTTGCTGAACTTGGGATCAGCGATGTCGCCTGAAACATAGCATTGAGAAACCTTGTCCGCTCGGTTAGCCAGCGGTGATGACATATAATTTTTCTCACAAATCGGCGCTTGTAACTGGCGCGGCTTCGGGCATCGGACTAGCGGTAACGCACAGTCTTGCTACCGCAGGGGCAACGTCGCTGATTTTGACTGACTGGATATCTCAAACGCTTGACGAGGCAACCGCTAGTGTTGCAGGCGC
>JAYUIX010000013.1:0-10023 GCA_043765635.1 Sphingomonadales bacterium
CATTACTCGCAGTCACACGTCCTCAATAATAATATATGGCTTAATATGGTGTACGGATTCACGAACTCAAGAGCGGGTTGCCACCTGTTCGTCAAGCACACGCAGCAATATTTCTGCGCGCTTCACGGCTTGCTCTGCATCAGCGGCGGTTGCATCAGCGCCAATCTGCATTGCAAGCTCAGGGGATTGGGTAAAAATGCGCCCGCCAACGATCACGCCGAGCGCCGGATTGCGTGATCGGCTGCGAATACGACCGATAAGTGCCGGCGCACTCGCCATCTCATCCTCACGGGTGATGGTCAGGCCAATGACATCATAATGCTGCTCGGAGACCATATTGATAAGCTGATGATCAGTAGCACTTGTCAAAAGCGAAGTTTGCCAGCCTTCACGGCGAAAACATTCCTCCACAATCACCGTGCCAAAGCTATGATCGCTGCCCGGAAATACTGAAAACACGGCTTTGCGGGATTGCCCGAACACAGGGGCTTTGCCAGGTGATCGTGCCGACAGTTCGTAAACTATCTGTTGCAAGCGCCACAAACCCATGGTGACATCAACAAAGTCGACTGCGTCTTCTTCCCACCACAGTCCCAGTTGACGCGCGGCCGGGGCAAGGAGATCAATGAGAACCGCTTCAACCGATGCCCCGCGCGCAATGAAGCCCTCAACCTGACTCATCAAGGTGTGCGCCTCAAGCCGCAGCACCACCGCTGCAAAACCTTCGGCCTGTGTTTCACTGATACGGTCACGCGTAATATCATCAGGTCGAAAAGATTGATTGCGACAGGCAACAAGCAAGCGAGGAATAATCTGGCTTTCGATCAGACCGGCAAGCGCCAGAGGCGACTCACTCGCGCTTTTGCGCACATCGGCTGGCGGAGACTTATAGCCCCTTGTGTTCCGATCTTTAACCCGGACAGTGCTTGATCTTGACGACACTGGCATCCTCGGCTCTCCCAAGCCTTGGCGACGCGGGTGATACCACGCCTAGCGAGGTCAGCGTTATATGCCATACTTCACGAATCAAAGGTTAAGCACCTTGTCCGCACAAATCAATCAACAAAATAATTTTATGAAAAAGGCGTGTAAAAAAAATCTGACGTAAACTTAGGTTGACACTTTCTGACGACCAGCATAGCTTCTGCATGGGAGATTAGACGGTTAGATTATATGGGTCAAAGCCAACCACAAAATGCAATGGCGGCAACCATTGCGATGCGCAGCAAAAGCGCAGAAATTAAGCGCCGCTGGGATTCCTCTCAGCCGCTGTACACGCCCGAACAACGCCGACTGCGTGACGAATCGAAATGGACGCTTGTTCAGGGCGTATTGGCCCCCATTCAGTTCCTTATTTTGCTGATCAGCCTGTGGCTCGTGATCAGCTACTTGATCACCGGCGAAGGCGCGGCCGCTGCAACACTGTCAATCATCGCAAAAACCTGCGCGCTTTATATCATTATGATTACTGGTTCGATTTGGGAAAAGATCGTGTTTGATGAATGGCTGTTTGCCGGGCCATTTTTCTGGGAAGACGCGTTTTCGATGATCGTGCTGGCGCTTCACACCGCCTATCTTGTTGCGCTGTTTACAGGCTGGGGCACGCCGACGCAGCAGATGAGCATCGCGCTTGCGGGCTATGCGGCCTATGTCATTAATGCGGCGCAGTTTATCTTGAAACTCCGTGCCGCGCGGCTTCAGGCGGCGACATCATGAAGCCCGCCGCACTTGGTTGCGCTGAAGCGCCCGTGCTGCGTGAACGCGGCCAGCGTGAGGTGTTTTGCGGGCTGACGGGAATTATCTGGCTCCACCGTAAGGTTCAGGATGCGTTTTTCTTAGTGGTTGGATCGCGCACCTGCGCGCATTTGCTGCAATCGGCCGCAGGCGTCATGGTGTTTGCCGAGCCACGTTTTGGCACTGCGATCATCGAAGAGCGCGATCTTGCCGGGATGGCGGATGCGAACGAAGAGCTTGACCGCGTGGTTGACCGGCTGCTGACACGCCGGCCCGATATCAAGCTGCTGTTCCTTGTCGGATCATGCCCCTCCGAAGTGATCAAACTTGACTTGGCCCGTGCGGCGCAGCGTCTGAGCGTCAAGCATAATCCGGGTGTCAAGGTGCTCAACTACTCAGGCAGCGGGATTGAAACGACCTTTACGCAGGGCGAAGATGCCTGCCTTGCTTGCCTCGTTCCCGAAATGCGCAGCTCTACCGACACTGCATTGTCGCTGCTGATCGTTGGTGCGCTGCCTGATATTGTCGAGGATCAATTTCGCCGGATCTTTGCTGAGCTTGGCATCGCGCGCGTTGACTGTCTGCCCGCGCGCAAGGCGGCTGATCTGCCTGCGGTCGGCCCGAACACGCGCTTCCTGCTTGCGCAGCCGTTCCTTGGCGAAACCGCGGCAGCGCTTGAACGGCGCGGCGCGAAACGGCTTGACGCGCTGTTCCCATTCGGGGCTGAAGGCACGACTGATTGGCTCCATGCGGCGGCCAAGGCGTTTGACATTGATGAAATGCACTTCCGCCGGGTAATTGCACCGGGCCGCGAACGTGCCAAGCGCGCGCTTGAGCGACATCAGGCGCTGCTTGGCGGCAAAAGCATTTTCTTCATGCCCGATTCGCAGCTTGAAGTGCCGCTCGCACGCTTTGTTGCGGCTGAGCTTGGCATGGTTCCACTTGAAGTGGGCACGCCCTATCTCCACCGCGAACATCTTGCGCGTGAGCTTGCCGCGCTCCCCGCGACTGCGCGGCTGAGCGAAGGTCAGGACGTTGACCTTCAGCTTGACCGGGTGCGCGCTGCGCGGCCTGATCTCACCGTGTGCGGTCTTGGCCTTGCCAATCCGCTGGAGCGCGAAGGGCTGACCACCAAATGGTCAATTGAACTCGTATTCTCACCCGTCCACGGCTTTGATCAGGCGGGTGACTTGGCAGAACTGTTCGCGCGGCCCCTCGTGCGCCGTGAAAAAATTCGGGAGCTTGCCCGGTGCAGCTAACCGTCTGGACATATGAAGGCCCGCCCCATGTCGGCGCGATGCGGATCGCAACGGCAATGAAGGACGTCCACTATGTCCTCCACGCCCCGCAGGGCGATACTTATGCCGATCTGCTGTTCACAATGATTGAACGGCGCGGTGAGCGGCCTCCTGTAACCTACACGACTTTTCAGGCGCGTGATCTTGGCGGCGATACCGCCGAACTGTTCAAAACGGCGGCACAAGACGCGTTTGACCGCTTCAAGCCAACCGCGATGCTGGTCGGTTCGTCCTGCACTGCTGAACTGATCCAGGATGATCCAGCGGGCATGGCCGAGGCGATGCGCCTTCCTATTCCAGTGATCCCACTTGAGCTGCCATCCTATCAGCGCAAGGAAAATTGGGGCGCTTCGGAAACCTTCTATCAGCTTGTACGGCGTTTGGCGGCGAAGGATGTCGTTCGTACTGAGCGTGAAGGTCGCCGTCCGCTCGCCAATATTCTCGGGGGCACGGCGCTTGGTTTCCGCCACCGCGACGATGTGGTTGAAATTACCCGGCTGCTCTGCGCGCTTGGCATTGATGTGAATGTGAGCGCGCCGATGGGGGCGACGCCGGTTGACCTCGCGCGGCTTGGCGCGGCTGATTTCAACGTCGTGCTTTATCCCGAAATTGCTGATCAAGCCGCACGCTGGCTCGAAAAGAGTTTTGCCCAGCCAATGACCAAGACTGTGCCTATCGGCCACGGCGCGACATGTGATTTCATCCGTGAAGTCGCCGCACTCGCCGGGGTTGATCCAGCGCCTGTGCTGACCAGTGACACCTGCCGGATGCCGTGGTGGTCGCAGTCAATCGATTCAACCTATCTCACCTCAAAGCGCGTATTCATTTTCGGCGATGCGACTCACGCGATTGCCGCTGCGCGTGTTGCTGCAAAAGAGCTTGGCTTCGACGTGGTTGGGCTTGGTTGTTACAACCGCGAATTTGCGCGTGAAATGCGCGCGGCGGGTGAGCTCTATGGCGTTACGCCCTTGATTACTGAAGATTATCTCGCAGTTGAGGAAGCGATTGAAGCGCTTCAGCCCGAATTGGTGCTTGGCACCCAAATGGAGCGCCATATTGCCAAGCGGTTGCGCATCCCTTGCGCGGTGATTTCCGCCCCCGTCCATGTGCAGGATTTCCCCGCGCGCTATTCGCCGCAAATGGGCTTTGAAGGCGCGAACGTGCTGTTTGATACGTGGGTGCATCCGCTGGTGATGGGGCTTGAAGAGCATCTGCTCCACATGTTCCGCGATGATTTTGAATTTAATGATGCGGCGGGTGCCTCGCACCTTGGCGGGCACGGCGCGTCGGAAAATGAAACCGAGACCACCGCTGTGCTTGAAGAGTCAGCCATCATCTGGACGGGTGATGCCGAGAAGGAACTCAAAAAAATCCCGTTTTTTGTGCGCGGCAAGGCCCGCCGCAATACCGAACGCTTCGCCGCTGAACACGGTGTATCGCCTATCACTCTGGAGACGCTTTATGACGCAAAATCGCACTTTGCGCGCTGAACCGCACGCCCCGTTGCGGGTCGTGATTGTCACGCTTGACAATCACCTCGCAGGTGCAGCCGAACGCGTACAAGCACGATTTGCAAGTGAATATCCGAACATCAGTATTGATTTTCACGCGGCATCCGACTGGGAAAGCAGCCCGCACAAGCTGGCGCAGTGCCGCGAAGATATTGGGCGCGGTGATATCATCATCAACACGATGCTGTTTCTTGAGGATCATATCCGCGCGGTATTGCCAGCGCTTGAGGCGCGGCGCGATGACTGTGATGCGATGGTTGGCCTGATGTCGGCAGGTGAAGTCGTCAAGCTTACCCGGCTCGGCGCATACCGCATGGACAAACCCGCCAAGGGGCCGCTCGCAATGCTCAAGCGCCTGCGCGGATCATCCAAGCCCGGCACCGCAAGTTCAGGCGCTGGCCAGATGAAGATGCTCAAGCGCCTGCCCAAAATGCTGCGCTTCATTCCCGGCACCGCACAGGACGTGCGGGCTTATTTCCTGACGCTGCAATATTGGCTTGCAGGTTCGGACGACAATTTTGCCAACATGATTCTAGCGCTGGTCAGCCGCTATGCCGACGGCAGCCGCCGCGCGGTGCGCAGCATGATCAAGGCAGCGGCACCACAAGATTATCCAGAGGTCGGCGTCTATCATCCCCGGATGAAGGGACGCATGACTGAGCAGGCCGATTTGCTCCCGGTATCTCCCTCCATGACCACCGGGACGGTCGGCTTGCTCATGCTGCGTTCCTATGTGCTTGGGCGCGACACGGGCCATTATGACGGCGTGATTGCGGCAATGGAGGCGCGGGGCTTACGCGTTATCCCAGCCTTTGCGAGCGGCCTTGATTCACGGCCAGCGATTGAGCAATATTTTATGAAAGACGGTGTTGCGACGATTGATGCGCTCGTCTCGCTCACTGGATTTTCGCTTGTCGGTGGCCCGGCCTATAATGATGCCGAGGCTGCGGCGGAAACGCTGGCCATGCTTGACCGGCCTTATGTGGCGGCACATCCGCTAGAGTTTCAGACGCTTCAGACATGGGGCAAATCAGTCAGCGGCTTGCTGCCGATTGAAGCAACAATGATGGTGTCGATCCCCGAGCTTGACGGCGCGACCGTGCCAAGCATTTTTGGTGGTCGTTCGGATGGTACGGATCAGCCTTGCACCGGGTGCAGCCGTGGCTGCACATTCCCCGCAACAGGCCTAACCCGCGCAATGCAGCCTTGCAGCGAACGCGCAGAGGCGCTTGCCGCCAAGGTGGACAAGCTGATCCAGCTCCGTGTTGCAGAGCGCGCCGAGCGTAAAATCGCGATGGTATTGTTCAATTTCCCACCCAATGCAGGCGCGGCTGGGACAGCGGCATTCCTCAGCGTCTTTGAATCGCTCCACGCAACACTCGGCAAGATGAAGGCCGAGGGTTACACCGTTGATGTGCCAGCGACGGTTGATGATCTGCGCGACGTTGTGCTCAAGGGCAATGTTGATCGCTACGGCGGTGATGCCAATGTTCATGCGCGCATCCTGACTGATGATCATGTTCGCCGTGAGCTTTATCTCGATGAAATCGAGGCACAGTGGGGGCCAGCGCCTGGCCGTCAGCAAAGCGACGGTGGCGCGATCCATGTGCTCGGTGCGCAATTCGGCAATGTCTTCGTCGGGCTTCAGCCAACCTTTGGCTATGAAGGCGATCCGATGCGGCTGATGTTTGAAGGGCGCTTTGCCCCGACGCATGCCTTCTCCGCATTCTACCGTTATCTGCGCGAAGATTTTGGTGCCCACGGCGTGCTGCATTTCGGCACTCACGGCGCGCTTGAATTTATGCCGGGGAATCAAACTGGCTTGTCGGGCGATTGCTGGCCAGAACGGCTGATCGGCAGCCTGCCCAATTTCTATCTTTATGCGGCGAATAATCCCTCCGAAGGGATGATCGCCAAGCGCCGCTCAAACGCGACGCTGATCAGTTATCTCACCCCTGCGGTCGCGCAGTCGGGGCTTTACAAAGGGTTGGTTGACCTCAAGGCCTCGATTGATCGCTGGCGGATGACGTCGCCTGATGCGACTGATGATCTGGCGGGGCTTGCCGCGCTCATCCAAGAACAGGCAAGTGCGATTGATCTGGCCGATCCGCACCACGCCTACACGCATGAAGACGGCGAGGCGATCCAAGCGCTGGGTGCCAAAATCTATGAAATTGAGGCGACTTTGATCCCGCACGGGCTTCATGTTGCAGGTCAAGGCGAGTCGGCTGAAGCGCGAGTCGATCTGCTGATGACGATGTGCGAAGTGCGCGGTGGGACGATGCCATCGCGGCTCTCGATTGAACTGCTCGTCGGCGGTGATGACAAAGCGTTTAGTGTGAGTGGCCTCGAAGACGGATTTGAAACGCGGCAATTGTTCAAGGAACTCGCCGAAACCAACGCAAAACTTGCGCATAACCCTGAGCTTGATGCGATCATTACCGCGCTTGACGGGCGTTATATCCGCCCTGTCACGGGTGGCGATCTGATCCGTACCCCTGCGATCCTGCCAACCGGACGTAACATTCACGGCTTTGATCCGTTTCGCCTGCCAAGCGCTTATGCCGTGATTGACGGCGCGGCGCAGGCGCAGAAAGTGCTTGACCGCCATATTGATGACACAGGCACTTTCCCTGAATCCATCGCGATGGTGCTGTGGGGCACTGATAATTTGAAGAGCGAAGGCGCACAGATTGCCCAGGCGATGGCGCTGATGGGGGCCAAGCCGCATTTTGACAGTTATGGCCGTTTATCGGGTGCTGAACTCACACCACTCGCTGAACTTGGCCGCCCGCGCATTGATGTGATCGTCACGCTGTCGGGCATTTTCCGTGATCTGCTGCCACTGCAAACGCGGATGCTGGCTGAGGCGGCCTACCTCGCTGCGACTGCAGATGAGCCGCTTGAGCAGAATTTCGTTCGCAAGCACAGCCTCGCGCATCAAAGCGAGCATGGCTGCGATTTTGAAACCGCATCGCTGCGGGTTTTCTCGAATAATGAGGGCGCTTACGGAGCCAATGTCAACCAGATGATCGACGCCAGCACTTGGACAAACGAGGACGAACTGGCGGACTCGTTTGAGCGGCAAAAAGGCTTTGCCTACGGCCGCAGTGGCCGCGCACAAAGCCAGGCAGCGCTGATGCGCAGTGCGCTCGCAGGCGTCGATTTCGCTTACCAGAACCTTGAATCAGTTGAACTCGGCGTGACGACGATTGATCATTATGTTGACGGACTCGGCGGGATCAGCCGTTCAATTGCGCGCGCAAAGGGTGAAGCGGCGCCAATCTACATCAGCGATCAGACCCAAGGGACGGGCAAAGTCCGTTCGCTTAATGAACAAGTCGCGCTTGAAACGCGGACGCGGACGCTCAACCCGGCATGGTATGAGGGGATGCTCAAGCACGGCGGCGAAGGTGTGCGTCAGATTGAAAGCCAGGTGACCAACTGCATGGGCTGGTCAGCAACAACGGGCCAGGTCGATCCTTGGGTGTATCAGCGGATGACCGAAACTTTCGTGCTTGACGATGTCATGCGTGACCGGATGGCAGAGCTTAATCCCAAAGCCTCAATGCGCGTTGCCAATCGCCTGATCGAAGCGAGTGACCGCCATTATTGGTCACCCGATGCAGCCACACTCGCCGCACTCCATGCCGCAACCGATGCCATTGAAGACCGCTTAGAAGGCGTAGGCGTATGACCAAAGGAACCACCAATGACCTTGCTTGAACGTGATCGCAGCACCCCGCCCGACGGCGAAGGATCAGTGCAAGTTGGGCTTGACCCCAGCGACCGCATCGGCACCGCGAAGGTCTTCGCTGTCTACGGCAAGGGCGGGATTGGCAAATCAACAACCTCGTCAAACATTTCGGCGGCACTGTCGCTCCTTGGCAAGCGCGTGCTGCAAATTGGCTGTGACCCTAAGCATGACAGCACCTTCACGCTCACCAAGAAGCTCATGCCAACGGTGATTGATGTCCTCGAAACGGTTGAGTTTCATTCCGAGGAGCTGCGCCCCGAAGATTATGTGTTCGAAGGCTTCAACGGCGTGATGTGTGTTGAAGCAGGCGGGCCGCCTGCGGGCACTGGCTGTGGCGGCTATGTCGTTGGCCAGACGGTGAAGCTGTTGAAGCAGCACCATTTGCTTGAAGATACTGACGTGGTGATTTTCGATGTGTTGGGTGACGTCGTGTGCGGCGGGTTTGCCGCACCTTTACAACATGCCGAACGCGCTGTGGTCGTCGCCGCAAATGATTTTGACAGCATTTTCGCCATGAATCGGATTGTCGCCGCGATCAAAGCCAAGTCAAAAAACTATGATGTGCGGATGGCGGGCGTGATTGCCAATCGCAGCGCGGCCACCGATGAGATTGACAGGTTCAATGATGCGGTTGGTTTGAAGCGGCTTGCTCATTTCCCTGATCTTGATGCGATCAGGCGGAGCCGCCTCAAAAAATGTACATTGTTTGAAATGGAAAGTTCGCCCGAGGTTGAGCTTGCCAAGGCCGAATATATGCGGCTTGCGGCTACGCTGTGGGCGGGCACTGACGCGCTTGATGCGATGCCGATGAAGGATCGCGAAATCTTTGAATTTTTGGGATTTGAATGAGCCGCAACGCAACATACGACGCATATCGCGGTCGCCTCGAAACTTACTTCGACCGGACGGCACTTGCTGCGTGGGCGCAACTGACTTCGGATGCGCCCGTCAGCAAAATCCGTGCGACGGTGCGTGCTGGCCGTGATGAGATGCGGTCTGGTTTGCTTGACTGGCTTCCTGCCGATCTCACTGGCCGTCGTATTCTTGATGCGGGTTGCGGCACGGGTGCGCTTGCGGTTGAGGCGGCCAAGCGCGGTGCGGATGTTGTTGCGATTGATATTTCGGGCCAACTCATCGCGATTGCGCGCGAACGAATGCCATCTGCGCTCAAAATTGACTGGCGCGTTGGCGATAGTTTTGATCCGGAGCTCGGGGCTTTTGATCATGTGATTTCAATGGATGTGCTGATCCATTACCGCGCCGAAGATATCGTGCGCGTGATTGAAACGCTGGCTGAGCGGACGCGGGCGAGCATTGCCTTCACCTTCGCGCCGCGCACCCCAATCCTTGGCGCGATGCTGGCGGTTGGGAAGCTCTTTCCTAAACGCGATAGCTCACCAACGCTTGAAGCTGTTGCTGAGGCGGTATTGCGCACTAAGCTTGGTAATATTGCAGGCTGGAGCGTCGCGCGGGATCGCTTCGTTTCGGCAGGCTTTTACAAATCGCACGCCTTGGAACTGGTGAAGGTCTAATGCCCACGAACGCCCCTCCCGCGTCACGCTGGACTCAGATTGCCACACGCTTTCTGCCCTTTGCTGATGCGGCGACGCGCGATTTGCCGCTCTCACGGCTGCTGCGGCTGTCGCTGTTTCAGGTCTCGGTTGGGATGGCGGCGGTGCTGCTGACGGGAACGCTTAACCGGGTGATGATTGTTGAACTCGGC
>JAYUIX010000014.1:0-9999 GCA_043765635.1 Sphingomonadales bacterium
AGAGCCCAATGCACTTGGATCGCGCCTCCTAGCCGAGGAGCGCGCGGGCGACAACGCGGGTGCGCTCTCTGTGAGCGAAATTTCTGCACTGCTCAAACGTCACGTCGAAAGCGGATTTTCGCATGTGCGTATTCGCGGCGAGATTTCAGGCTTTAAGCGCGCGGCATCGGGGCATCTCTATCTCGCGCTTAAGGATGAGGGTGCTGTGATTGACGGGGTGATGTGGAAGGGCGGCGCAGCACGGCTTGCTTTCGCGCCTTCCGACGGGGTTGAGGTGATCGCCACGGGTAAGCTCACCACCTACCCTGGTCGCTCAAAATATCAGATTGTTATTGAGAGCATGGAAATCGCGGGCGAGGGGGCGCTGCTTGCGCTGCTCGAAAAGCTCAAGGTGAAACTGGCGGGCGAAGGACTGTTTGACCCGGCGAAAAAACGCCCGCTGCCATTTCTGCCGCGCATCATTGGCGTGGTCACATCATCAACCGGGGCGGTGATCCGCGATATTCTCCACCGTCTGGCAGATCGTTGCCCAACGCGGGTGATCGTCTGGCCAGTGCTGGTTCAGGGGCAGGGGGCCGCCGCACAAATTGCGGGCGCGGTAAACGGTTTTTCAGCGATGACGGGGGCTGATCGGCCTGACCTCGTGATTGTCGCGCGGGGCGGCGGGTCAGTTGAGGATTTGTGGAGTTTCAACGAAGAAATCGTCGTCCGTGCGGTCGCCAACTGCTCGATCCCGACGATTTCTGCGGTTGGCCATGAAACTGATACGACGCTGTGCGATTATGCAGCCGACGTCCGCGCGCCGACGCCAACGGCTGCGGCTGAACGCGCGGTGCCAGTGCGCGCTGAGTTGCTCGCCGGATTGCAGACGATGCGCGCACGCGCGCTGCGTTCAGTGCAGCGCACGTCCGAACGCGCGAGCGAGCGCTTGGCGGCAACCGCACGGCGGCTGCCAACGCCTGACACGTTGCTCGGGCCGCAGCGCCAATATGTCGATGATCTGGGGGAGCGAGCAAAGCGCGGTCTGGGGCGGCGTTTGGCCGATGCGCGGGGTGATTTGGCGCGGTCGGCGGGGGCGCTGCGGCCAGCCTTGCTTGATCAGCGACTGTCACGCGCAAAGGATCGCCTTGCCGCCACCACGCGGCTTATGGCGTCGCTTCACCCGCATAATCCGCTCAAACGCGGCTATGCACTCGTCACTGATCCCGCAGGTAAGGTCGTAATGAACAGCGCGGCTGCGCAGCAGCAAAATGCGCTGTTTCTTACCTTCATTGATGGCCAGGTGAGCGTCTATCTTGAGCAATCGGGCGGAATGGCCTATGCTAGGCCAAAGCCTGTTGCGGGCAAAGCCAAGCCCGAACAGCCCGATTTGTTTTAGGCCTAATACTCTAGGAGTGCAGTTGCAATGTTGATGACTCAGGGCGGAAGGCCCGCAAAGCTCCATTATATGGCCAACGGCTTTCGCATCCTTACACACGGCGATCATGTCACCTGCGCGGCGTCGGGCGCTGCGATTCAGCTTGAGCATTTGCGTTATTGGAGTGTTGCCCGGCAGGAAGCCTATGCGACGCCCGAGATCGCTACAAAGGTCGCGCTCCGCCAATGATTGGTGTGCGCTATGCGCTTACCGTCCTTGGCCTAATGCTGCTGCCGGGAAGTTGCATCGCAGCCCCCGCCAAAGCCCCTGAAAAAACCGTTGCACCAGTCAAGACGGCGGCTCCAAAACCACTGCCGCCACCAAGCATTGGTCGCTTTCAGCTTGACCGCATGCCGCAGCAAGGCAGTCTGGCGCGCGGCAAATTGCCACCCGGAGCAAACCGTCTGGTCGTCAATGGACAGGATGTTCAGATCGCCGCCGATGGCCGCTTCATCATTGGCTTTGGCCGTGATCATGATGTGACTGCGGTGATGGTGGCCTATCTTGCCGACGGAACAAATGTCAGCGAACGTGTGGCGGTTGCGAAGCGCGCTTGGAAAGTTGAAAATCTGACGACTGTGCGCCGTTATAGCCAGCCCGATGCCGAATTTCAGGCGCGCCGTCCGGGCGAACTTGACCAAATCAATGCCGCACGGGGAACACCAGTCGTCTCCAATGGCTGGCGACAGAATTTCATCTGGCCTGCAAGGGGCCGCATCTCGGGCCAGTTCGGCGCGCAGCGGATTTATGCGGGCGAACCCGGATCACCCCACAGCGGCGTTGACGTCGCGGGCGGCACCGGCGCGCCGGTGGTTGCGCCTGCTGACGGTGTAGTGACACTGGCAGCGGCTACGCCCTTCACACTTGAGGGCAATTTGCTGATCATTGATCACGGTATGGGCCTCGACAGCAGCTTCCTCCATCTCTCCAAAATCCATGTAAAGACGGGCGATGTGATCCGCCAAGGACAGCTTGTCGGCGCAATTGGTGCCACAGGACGGGCGAGCGGGCCGCACCTTCATTGGGGGATGAAGTGGAAGGCCGAACGGATCGATCCGCAGCCGCTTGCCGGGCCGATGACATTCACTGCGGCAAAACGGTGATAACAGCCATTGCCGCGCACAATGCGCGCTGCTAGCGCTGACACAATAAATTCACAATAGGAACTCAGTTTGGCAGGCGAAAAAGTCAATTCTCTGGTTGAACTGGCACGATTGGCAGGTGTTTCCCCAGGCACAGTGTCGCGCGCGCTTTCTGACACGGGCATGATTTCAAAGGCAACACGGGAGCGGATCAAGGCGCTGGCGCTTGAACATGATTTCCGCCCCAATCCGCTGGCGCGCAATCTGCGCACTAAACGCACTGGCGCAATCGGCGTTGTCCTGCCGCTCGGTCATGAGGCCAATCAGCACATCTCCGATCCGTTCTTCATGACGATCCTTGGTTTGCTTGCCGATCAACTCGCCGACCGTGGCTATGACTTGCTGCTCTCGCGCGTCATCCCGCATAATGACCGCTGGCTTTCGGATATTATCGATTCAGGTCGCGTTGACGGGGTGATCGTGATTGGCCAATCAAATCAGGCGCATGTGCTTGACAGCGTGGCTGCGCGTTACCGCCCGATGGTGGTGTGGGGTGCCAATATGGCTGGCCGCAGCCACTGCACCGTTGGTTCGGATAACCTGATGGGCGGGCGGATTGCTGCGCGCCATCTGGTCGACGCTGGGTGCAAGAAAATCAGCTTTTTGGGTGACGCTTCGGCCCCTGAATTTGGTCAGCGGCTTGAAGGGGTGCAGGCGACGCTTGCTGCTGCTGGTTTACCGCCTGCGGTTGCGCTGCCCGTGCATTTGACCGCTGAGACCGCGCATGAGATTATCCTTGCCTATCTGGCAGGCGATAAGATTCCTGACGGGATCATCGCCGCGTCCGACATCATCGCGATGAGCGCACTTCGTGCGCTGTCGGAGCGGGGGATTGCTGTGCCGGACAAGGTTCAAGTCGTCGGCTATGACGATATTTTCGTCGCCGAACATACCTCACCGCCGCTGACAACGGTGCGCCAAAATCTGGTGATGGGCGCACAGTTGATGGTCGATATGCTGATCAAACGTTTGGCGGGGGAGGAAACGCCCTCAGTATCAATGCCGCCCGAACTGATTATCCGTGGCTCGACGCGGGGGTAAGCGTTTCGCCGTCGCTGCTTGGTTTGAGCCTCACGAACATCGTTGCCACCGCGCCGCAGAACATCAGAACGCCCGCAAGCCGCAGCACATTGCGCGGATCGCCGCCAAGCAAGCTATTGTACAGATCAAACTGCCAGAAAGTGTAAATCTGGATCATCATCGGGATGACGATGAACATATTGAATATGCCCATATAAACCCCGGTGCGTTCGGGCGGGATGCTCCCCGCGAGCATGATATAGGGGCACCCCATGATGCTCCCCCAGCCAAGTCCAATCCCAATCATCGGCAGCCAGATACCCGCTTGGTTTGAAACGCCGGGGATCATCATCATCCCAACGCCTGAAGCCACGAGACAGCCTGCATGAACTGCCTTCACGCCGACGCGTTTAACAATCGGCACCATCGCAAGTGCTGAGGCAAAGGCGATGAAGTTATAAAATGCGCCTGCCTGACCATATTCGAGGCCTGCCGCTTTGAAGGCCGCGGTGCTGGCGTCAGTCGTGCCGAACGCCGACTTTGCGTAGGACAGCCCGACATATTGCCAGTAGCAGAACATGGCGTACCACTGAAATAGCTTGACCCAAGCAAGCTGGCGCATCGTCGTTGGCATTTCGAGAATCGCCTCCCAAATATCACGAAAAGTGGTGGCGATACCCATCGGGCGCTTACGCATTTCGGCAATTTCAGCAGCGCTGAGCGGCAGTTCGCGCACGCTGAACACTGACCAGCAGATTGTAGTGATTGACAGCAGTGCCCCAATCGCAAACGCAAGCTTAGCCGTATCAGGAATGCCCGCCGCATCAACGGCGTTCATATCCATTCCCATCCACACAAAGATTGACGGCGCGAGATAAGCAAGTGTTTGCGCAAGGCCGGTAAACGCGCTTTGCGTCAGGAAACCAGCGCGGTGCTGATCTTCATTGAGCCGGTCACTGACATAGGCGCGGTACGGCTCCATCGTCACATTATTGGCCGCATCGAGTATCCAGAGCAGCGACGCTGCCATCCACAGTTCGCTTGAATAAGGCATGGCAAACAGCGCGAGCGAACAGAAGATCGCCCCAATGAGGAAATAGGGCGTGCGCCGCCCAAAGCGCGTTACCGTGCGGTCGCTCATCGCGCCGATGATCGGCTGGATGATCAGCCCCGTCATCGGCCCAGCCAGCCAAAGCAGCGGCAGGCTCGATTCTTCGGCACCCAGATATTTGTAGATCGGCGACATATTGGCCTGTTGCAGCCCAAAACTGAATTGCAGCCCGAGGAAGCCGAGATTCATCTGGAGGATTTGCCAAATCGACAGTTGCGGTTTTATGCCCATGGTTTTTGTCCTGTCGTGAAAGCCGCCTGAGCAAGCGCTAGCCCGCCGAGCAACCCGGCCTGATCACCGAGCGCGGGTGGTTCAATAATGATCGTGACATAATCCTTCGCAAGCCGCAGCGCTTCGCCGCGCATCGCTTCAAGCAGCCCCGGCGTTGCCATTACACCGCCGCCAAAGAGTATCCGGCGCGGCGAAAGTACGGCCTGCACCGCCATCGCAAGCTGCCCCAAATACCACGCGACGATTTTATGCGCGGGATGATCAGCTGGCAGTTCAGAAAGCGATGCCCCCCACCGCGCCTTGATCGCAGGGCCGCTGACCAGCCCTTCAAAACAATCGCCGTGGAAGGGGCAGACGCCGGGAAAATCCAGATCCTTTGCGTGACGCTTCGGCAGGATATGCCCCATCTCGGGATGCTGCGCCCCGTGGAGTGGCGCTCCGTTGATGATCGCGCCGCCACCAATGCCTGTGCCGACAGTGAAATAGACCGCAACATCATCGCCTTGTGCCGCGCCCCAGCGGCTTTCGGCAAGCGCCGCGCCGTTAACATCAGTATCAAAGCCAACAGGCACATCAAATGCGCGGCCAACCCGGCCCGCAAAATCAGTGCAACTCCATCCCGGCTTGGTCGTTTCGGTGATAAATCCCCAGCGCGGCGATGCTGGATCGGGATCAACCGGGCCAAAGCTCGCGATGCCGATTGCTTCCACCGGGCCATTCGCTTTGAACCACTGAATTACGGCAGCAATAGTGTCTTCCGGGTTGGTTGTGGGGATGCGAGTTGTCGCCAGAACCGCATCATGCGCCTCAGCAATGCCGAGCACGAATTTGGTGCCCCCGGCCTCGACGCAACCAAAGCGCGGGCGGGCTTGCGTCATAGCGCAATCAGTTCGGATTTGTCGCCGTCAAGTCTCAGGCTGAACATCGGTGCGGGCGTCCCAATAAAATTGCTCCCGTCAGGGCTATCGACAAAGCTCGCCACGCGCAAATCATCAAGTACCAGCCAGCTATAGGCTTGGGCAGGCGCATCTTGGGGATTGGCCGCGACCAGCCCGGTGACGTTGAGCGGCACGTAAGGGCCAAGCACATTCGGCGCGACCACCCCGTAAAGCCCGCTCGGCCCGATTGGCCCACCGTCGGCAAAGGTGAAATCATGCGTTGACCAGAACAGATAATAGAGACCGTCAAGCGTTAGAATATGTGGGCGCTCCAGCTCATTATTGAGGCCATCTGCACTGAGCAGCGGCGGCAGCAATCGCCATCCTCCGGGGGCTGCTGTGTCAGATATGGCAATGCCAATCGCGCCGTTGTGGCTGGCCCCGCTCGGCATTGAGGCCGCGAACAGCAGATAGTCGCCTCCCGCCGGATCGCGGAACCAAGCCGGATCGCGAAATGCTTTGATCTTTCCTGGCGCGCCGATATGCTCATCGATCTGCATATAATATGTGCCGCAATTAGCCACGCATTCGATTGGATCACTCCAGTTTTGAAGTGAAGGCGTGTCATCAACAATGGCGAGGTCAGCGCTTGTTTCATAAAGACGCTGCCCAAAGCTAAGCGAGTTTTCGCCAGCATAGCCAGTCGCCGTAAAATACAAAGTGACGCGTGATTGATCAGGATCAAAAATCGCTGACCCTGCCCATTCGCGGCTGCCGGGACTATGCCCGTCGGGGAGCAGGTTCCCAAGATCGCGCCATGCGCCGCTGCGATTCCGTTGGTGGATCAGGCGAATACGCGCCGTGCCGTGCCGCGCTTCTGGGTCATCGCAAATCGGTGATGACAGGATCATCCACAGCGTGCCGTCGCAAATTTTGGCGGTGGTTCCACCCGCACACTGTACTGGCCACATATCCCATAGGTAATGATCGGGAAGCAGTCGTTCCTCCGCTATAATCGCAGCGATCACCGGCATGTTGCGACGATCAATCGCCGCGATATGATCACCGGTCCAGTGGCTTACCGTCGGTGGTATGGTCATGAGCATATCGATACCCGCCAAACGCAAACCATTTGAGAGTCGGCCATTTGAAAATCGGCCATTTGAAAATCACCGCCGACATACATACGCGTCGGCGGTGGCTCCCCCCAAAAGGCTTCAGAATTCAAATTTGACCGAAGCTGACACTGTCCGACCATTGATCGAACGTGCGCGGACAACACCATTGGCCGGGATTGAATCCTCTTCGGCTTCAGTGAATCCGTCCACATTGAAAAGGTTATTCGCGTTGATCGAAAGCTGTACCCGCTCAATCGGACGGACTGAAACAAAGGCGTTAACCTGTGTAAAGCCGGGCAGCTTCAAATTGTTGCTGTCCTGTGTGAAGCTTGACGAGGTGCCGACCACGTTTGCGCCAACCGTGAATTTGTCGACGTTAAACTGCGGCGTGATGTTGTAGACAAACTTCGCCTGACGCTTTGGCCGATTGCCCACAGTCCCGACGTTGAGCGCATCACGCGTGATTTTTGAGTCGGTGTAAGTGCCCGAACCTGCAATGCTGAAATTGCCAGTGCGATATGCCGCCTCAAGCTCAAGTCCGTAGCTGCGGTATTTGCGGTCAACAAACTGCTGGCCAACCGGGCGGTTCTGGTCAAAATTCTGTTCTTCAGCACGGGCATAGAAACCAGTGGCAAAGAGCGAAAGCGGGCCTGCGCGGTACTTCAGACCAACTTCGGTCTGGGTCACGAAATCAACCGCAGCCTCTTCATCAAGCAGGCCGCCAGTGGTTGTGTTAATGGCCGGGCCGATCGCGATACGGTCAGCATTGGCGCGCGCGCCCTTGCTGTAGCGGGCAAAGCCGGCAAGCGCATCACTGAAGCGGTAATTCGCACCAGCCGAGTATGAGAAGTAGTTATAGCTATAATTGATCGGGCTTGGGTTGGCGAGGTTAAGCACGGTTGTCCGTGCTTCTGCTGCTGAAATTACGCCGTTGCCGTCCAGGTCGCGCGGGGCAACTGGGCCGTCGATATTGACGCTGCCGCGTGCTTTGCCTGCATCATAACGGATGCTGGCATCAAGATTGATCTTGTCACCGTCATACGCAATCGAGGCGAACGGCGCGTTGGTATCATAATCGATATTATACGCACGGCGACAGCAGTTGCCGAAGAAGAACGCGCCTGAGGCAACCCGGCCATTATCGGTTTGCAGCACGCCCGCCGCATTGCGGACGTTGATCAGCGCGGCATCGCTGCCGGTTGGCTCAAGCAAATAGGATGAGAAATCCCAAGTCGTGTTGACCGTCTGGCGTGACTTGTAAAAACCGACCGTCAGATCAACCTTGCCGCTGCCTGCGTCGAGCGTCTTGGTCAGGCGGATATCGTTGGCAACATTATCCAGATTGTTGAGTTCAACGTTGAAGAGCACCAGTGGAATGATATTATTGGTTCCAGCAAATGCCTGTCCGGCACGCGGGCCGTTGGCGAATGACAGCGTTGATCCAACGCCGCCGATGTTGTTGGCAACATTTTGTGCGGTGTCAAAGCCTGATGGGAATAGGCCGGTAAACTGACCGCCAACGTCAGAATATTTGAACTTTTCAGTCAGCGTCAGGCCGTCGGCAATTTCATATTGCGCATCAAGCCCAATCGCTTTTACCAGCGGGCGCATACCGTCAGTCACATCGGTAACCGTTGGGTTGTTGGCCGAGTCTAGGCCCAGGTGGCGCGTGAAGTTATTGGTGGCGAGCGACTCGTTATTCGCGTCAAGCCCCGGCAGATTGCTGAATTTGGGATTGCCGTTGGTGCCGGTGACACGCACCGGGCTTGGAAGGTATGAAACTGCGCGGTCATCAAGATATTTGAAGTTCAGGCGGACATAGCCCTTGTCGAGTTCCTTGGTGATATTGGCTTTAATCTGGAAACCACGGTTGGCATCATAGCCAGCCTTGCGCGGGCCTTCGCCTTCGCGGTAAAATCCGCCGAAGTGGAAACGCACACTATCGCTCAGACGCCCGCCATAGCGAAAGTCAAGGCGGTACTCGTCATAATCGAGGCCGACAGTACCCTGAATTGCGCCGCCTTCTTTTTCGCCAGTGTCTGAAATCAGGTTGATGACGCCGCCGGGAGCGTTTGACGCAAAGGTTGATGATGAACCGCCGCGAACCGATTCAACGCGCGCAACGTTGAAATCTGAACGGAGGAAAATATCGGCATTGCCGAAAATGATATCGCCAAATTCAAGGACGCCGAGGCCGTCTTCTTGGAGTTGGATATATTTCGCGCCGCCAGTCGCCACCGGAAGCCCGCGCACCGCGATATTGGCATTGCCTTCGCCGCCCGAGCTTTCCGAACGGATGCCGGGGAGGTTGCGGAAAACTTCAGCGACCGAGCGCGGCGCAAATTGCTGCACGGCGTCCTGGTTCAAGCTGCTGACCGAAATTGATGTGTCAAGTTTGTTGATGCCCCTGGCAACGGCGGTGACGACGATTTCATCAGCGTTCGCTTCTTCTGCGGGGGCGGGGGCTTCTTGGGCAAATGCTGAACTCGAAAGCGCAATCGCTGCGGCTGATGCGAGCAAACTGATTGAACGGCGCATGATAATTTTCCTCTCTCCAAAATCCGTCGGGCTGCTTCTGGAGCCCTTGGCGAATCGCTCTAATTTAATCCGCAAACGATTGCAACAACCGATTGTGACATAATTGCTATGGGCATATTGATGCTTTATTTGCCTTAGTGCGGTGTGCTTAACCTTATGGCTTTCGGATTTCCCTCAATTAATGACCCTGTTTTATAAAGCGGCTGGGTGAGGGGTCTCAGTCAAGGAACGCCCCCATTGACCTTCTGTGGCTTCCCGGTTAATGGCGCGCTCGTCTGAACGAAATGGTGCGAGTCTTAAACGCTCGCTGTCCCTGAAAATCAGGCATCATATAGAGCTTGAACATTGTTTGCGCTGGTGAAGCCTTCCAAAGCCGATTTCGGCTGCGGGGTTTTTTGTGTTTTCTAGGAAGCTAGAAGGTGCCGCTGCCGTCGACACAGTAACTTCAATAAAGGTGAAGGCTTCATGCCAACGATTAACCAGTTAGTCCGCAAGGGCCGCGACCCGCAAAAAGCGAAGTCGAAAGTTCCAGCAATGGAAGCAA
>JAYUIX010000015.1:0-9983 GCA_043765635.1 Sphingomonadales bacterium
TTTGGCTCGTGGCGTCCCCCAAGCTGCGCTTGCGCAAGCGCTCGCTTGTGCTCGATTGGCAGATAGCCCCGCTATCTGCCGCACTCGCGCCTAGCCACGAACCAAATCTGACATCGTCACGAACGTGCATTTAATAGGTCCTGACCCTAGAGCGTGATGACATTAAACTGATCCGCCCCTTGCGCCAAATTCTCCGAAAGCATCATCGCGTTGCCATCAGGATCATAGAAAGTGAGCAGTTTTACAAGGCCCGGAATATGCTGAATGTCGCCGTCCTGCCGCACGCCGTGCGCGTCAAGATGGGCTTTGGCGGCAAGGATATCCGCCACACCCCACACATTGGTCGCGCCGCCGCCCTGGGTCACGCTTTCATTCTGGCTCAGCCCGACACTGACGCCGGGAACGGCGGTTGACAGTTCACACCAGCCAATCTCATCGGCGCGGTACAGCAACGTGAAGCCAAGCACCGATTGATACCAGTCGATTGATGTGTCGAGGTTGGTCACGCCCATTGAGGCGGTTACTTCGGGAACATAATTAAGCGCCATTTGTCGCCTCCTCTTGAATTTATGGTCTGGTTTGTATAGTTGATATAAAATGCTGTCAACCGCCCTGCTTGATGATCTGATCGCGCTTGGCAAGCAGCGCTGGATGACGGCGGTGCTTGCTGATATTGCTGCGCATAACGGCGCGCGCTTTGTTGAAATGGTTAACCGCCTGTCGTTGCCGCGCGATACGCTTAGCCGAACGCTTGAAGCCGCGCTGACGCTTGGCTGGGTGATGCGCAATCCGGGGCACGGCCATCCGCTGCGCCCCGAATATATCTTGGGCGATGAGGGCGCACGGATCGCCGAAATCGCCGCGCGGCAATTGTCCGCTCAGGCGCAGATCGGCTTGATTCCGGGGACACTGACGCGCTGGGGGCTGCCGATCATTCACACGCTTAATGCGGGATTTGCGCGGTTCAATGATGTGTCACGCGTGCTTGCGGTCGCCAGCCCCCGCGCGCTCTCACAAGGGCTGCGCACGCTCGCCGCCCATGATCTGATCACCCGCGCACTGATCGACGATTATCCCCCGATCAGCCTTTACCGTTTGACTGAGAGCGGGCGAGTGTTGGCGCGGGCGGCCTAACCTCCGTCATCCCGGCGCAGGCCGGGATCGCTTTCAGGTTACGCGCACCATCAAAACGGCCCCGGCCTCCGCCGGGGCGACGGGAAATATTTGATTGCGCATGATGATGTAGCGCTTATTACTTCGCTATTCATAAGGGGTATTTGTGACGGGGCTGGCCTAAAAAAATTGAGTGGCAGCCAGAACGGCCACGTCCCGACTACCTTTTTCTTCTTGGCGGCTTTGCGACTTGGCGTGAACCAATTCGACAGTCGCTGCGCGTTGCTGGCCGAGGATTTATTTCGCACGAAGACGCTAAGGCGCTAAGAAGAAAGAAGATTATTGGGCCGTGCTTGGTTCAGGCGGCTGGCCTAAAAAATCCCCATCGCCAGCCCCTGCGCCATTGCGCCCCCGAGATCGCGGCACTTGGCAAGGTCAGCCTCGGCAATCACCTTGAGCGCAAGGATCGCTTCGGGGGTCTGGGCATGGGTGCAGATGATCAGCGGTTCGGCTACCGCGCGCAGCCGCCAGCCGGTGGCGATCCGGGCAATCTGGCGTGCGGTGCCTTCGCCGTCTGAGCCAGCGCAGATCATCAGCGCGTAGGGACGGCCTTCGATTTTGCCAAGCGCAGGATAATAAGTCCGGTCAAAGAAGTCCTTCATCACGCCCGCCATGCTCGCCAGATTCTCTGGACAAATGAAAATATAGCTGTCCGCCGCGAGTAAATCAGCGGCACCAGCTTCGCCTGCGCGCTTGCACGTTACGGTTACGGCTCCACCCGCTCCACTGACGGCGGCCTGCGCCATTGCCTCGCTACCCCCGGTGGCTGAATGCCAGACGATCAGGAGGCGCGCGACACTTGGCATTTACGAGCCCGTCCTACTCACTCCGCAGTGCATCAATCGGCGAGAGCCGCGACGCACGGATCGCGGGATAGCCGCCGAAGAGGATTCCGATGAACGCCGAAAACAGGATCGCGAAGATCGAGATGCCAACGCCGATGGGTGCGGGGAAATCGGCCAGCCGCTTGAATGCCTCTGCGGCACCCATTGCGAGGATTAGCCCCATCGCGCCGCCAATCACACACAGCACCGCCGCCTCAACCAGGAACTGGTTGCGAATGTCAGCCCGTTTCGCGCCAAGCGCCATCCGCAGGCCAATCTCACGCGTCCGTTCAGTCACGCTGACTAGCATGATGTTCATGATCCCGATCCCGCCGACGAGCAACGAGATCGAGGCAATCGCGACGAGCAACGTCTGGATCACGCCAGTGATCTGGCTTGATTCCTTCATGAACTCTTCAGTGGTGTTGATCGTGAAGGGATTGATTTCGCCCTCGCCAACGCGGTTGCGCTGACGCAGCAGACGCTTCATCGCCTTCTTTGCGTCGGGCAGGCTTATCCCGTCTTCAAACCCGACGAACAAGACATGAAGGTCATCGGGCCCTTGCACTGTGGTCGAGGCGAAACGCTGGCGCGCGGTGCTGATCGGGATGACCGCGAGATCATCATTGTCATTGCCGAAATTGCTGCCCTTGCTTTCAAGCACTCCGATCACGGTGAACGGCACTTTGTTGACGCGGATCGTCTGCCCGACGGGTTCAAAACTGCCGAACAATTTATTGGCAACACTTGTCCCAAGCACGATCACGCGCGCCGCCGTGCGCACGTCAGCGTCACTGATGAAGCGCCCGGTTTCGGCATCAACATTGGTCACCTTGCCGTAATCGGGGGTGATGCCCACCGCCGTCGTCGTCGCGTTGCGCCCCGCAATCACCATCTGGATCGTGCTGCGCAGTTGCGGCGCAATGCCGGCAACGCCGGGTATCAAACGCTGGATCGCGCGCGCGTCACGCTCGGTCAGGCGGCCACGATCAACCACACGGCGAGTGCCGTTATTTTCCGGCTGCGGAAAAATGATCGCCATGTTTGATCCAAGCGCATTGATCGAATCGAGCACTGAAACCTTGGTGCCCTCACCCACCGCCACGGCTAGGATCACTGAAAGCACGCCGATCATAATCCCGATGGTTGTCAGGATTGACCGCATCAAATTGGTGCGCAGTGCCGTAAACGCGATCGGGATGTTGACCGCCCACGCCGCGATCCAGCTTGTGAACCCACGCGCGTTCATGCCGCCGCCCGCCGCTTGGTCACGGCTGCGTCTTCAACGACCTTGCCGTCACGAAAGACAATCCGCCGCTCGGCATATTCGGCAATGTCGGCCTCATGCGTGACGAGGATAACCGTGATCCCCTGTTGATTTAGCGTCTGGAAAATGCCCATGATGTCTTCGGACGTCTGCGTATCAAGTGCGCCGGTCGGTTCATCGGCGAGCAGCATCAGCGGCTTGGTAACGAGCGCGCGGGCAATTGCAACGCGCTGCTGCTGCCCGCCCGAAAGCTTGGCAGGTGTATGGTCAAGCCGGTTCTCAAGCCCCATCGCGGTGAGCGTTTCGCGTGCCCGCTCCCGCCGTTCACGCGCACCAAGCCCGGCATAAATCAGGGGCACTGCGACATTATCAAGCGCGGTTGTGCGGTTGAGCAAGTTGAACTGCTGAAACACGAAACCGATCTTGCGGTTGCGAATGTCAGCCAGCGCATTGCTGTCCAGCGTTCGCGTATCAGCGCCGTCAAGCTTGAGCGTGCCCGCACTCGGCACATCAAGACAGCCGACAAGGTTCATGAAGGTTGATTTGCCCGAACCGCTCGTGCCCATGATCGCGACGAATTCGCCGCGCGCGATGCGGAGCGAAACGCCGTTGACCGCGTGGAGAACTTCGCCGCCAATGAAATAATCCTTCACCAGCCCCTGCGTCTCGACCAGCGGCGGGGTATCACTCATCGGGTTTTTCATCAGCGCTGTCTTCGTCAACCGTCTTTTTCTTGAGTGATTTGCTGCGGACGATAACCTTGTCTTTGGCCGCCACACCCTTGACGATTTCGGTATAATCCTCGCCCTGAAGCCCGATGCTGACGATCCGCCGCTTTGGCTTGAGCGGATCTTGCGACGCCAGATAAAGCGTCGGCGCATCATCCTTGTCCGATTTTGCAGCGTCCTTCCCGGCCTCGTCACGGTCGGCCTCGCGCGGACGGAAACGCAGTGCCGCCGTCGGCACACGCGTGACGCGTTGTTTCTGGCCAGTGATAATCTCGACGTTCGCGGTCATGCCGGGGAGCAGCCGCCCGCTGCTGTTGTCAACGCCCAGGATGACGAGATAGCTCACGACGTTCTGGTTCTCGTTGGCCGCCTTGCGAATTTGATCAACGCGCGCGGCGAAAGTTTCCTCTGGGTAAGCGTCAACGGTGAAGCGGACATTCTGCCCCTCGACAATCTGGCCGATGTCAGCCTCATCAACTGACGCCTCGACCTGCATCCGCGTCGTGTCGGCCGCGATTTCAAACAGGTTGGGCGTTTGGAAATTGGCGGCAACCGTAGTGCCCGGCTCAACCAGTTTGTTGATCACCACCCCGCTGGCAGGCGCGATGATCACTGTCCGGCGCAGGTCAAGCTGGGCTGACGAAAGTTCGGCCATGCTCTGCGAAATTTGCGCGCGCGCGCTCGCGACTTGAGCCGTGGCAGTACGCGCACCAGCCCGGGCCGAAGCCAGCGCGCTGCTCGCGGTATCAAGCCCGGATTTGGACACAAAGCCCGTTTTCTCAAGATCACTGCGCCGCCCAAACTCACGGCCCTGGATTGCGAGGTCAGTCTGGCTCCGCGCAACCGCTGCCTCGGCTTGAGCAAGTGTGGCTTGGGCGAGCGCGACCTGTGCCTGCGCCTGCTGAACCCGCGCGCGCAGCCGGGTAGGGTCAATCTCGGCAAGCACTTGTCCGGCGGTTACCGGCGTGTTGAAATCAACATAAACGCGCGTGATTTGACCCGAAACTTCAGCACCCACTTTGATCGTGTTGAGCGCGCGCAGCTTTCCACTGGCAGTAACCTTGCGCGTCACTTCGCCGACGTCAACTTGTTCAGGCACATATTCGTAAGTGGGCGGCGTCGGTTTGAAAACGCCGTAGCCAACCCCCAAAATGAGCAGGACGATGATCGCAGACCAGATGGGGTGACGCTTGATCCAACCAATAAAACGCGAACCCATTGCTTGCTTGCCTCACTCGCTATCACTCTTTTGAGTGTCTTAGCGAGCTAAAACAGTGGTGGCAAGATACCTGCCGCTAAAATATCCGACCGCACACCGCGTCAAGCTTTGCAAGCAAGGCCGGATCGCGCTTCGCCGGATCAGTAATCAATGCATAATCAAGCACGGTATCAATCGGGCTGACCGCGCGTTCCGCTGGCAAAATCGCCGCCAGCCGCTCAACCAGTGCACGGCCCTGATCAGCATTCGCGCCAAGCTGGGCAATGACTGAACTCACCTCAACATGTGCGGTTTCGGCGCGCCAGCAATCATAGTCAGTCACCATCCCGACGAGAGCATAGGGCAGCTCCGCCTCACGCGCGAGCTTTGCCTCGGGCATCGCCGTCATCCCAATCACATCACACCCCCAGCTTCGGTACAGCATCGATTCAGCGCGGGTTGAGAATTGCGGCCCTTCCATCGCCAGATATATCCCGCCCTCGCTTACATCGGCCCCCGCCGCGCGCGCGGCCTGCGCGACCAAGCCCGACAGGCGCGGGCACACTGGATCAGCGACTGACACATGGCCGACCAAGCCTGTGCCAAAGAAGCTTTTTTCGCGTGCAAACGTCCGGTCAATAAACTGGTCAACGACAACGAATTTGCCCGGCGGCAATTCTTCCTTGAGCGAACCGACCGCTGAAATCGCGATCACATCAGTGCAGCCCGCGCGTTTGAGCACATCAATGTTCGCGCGCGCATTCACATCAGTTGGTGAAATCACATGCCCCCGCCCATGTCGCGGCAGGAACACGAAATTGATCGCACCAATCCGCCCTTTGAACACTGCGTCGGAAGGCTTGCCCCACGGACTTTGTATGTCAATCCACTGCGCATCCTCAAGCGCATCAATCGCGTACAGGCCCGAGCCACCCAAAATTCCGATCGTCCAACCCTGCGCCATTATGTTTCCTTGTTTGTGTGAAGTGTGGATTGGCCTTAGAACAGGAATATGTTGGATTAAAGATGAACCGTCACTCCCGTGAGTGTCATTCCCGCGAAGGCGGGAATCCATAATCACAGGCTTTGAGAGTTTATGGACTCCCGCCTTCAGCCTGTGGCTGAAGTTTATCCTGAGCGCCTGCCTTGCAGGCAGTCGAAGGGCGGGAGAGACGAATAGGGACGAACGATGAATTTGAAACTAGTAGCCCTACTCACCGGCCTTGGCCTCATCGCCACACCGATCATCGCTTTCAGCGACGCGGCTCCTCAAGTTACGCTCGCCGTTCCCGGAACCGCTGGCGGCAATGCGGGCGTGATTGACCGTTTCACGCTGCGCTTCTCGGAAAGCATGGTGCCGCTGGGTGATCCCCGCGCCACGCCTCCGGTTGGGGTTACATGCCCGGTTGGCGGCACCGGACGCTGGGTTGATCCGCAGACTTTTGTCCATGAATTTGCCAGCGCGCTTCCCGGCGGGGTGACTTGTGCTGTCAAGCTGCGTGATGACCTCAAAAGCGCGCGCGGCGTGGGCGTTACGGGTCAGCGCGCGTTCACCATTGATACTGGCGGGCCGTCCGCGCGCGCGGTGCTTCCCGGCAGCTATGACGGTGACATCGAAGAAGATCAGGCATTCCTCGTCGCGACCAATACGCCGGCCGCACGGCAATCAGTTGCCAGCTCTGGCTACTGCGCGGTTGACGGAATTGGCGAAAAGATCGCGCTTGATGTGCTTGGTGAGGATGTCGCGGCGAAGCTGATTGCCGATCTGGGTGATGATAACTGGCCATTGCGCAATTTCCTTGAGACCGCTGGCCTGCCCCAGGCCAAGGGCGCATCGCCTGCGGCTTTCAAACAAGTCATCGCAGTCAAATGCCGCCGTCCGCTGCCGCCGGGCAAGGATATGGCGCTGGTCTGGGCGAGCAGCATCACCGATGCCGCCGGTCGCAAGGCTGGCCGCGATCAGCGCTTTGATTTCACCGTGCGCAAACCCTTCACCGCGCGCTTTGAATGCAGCCGCACCAACCCGCAGGCCGGGTGCAATCCGGTCGAGCCAGCCTATGTCCGTTTTACCGCGCCGATTGCGGCGGACGTGGCGAGCGCGGTGCGGCTCAAATTCGCCGATGGCACGGTGGTTGCGCCCAAACCATCCGAAAAAGGCAAGGCGATGGTGAGCGATGTCGAATTTGCGGCACCCCTGCCGCCTGCGAGCAAAGCAACGCTGATCCTGCCGCCAAGCGTCAAGGATGAAAGCGGGCGTATCCTCGCCAATGCCGAACGTTTCCCGCTTGAGGTGCGCGTTGATGAAGCGCCGCCCTTGGTCAAATTCGCGGCAAATTTCGGGATTGTCGAAGCCAAGGCAGGCGGTGTCCTGCCCGTCACTGTCCGCGCGGTTGAGCCAACGTTGGCCCGCCGCGTTGACAAGGTCAGCGGCGAAATGCTCCGCGTTGATGCTTCGGACGGGCAGATTGCCCAGTGGCTGCGTGATCTGAACACTGCCGATAACCGCGACGTCCGCACCGAAAAACGGGGCAAGGAAGAGGTCGAGGTCAATTACACTGGCACCAAGGCGTTGCTTGAAGGCAAGGGTGAGGCAATGTCGCTTGGCCTTCCCGGCAAGGGTAAGGATTTTGAAGTTGTCGGCATCCCGCTCAAGAACCCCGGCTTTTACGTGGTTGAGCTGGCCAGCCCTAAGCTTGGCCGTGCGCTGCTTGGCCGCGATGTGCCGCGCTATGTCGCGGCGGGTGCGCTTGTCACCAACATGGCGGTGCATTTCAAATGGGGTCGCGAGGGTTCACTCGCGTGGGTGACAGCACTTGACAGCGGCAAGAGCATCAGCGGCGCTGACGTGCGCATCACTGATAGCTGCACGGGCACTTTGCTCGTGCGCGGGACGAGCGACGGCCAAGGGCGCTTCCTGATCAAGGGCGGATTGCCCGCGCCTGAAACCTACGGCGACTGCACCACTGATACGGCGCACCCGCTGATGATTTCAGCACGCAAATCGGGTGATTTCAGCTTCACGCTGACCGCGTGGAGCGAAGGCATCCGTCCCTATGATTTTGACCTGAACTACGGCTATTCAGCCCAAGACGACATCATTCATACGATTTTTGACCGCACGCTGATCAAGGCGGGCGAGAGCATCAACATGAAGCATATCCTGCGCAAACCCGTAGCCACTGGCTTTGCGCTCGCGGGCGAACTCAAGGGCACACTGCGGCTGTCGCACAGTGGTTCGGGCACTGAATTTGATCTGCCGCTCTCCATCGGCAAAGACGGGATCGGCGAAAGCGCATGGAGCGCCCCGCAAGGCGCGCCGCAGGGCGATTACGGACTGTCAGTCATTGTCGGCGACAAGACCTATTACAGCCAGCAAAATTTCCGCGTCGATGAATTCCGCCTGCCGACCATGCGCGCGAGCGTCTCAGGCCCGAAAACCGCGCTCGTCCGGCCCAAGAGCGTGCCGCTTGATCTGTTCGTCGGCTTCCTTTCGGGCGGCGGCGCACCGGGGCTTCCCGTTAGCATCCGCACTGCGTTTGCCAGCGACAGCAGCAGCCCCGAAGGCTGGGAGGATTGGACATTTGGCGGCCGCGCGGTGATTGAGGGCGTTATGCCCTTGAACGGCGAGGGTGAGGAAGACGCGGTTCCGCTGCCCCTCTCGCAAACGCTGCCGATTACGCTTGGCGGCGATGGCACCGCGCGGACGAGCATCGACATCGCGCAAGAGGTTGACGCCGCGACGGCGATGACAGTCGAGATGGATTATGAGGACGCCAACGGCGAAACGCTGACGGCATCGCAGCGGATAAGGCTGCTGTCATCGGGTGTCATGCTCGGGGTAAAGACTGACGGCTGGCTGATGCGCGACGATGACTTACGTTTGAAGTTCGCGGTGATCACGCCCGAAGGCAAAGCGGTTGGCGGGCGTCCGATCAAAGTCGCGATCTATAGTCGCGAGATACTCACCGCGCGGCGGCGGTTGATCGGCGGCTTTTACGCCTATGACAATCAGGCGCGGACAACCTGGCTTGACGCTGATTGCAGCACGACGACTGACAAGCAAGGGCTGGCATCGTGCGCGCTCTCGCCGGGTATTTCGGGCGAAGTGATTGTGGTGGCAACCACCACCGACAGCGACGGCAATGTCGCGCGGTCGGTGCGTTCGGTCTGGCTCGCGGGCGAGGATGAATGGTGGTTCGGCGGCGACAATGGCGACCGGATGGACATCATCCCCGAAGCCAAAAGCTACAAGGCGGGCGAGACGGCAAAGTTCCAAGTACGGATGCCGTTCCGCGCCGCAACCGCGCTCGTCACCGTCGAACGCGAAGGCGTGCTTTCAAGCTTTGTCACTGAACTTTCGGGCAAAGACCCGGTGATTGAGGTGCCAATGCCCGGCGCTTATGCGCCTGACGTTTACGTGAGCGTACTCGCGGTGCGCGGGCGCATTGGTGGGTTTAAGCTGTGGCTCGCCAATATCGCGCGCGATTGGGGGTTGCCCTTTTTCAGCCGCGAAGGGGCGGCCCCGACCGCGCTCGTTGATCTCGCCAAGCCAAGCTACCGCCTCGGCATTGCCAAGGTGAAGGTCGGTTGGGAGGCGCATCAATTGGGTGTCACCGTCAAGGCTGACAAGCAAAAATATGCCGTCCGCGAAACCGCAAGCATTGACGTTGCCGTCACTGAGCCGGGCGGCAAACCCGCCAAATCAGCCGAAATCGCGTTTGCAGCGGTTGATGAGGCGCTGCTCCAGTTGAAACCCAATGAAAGCTGGAAATTGATCGACGCAATGATGGGCG
>JAYUIX010000016.1:0-3274 GCA_043765635.1 Sphingomonadales bacterium
CATCGTAAATATCAAGCTGGCCCGCGTTGACGATCGCCATATCAAGGCCAGCCGGGATTGCATGATATAGGAACACACTGTGCATCGCGCGGCGGACGGATTCATTGCCACGGAATGAGAAACTCAGGTTTGATAGTCCGCCCGAAAAATGGACATGCGGGCAGCGGATGCGGATTTCCTTGACCGCCTCGATGAAATCAACCGCGTAATTATTATGCTCTTCAATTCCCGTTGCCACTGCAAATACGTTGGCATCAAAGATGATGTCTTCAGGCGGAAAACCGATGCCAATCAGCAACTTATAGGCGCGTTCGCAAATCTCGACCTTGCGGACTTCGGTGTCGGCCTGGCCAACCTCATCAAACGCCATCACGACCACAGCCGCGCCGTAATTCATGCACTTGCGCGCTTGCTCAAGAAACTGTGCTTCGCCTTCTTTCATGCTAATCGAATTAACGATTGGTTTGCCCGAAACGCATTTGAGGCCAGCCTCAATGACTGACCATTTCGAGCTGTCGATCATGAACGGCACGCGCGCGATATCCGGTTCGGCGGAGATCAGCTTGAGGAAGGTCGTCATCGCATAGTGCGCGTCGAGCAGGCCTTCATCCATGTTGATGTCGATAATCTGCGCGCCGTTTTCAACCTGCTGCCGCGCGACTTCAACCGCCTTGGCATAGTCGTCCGCCATGATCAGCTTCTTGAATGCGGCGGAGCCAGTGACGTTGGTACGTTCGCCGATGTTGACGAATGTTGCGGATTTGAGGGTGTTGCTCACGCTGCGAGCACCATCGGTTCAAGCCCCGCAAGTCGGGTGACGACTGGCGGCGCTGGCAGCGCGCGCGGCGCTAACCCCTTCACCGCCTCTGCCATCGCGGCGATATGCGCAGGCGTTGATCCGCAGCATCCGCCAAGGATATTGACTTGACCGTCAACCGCCCATTCGCTGACGAAGCCTGCTGTTTGATCAGGCAATTCATCATATTCGCCTAGATCATTGGGCAGCCCCGCATTGGGATAAATCATGATCAGCGTATCAGCGATATCGGCCAGCACGCGGACATGGGGGCGGAGCTGCTGCGCGCCGAATGAACAGTTCAGCCCAATCGTCAGCGGCTTGGCATGGCGGACGGCGTGCCAGAAGGCCTCGACGGTATGGCCCGACAAGTTGCGCCCCGAAAGATCGGTAATCGTCATCGAAATCATCATCGGAATATCGCGGCCTGCTGCCTCCGCCGCTTCGACAACGGCCATCACGCCCGCCTTGGCATTAAGCGTATCGAAAATTGTTTCGATCAGGATGAAATCAACCCCGCCCTCAATCAGCGCGTCAACCTGTTCGCGGTAAACGTCTTTCAAATAATCAAAATCAATCTCGCGAAAGCCCGGATCATTTACGTCTGGCGACAGCGAAAGCGTCTTGTTCGTCGGGCCAATTGCCCCTGCCACAAAGCGCGGACGGCCATCGGCGGCCTGCGCCTCATCAGCCGCCTTGCGCGCGATTTGACCCGAAACAACATTAATTTCACGCACCAAATGTTCGGCACCATAATCGGCTTGGCTGATCCGGTTTGCACTAAAGGTATTGGTCGAAACAATATCCGATCCCGCCGCGAGATAAGCGCGGGTGATCTCATCGGGGACGGACGGCTTGGTCAGCACCAAGATATCGTTATTGCCCTTTTGATCATGTGTCAGGCCAAGGTCGCCAGCATAAGCCGCCTCATCAAGCTTGTAATTCTGGATCTCAGTGCCGAACGCGCCGTCTGTGAGCAGGATGCGCTCGGCAGCAGCGGCGATCAGTTTTGCGCGCGCACTCATGCGGCTTTCTCCTGCTCTGCGATATTGCCGCGAAGCCCAAGCAAATGGCAGATCGCGAACGACAATTCAGCGCGGTTAAGCGTGTAAAAATGGAAATGGCGCACCCCGCCCGCGTAAAGCCTGCGGCACATTTCAGCCGAAACTGTCGCGGCAACAAGCTGACGCGCGGCGGGATGATCATCAAGCCCATCGAACAAACGCCCAAGCCACGGCGGCACCGCCGTACCGCACATTTTGGAGATGCGGACGACGCTGGCGAAATTGGTTACTGGCATGATGCCCGGTGTAATTTCCGCCGAAATCCCCGCCGCTGCCACCGCGTCGCGGAAGCGGAAAAACGTGTCAGGCTCAAAGAAGAATTGCGAAATCGCCCGGCTCGCGCCCGCATCAAGTTTACGCTTCAAATTATCGAGATCGGACTGCGCTGACGCGGCTTCCGGGTGCGTTTCGGGATATGCGCTCACCGAAATTTCAAACGGGTGGAGCTTGCGCAATCCTTCGACGAGTTCAGCCGCGCCTGCATAACCATCAGGGTGTGGCGTGAATATGCCGCCCGCAGTCGGTGGATCGCCGCGCAGGGCCACAATATGCCGCACGCCAGCCTCCCAATAAGCACCCGCGACGTCGGCAATTTCGCCTTTGCTCGCCTCAACGCAAGTCAAATGCGCGGCAGCTGGAATCGCGGTTTCCTTGGCAATTCGCGCAACTGTATTATGTGTCCGTTCACGCGTTGAACCGCCTGCGCCGTAAGTCACTGAAACAAAGCGCGGCGCGAACGGCTCAAGCGTTTGCATTGTCGTCCAAAGCTGCTCTTCCATTTTCTCAGATTTGGGGGGAAAGAATTCAAAGCTCACGTCCACATCGCCCGCGAGATCAGCGAACAGCGGGGAAGACAGCGCCCGGCGCGCCTCGTCAAATTGGGATAGCGTCAGTGGAGGTGGTGGAGGCGTCATGCAGAAACTACTTTCAAATACGGAAGTGCGGCGGCGGCAACGGGCTTTGCCCCGCACCAGATTTTGACGGTCAGCGTATGCCCCGCAAGGCTTTCGACGGCTGTGTAATCCAGCCCAGCGGCGGCGAACCAGCCGCGCATCTGTTCATCGGAAAAACCAAGCCGGGCATGGGCATCGCGGTCGCGCAATTCCTCAAGATCATGGCTGGCGAAATCAACGATCAGCACGCGACCACCCGGCGCTAGGATACGCGCAAGCTCGGCAATCGCGGCCTCAGGCGCTGGGAGATAATGGAGCACCTGATGGAGGATGATCGTATCCGCACTTGCGGCCTCAAGTGGGAGCGCGCCGATATCGCCTTGGCGCAGCTCAATCGCCGCACCATTGAGTTTGGCGCGCGCAAGGCGGAGCATTTCGGGGCTGCGGTCAATGCCCGTGGCATGGGTTGCCCCGCTCGCGAACAGCGCGAGCATCCGACCGGTGCCAGTCCCAACATCAAC
>JAYUIX010000017.1:0-3257 GCA_043765635.1 Sphingomonadales bacterium
TCAGAACTCAAGAAGCTCAAGACGATGCAGCCGATGTCAGCCGAATCGACTGTGACGCGCAACTATCTCGATGTGCTGCTGGGCCTGCCCTGGGGCAAAAAGTCGAAGCTCAAAAAAGATCTCGTCGCGGCGCAAGCCGTGCTCGATAATGATCATTATGCGCTTGAAAAGGTCAAAGACCGGATTATCGAATATCTCGCGGTTCAGGCGCGCACCAACAAATTGAAAGGCCCGATATTGTGTCTGGTTGGCCCGCCGGGTGTGGGGAAAACCTCGCTTGGCCGCTCAATTGCCAAGGCGACGGGGCGCGAATTTGTTCGTCAATCGCTTGGCGGCGTGCGTGACGAGGCTGAAATTCGCGGCCACCGGCGGACGTATATCGGATCGCTGCCGGGCAAGATCGTATCGAACCTCAAGAAGGCAGGGACGTCAAACCCGCTGTTCCTGCTTGATGAGATTGACAAGCTTGGTGCCGATTTCCGGGGCGATCCCGCCTCTGCTTTGCTTGAGGTGCTTGATCCAGAACAGAATAACAAGTTTCAGGATCATTATCTTGAGATTGATATCGACCTGTCCGACGTGATGTTCGTGACGACCGCGAACACGCTCAATCTGCCGCAGCCGCTGCTTGACCGGATGGAGATCATCAGGCTTGAAGGCTATACTGAGGATGAAAAGGTCGAGATTGCCAAGCTTCACCTGATCGAAAAGCAGATTGAGGCACACGGGCTTAAAAAGGGTGAATTCGTCCTCACTGATGCAGGTCTGCGCGCGTTGATCCAGGGCTACACACGTGAGGCGGGCGTCCGCACGCTTGAGCGCGAGATTGCCAAGCTCGCGCGCAAGGCGCTGCGCCAGATCCTTGAGGGCAAGGTCAAATCAGTGGAAATTACGCCCGAGAATATCGGTGAATTTTCAGGCGTGCTTAAATATCGTCACGGGCTTGGTGAGGATGAAAGCCAGATTGGCGCGGTTACGGGCCTTGCCTGGACTGAAGTGGGCGGCGAATTGCTGACGATTGAAGCAGTCACCGTACCCGGCAAGGGCGGCGTCCGCACCACGGGCAAGCTTGGCGAAGTGATGACTGAGTCGATCCAGGCCGCGCTGTCGTTTGTAAAGGCGCGCAGCCCATCCTACGGAATCAAGCCAAGCCTGTTCGCGCGCAAGGATATCCATATCCATCTGCCCGAAGGTGCGGTGCCCAAGGACGGCCCGTCGGCGGGCATTGGCATGGTGACCGCGATGATTTCAACGCTCACCGGGGTTGCGGTGCGCCATGATGTCGCGATGACGGGCGAAGTGACGCTGCGTGGCCGCGTTCTACCGATTGGCGGCCTCAAGGAAAAACTGCTCGCGGCCCTTCGCGGCGGGATCAAGACAGTGATTATTCCAGCCGAAAATGAAAAGGATCTGGCCGAAATTCCGGCCAACATCCGTGACGGGCTGGCGATTATTCCCGTGAAACATGTTGATGAAGTGCTGGCGATTGCGCTTGCCGAACCGCTTGTCGCGATTGACTGGACTGAGGCTGACGAGCTTGCCGCACAGCCGCCACACGCCGGAAGCGGGGCATCAGAAGCGGTGCGCCACTGACTTTGATGAAGAAAACAGTGGAAAACAATGGCTTATGTTTTCAAATTTGTGAAAATGCTTTGACACAAGCCCCAGGTTTGCCGTTATAAATTGCGCTTGGAAAAACGAATCAATATTGATCATTTGGACGGGGGGTTTTGAAATGAACAAGCAGGATTTAATCGGGGCGGTGGCCGAAGTTGCCGGCGTTACCAAAGCTGAATCAAGCAAGGTGATCGAGGCCATTTTCGAAACGATTACCAACACACTCAAAAAAGGCGATGAAGTCCGTCTGGTTGGCTTTGGCACATTTGCCGTGACCAAACGCAAAGCGTCAACCGGGCGCAACCCTCGCACGGGCGAGCCAATGAAAATCAAGGCCTCGTCACAACCTAAGTTCAAGGCCGGCAAAAGCCTCAAGGATGCTGTGAACTGATAAGAGCGTCACCCCGGCGGAGGCCGGGGGCGTTTTGGCCTTGAATACCAATCATAGCGATCCCGGCCTCAAGCCATAGGCTTGAGTTTATCCTGAGCGCCTGCAAGGCAGTCGAAGGGCCGGGATGACGTAAACAAGCGTGGGCGCGTAGCTCAGTGGTAGAGCACACCCTTCACACGGGTGGGGTCGCAGGTTCAATCCCTGCCGCGCCCACCACGCTTGCCAATAACATTCGCAATTGACCAAGTGATTTTGATTAGATATCAAACTATATAGTTAGATATCTAATCGGAGGTTTGCATGGCTGTTTCGCGCAGAAGATTGATTATAGGTGCAGGCGCGACAACGCTGGCGTTGGCTGGCGGCGCGGGGCTTTGGCGGGTGACACGGCTGCCGCGCACAGCGGCAAACCCTTGGGCGCTTGATGACACACGGCCCGCAGATGTTCGGCTTGATGCGTTTCGCCATGCAATCCTTGCACCCAATCCGCACAATCGACAGCCGTGGCTGATCAGACTTGAGGGCAGCGACGGCGCGCTGATCAGTTGTGATCTTGATCGGCGGTTGCCCGAAACCGATCCGTTTGACCGTCAGATCATCATAGGTTTTGGCGCTTTCCTTGAACTTGCGCGGATCACGGCTGCACAGCGCGGTGTTCGTATGGAAATCATGCCGTTTCCCGGTGGCGAACCGCAGCCGCGTCTTGACACAAAGCCGGTTGCGCGCCTGCGCTTTATCCCCGACGCTGCAACGCCGCGCGACCCATTGTTCGCCGCGATCACCAGACGGCGCACAACGCGCGAAGTTTATGATCTCACACGCCCCGTGCCCGACAGCATCGCACGGCAGATATCCGATGGAACATATACCATAGATCCAAGGCAAATTGCGGCAATCCGCGCGATCACCATGGCTGGGATCAAGACCGAACAGATGACCCCGCGCACCAATATGGAAAGCGTCCACCTGATGCGGATTGGTCATGACCAGGTTGATGCCAATCCCGATGGCATATCGCTGACGGGGCCGCTGATGGAGGCGCTCAAACTCGCCGGGCAACTGAACCATAAAGCGCTTGGCGATCCAACAAGTTCGTCGTTCCAAACTGGGATTGACATGATGCAGGATATTTACGGATCAATCCCGGCGGCAGTGTGGATCATAACGCCTGGCAACAGCCGCCTTGATCAGCTTGAGGCCGGACGGCGTCATGTCAGAGCAAATTTGCGCGCGACCATGCTTGGCGTGG
>JAYUIX010000018.1:0-9792 GCA_043765635.1 Sphingomonadales bacterium
TGTTCTGGGTCAGAAATCATCTCATTCCACTGTGCGACCCAACCTACTGTCCGGGCGAGCGCAAATAGGACAGTAAACATTGTCGTCGGAAATCCAATCGCTGAAAGAATCACGCCCGAATAGAAATCAACATTCGGGAATAACTTCTTATCAATGAAGTATTGGTCATTAAGCGCCATGTGTTCCAATTGACGCGCAACTTCAAAAATTGGATCGCTACGGCCAAGCTTGTCAAGCACTTCTGCCGCCGTTTTCTGCATCACTGTCGCGCGCGGATCATAATTTTTATACACGCGGTGACCAAAGCCCATGAGGCGAAATGGATCATCCTTATTTTTGGCGCGCGCGATATATTCTGGAATCCGTTCAGGCGTGCCGATTTCACGGAGCATGTTTAGCGCAGCCTCGTTTGCGCCACCATGTGCTGGCCCCCATAGACAAGCAATTCCCGCCGCAATACAGGCAAATGGATTCGCACCAGATGATCCTGCTAGACGGACAGTCGAGGTTGACGCATTTTGTTCATGATCGGCGTGGAGAATGAAAATCTGATCCATCGCTTTTTCAATGAGCGGATCAACGACATACTCTTCAGCGGGCACACCAAAGGTCATCCGCAGGAAATTCCCGGCGTAACTCAGGTCATTTTTGGGATAGACGAATGGCTGGCCTAACGAATATTTATATGCCGCTGCTGCAATGGTGGGCATTTTTGCAATCAGGCGGTGTGACGCAACCATCCTTTGGTGCGGATCAGTAATATCAGTCGAATCGTGATAGAAGGCTGAAAGCGCGCCAACAACGCCGCACATGATCGCCATTGGATGTGCATCACGACGGAACCCACGATAAAATTGCATGAGTTGTTCATGCAGCATTGTGTGGCGCGTGATGGTATATGTGAATTTATCAAGCGTTTCTTTGTCAGGCAGTTCGCCGTTGAGAAGAAGGTAAGACACCTCCATAAAACTCGACTGTTCGGTCAATTGGCCAATCGGGTAACCACGGTGCAAAAGAATGCCTTCATCGCCGTCAATGTAAGTCAGTGCTGAGTCACAGCTTGCTGTTGATGTGAAGCCAGGGTCGAATGTAAAAGCGCCTGTCTGTGCATAAAGCTTGCGAATGTCGATAACATCCGGGCCTACACTTCCAGTGCGTATTGGGCATTCGACGGTTTTGCCGTCAACGGTGATCGTAGCGATTGAGTTCCCCATCTATATTCCTTCCCGGTTGAAGCAGCTCGGACTAGCGAGCAACGCTTATTACATCATTTATACGCGCCAACGATTCATCGCGTCCAAGCAATATCAGGACATCAAAAATTCCTGGCGAAGTTATGCGCCCGGTAAGCGCCGCGCGCAGCGGCTGCGCAACCTTACCAAGGCCAATTCCAGAATCTTCTGCTACCCGACGCACTGCATTCTCAAGTGCAGTTGCTTCCCACTCCATACAACCCGCAAGCGCGCCCGAAACAGACTCAAGCAACGCCGTACCGTTGCTATCTAGCAGAGCTTTTGCGCCTTCGTCGAGAGGCAGCGGGCGCGTTTCAAACATGAATAACGCCGCTTCAGCGAGCGATAGGGTCGATTTGGCACGAACCTTAAGAAATGGCATTGCTTGATTCAGCAATTCTCGACCCTTGTCACCTAAAGTGTGGTCGAGTTGAGACTCTAGCATCGGCGCTACAATGGCGGTCAATCGCGCATCATCGGCGTCACGAATATAATGCCCATTGATATTTTCGAGCTTTTTGAAATCCATTCGTGCAGGCGCGCGCCCGACCTGACCAACGTCAAACCATTTGACGGCCTGTTCGCGGCTGAAAATCTCATCATCGCCGTGGCCCCAACCCAGCCGCGTTAGATAATTGGACAGTGCGTCTGGCAAATAGCCAAACTCATCACGGTACGCCTCGACCCCGAGAGCGCCGTGGCGCTTAGAAAGCTTCGCTCCGTCTGGCCCGTGGATTAGGGGAACATGGGCATAAATTGGTTCTGGCCAACCCATTGCACGGATCAGCGCAAGTTGACGGAAAGCATTATTCAGATGATCATCACCGCGGATCAAATGCGTAACCCCCATATCATGATCATCAACAATGACCGAGAGCATGTAGGTCGGGGAGCCATCCGAACGGAGTAGAATAAAATCATCAAGTTCGGCATTATTGACGGTGACTTCGCCTTGAACGCGGTCATGGATTGTCACTGCGCCGGTTTGCGGTGCACGAAAGCGTACTACATGAGGTACGCCTGCCGGGGCTTCGGATGGATCGCGATCACGCCAGCGGCCATCGTAACGCAGCGGGAGCTTCTTCTCACGCTGTTCAGCGCGCATCACTTCAAGCTCGTCAGATGTGGCATAGCAGCGATAGGCATGGCCGGCTTCCAGTAATTTGTAGGCAACCTCTGCGTGACGTTTGGCACCTTCAGTTTGATAGACGACCGGGCCGTCCCAACTGAGCTCAAGCCACTGTAAACCGCTGATAATGGCGTCCTTGGCCTCTTGGCTTGAACGCGCGATATCTGTATCTTCAATCCGCAGCAGGAATTTGCCGCCAGTGTGACGGGCATAGAGCCAGTTAAAGATTGCCGTCCGGGCACCACCGATGTGGAGGAAGCCGGTAGGGGAAGGGGCAAACCGGGTGACGACCTGTTTATTATCTTCGCTTGCGTACAACGCAAAACACTCCAAACTGTAATAATGAGCGCTGCCCCTAGCATGATGATTGCAAGGCTTCAAACCGTGGCATCATTAATAACGTCGAGAATCGAAGATTGGCTTGACGCTGAGCGTGATCAGATAGCACTTTGGCTGCCAGTTGCTCTGGGAAGCGGCATCTCGCTCTGGTTTGTTCTTGCGGATCAGCGCGCGTGGATTGCGGTGATGATCGGTGCATGTGCAGCAAGTTTAGTTGGGTTTGCGGTAGGGAAGGCGCGGCGACTTGGTGCATTTTTGATTGTTGGCGGGCTGTGTATTGCGTTTGGTTGCGCGCTGGCATGGTGGCGTGCTGAATATGTTGCCGCCCCGCGGCTCTCGCGGCCTACCGTGGCGACCTTCGAAGCAAAGGTGACGCGTATTGAAAATCAGCGTGCAAAATTACAGTCGCGCTTGTGGATGGCCCCATCGCAGCTTAGCAAACTGCCGCCGCTGATCCGCGTTACGATCAAAGATGAGGATATGGTCGCGGGTTTGGTCGTGGGCGACACCATTCGTTTGCGCGCGAGATTGGTGCCGCCACCGGGCGCGCCTGTTCCGGGGGGCTATGATTTTTCACGTACGGCTTGGTTTATGGGCCTTGGCGCAAGTGGTAGCGCCATAGGGCCGATGCTTCGAATTTCGCCGCCGCAGCTTGATGGTAATGGACTGCGTTCAAGGCTTTCTGCACATGTGCGCAGCCAAATTGAAGGCAGCGCGGGCGGTATAGCAGCGGCGTTTGCATCGGGAGATCGCGGTGGCATCGCACCCGAAGATGAAGAAGCAATGCGCGCGAGCGGGCTCACCCATTTGCTCTCAATTAGTGGGCTTCATATCACGGCAGTTGTTGCGGCAGTGCTTTTTCTGACGCTAAGATTGCTGGCGCTTAGTCCAAGGCTGGCGCTGCGTTGGCCGTTACCTTTAATTGCAGCGGGTACGGGCGCGCTTGCTGGAATTGGCTATACTGCACTGACAGGTGCTGAGGTACCGACGATCCGGTCATGTGTTGCAGCAGTGCTTGTCCTCATTGGCATAGCAATAGGACGCGAGGCGATGACACTGCGGCTCGTTGCGACAGGGGCGATCATTATTTTACTTCTGTGGCCCGAAGCACTGATGGGGCCGAGCTTTCAACTTAGTTTCGCCGCAATTACAGTGATCGTTGCACTGCACGAAAATCGCTCCGTTCACGCAATGACAATGCGGCGCGATGAGGACTTTGGTCGGCGATTGGCACGCGGCGTGCTCTCATTGCTGGTAACAGGCATCGCAGTCGAATTGGCGCTAGCGCCGATTGCCCTGTTTCATTTTCACAAATCGGGGGTTTATGGCGCGCTGGCCAATATTATTGCCATTCCGCTGACGACGTTTGTGACAATGCCACTTGAGGCGTTGGCGCTGCTCTTTGATCTGGTTGGGCTTGGCGCACCGTTTTGGTGGCTGACAGGGCTTTCACTTGATCTTCTGCTTTGGCTTGCCCGTGTTGTGGCAGCCGCTCCGGGCGCGGTTGCCGTCGTTCCTGAAGTGCCGCTCGGCAGTATCACGCTGATCATTGGTGGTGGGTTTTGGCTGCTGCTCTGGAAAAGCAAAGTGCGTTTGGCTGGGCTAATCCCCATAGCAACCGGCGCTCTATTGGCGATGCTTGTCCCGGTGCCTGACATATTGATTACAGGCGATGGTCGCCACCTTGCAATACGAGGCAGCGACGGTACGATGCACTTGCTTCGACCAAAAAGCGGCGATTATATCCGAGATGTTCTTGCCGAACGCTTCGGTACACTTGCCCCGCTAGAGGATATCGATGTTGCCAAAGGAGCCAAATGCGGACGCGATCTGTGTGTAATCACGGTCAACGACGGGACGCGCGACTGGCAGATTGCGGCAACGCGAAGTGATTATCTGTTACCATGGCAATCTTTTATCAAAACCTGCCATTCAGTCGATATTATTGTAAGCAGTCGCAAGCTACCCCGCACCTGCACAGCGCGGTGGATTACGGCTGATCGGTTGTTCTTGGAAAAAACAGGTGGTCTTGCAATTACGTTAGAACTGCAAAAAGTTGAACGTACTTTTCGTCAACATGATGACCATCCGTGGCGGCGCGTCTCTGCGCCGCCACGAAACATTCAGTCAGGTGACAGTCAATATCGCCGTAAAAGCCCGGCAAGTTTACCCTGAACCTGTACTTGCCCCGGATTATAACGCTGTGGTTCATAAGCGCGGTTGGCAGGATCAAGACGTACCATCGCACCCTCGTGGCGAAAATATTTGAGGGTTGCTTCATGATTCTCAACCAGCGCGACGACAATCTCCCCCTCGCGTGCAGAGTCAACTTTCTTGATCAACGCATAATCACCGTCAAGAATGCCCGCCTCGACCATGGAGTCCCCCGAAACTTCAAGTGCAAAATGTTCACCTGCGCCGAGAAGTGCTGCTGGCACTGATAACATTGCTTGTCCCTCAATTGCTTCAATTGGGACGCCCGCCGCGATCCGACCGTGCATCGGGATATCAATCACGTCATTGGCAGGCCCCGATGCAGATTTGGCACGGGGTGCGAGATTAACAACTTTATTATTTGAAACGGGCCTCGAGTCGCCGCCACGTTCAGGCATTTTAACTACCTCAAGTGCGCGAGCACGGTTTGGCAGACGGCGAATAAAGCCGCGTTCCTCAAGTGCCGAAATCAGGCGATGAACGCCAGATTTTGATTTGAGATCAAGCGCATCCTTCATTTCTTCAAATGATGGTGATACCCCGGTCTCAGCAAGACGATCGTGAATAAAACAGACAAGCTCATGTTGTTTGCGCGTTAACATTTTAAAAGTCCTTTATTAGGAACGAACGCGGAACTTTTAGGCAACAATGCTGGACTCGTCAAGTGATTGAAATAAATTTTACAAAATCACCAATATTTGCTGACGGTACCCCTGTCTCGCGTATGATCAACGCGTTGGCATTTGCAAGCCCCTTGAGCGCTGCGCTATCATCGACTCCCACGGGAAACAGGCGATTTTCCAACAGTTGGGCGCGAATATGATCAGTGCGCAAGCCGACTCTTGGCATTGCTGTGCCCAGTATTCCTGTAAGCGAGTGAGGCAAGGTTTCAGCAGCCCCTGAAAGTGCTGCGATCGCAGGTTTAAGAAACAAAATCGCTGTCACAAACGCTGAAACTGGATTGCCGGGAAGCCCAAGCACCAGCGATTCGCCGAGCTGTCCGGCCATAAAAGGCTTACCGGGTCGCATCGCAACTTTCCAGAAATCAAGTGTTGCTCCGGCGGCGATGAGCGCAGGGTGCACTAGGTCATGATCGCCGACTGAAGCGCCGCCACTGGTGACAATGATGTCTGCATTCATCGTCATTTTGATGGCGTTGGTAAGGGCGTCAAGTGTATCGGCAACGATCCCTATATCGTTGATTTCGACTGGATAACCATCAAGCATCGTTGCAATCATTAAAGCATTTGTCGCCGGAATATGATCATCATCAGTTTGCGTTCCTGGAGCAACAAGTTCGTTACCTGATGAAATAATCGCAATCCGGATAGGGCGGCACAATTGCAAGCTACCATACCCAGCCATCGCCGCAAGCGCGATTCTAGCAGGGTTAAGCCGGGTGCCCGCCGTAATCAACGTCTCGCCAATGGAGAAATCGGTTCCGCGTGCGCGAACATGTTTGCCTGTTTCCGGGAGGGCGCTGGTTGAAAGAGTGATGTAATCACCGTCGCGTATGATATTCTCTTGAATGATGATGCTATCACAACCAACGGGAAGCGCAGCGCCGGTGAAAATACGGACTGCTTCACCATCCCCAACCTGTCCAATGAATGGCTTTCCTGCCGCCGATTCCCCTACCATCCGCCATGATCGATGTTCAGACGCTATAATGGCATAGCCGTCCATTGCCGAAAGATCGCGCGCGGGCTGTGTCCGCATTGCGGTAATATCATCAGCCAGCCACCGTCCGTTTGCTTGAATGAGCGGCACCGTTTCGCTTGAAACGGTCTTGGCCAAAGCAATCAGCCGCGCCTGCGCCTCAGCCAGCGCAATCATGGTTCGCGGTGCCAGTCACCCGATTTGCCGCCCGATTTGGTGAGCAGTTTGATATCAGACATGACCATGGACTTATCAACTGCTTTGACCATGTCATAAAGCGTGAGGAGCGTTGCTGAAACAGCGGTCAATGCTTCCATTTCTACGCCCGTCTGTCCGCTTGACCGGGCTGTAACGGTTGCCGTAACTGTTGACGCAGTAACGTCAAAATCTATGCTCACGCTGCTGAGCGCAACCGGATGACATAGCGGGATAAGCTCGCTTGTCCGCTTTGCTGCCATGATCCCGGCGACGCGCGCAACGGCCAAAACATCGCCTTTTTTTGCAGTTCCAGCGCGGATTGCGGCAATGGCTTGTGGAGACATGCTGATTTGGCCTGATGCTCTTGCTTCACGCACAGTGGTTGTTTTGGCTGAAACATCAACCATATATGCAGCACCGCTTTCATCAAGATGAGTAAGCTTACTCATGCGCCCGTCAGCAACGCGCGCGTTGCGGCTTCGATATCAATCTGCCGCATTAGGCTTTCCCCCACGAGGAAGCTGCGCACGCCCGAGGCCGCCATACGGGTGCAATCGGCATTAATGGAAATCCCACTCTCGCAGACGAGCAGAACATCAGGCGGCACCATCGCCGCCAGCCGCTCAGTCGTACCAAGATCAACTTCGAAGGTCTTGAGATTGCGGTTATTTACCCCGATCAGTCGCGACTTAAGCCGAGTGAGCGCGCGCTCCATTTCTGCTTCGTCATGCACCTCGATCAGAACATCGAGTCGCTCGGCCCGCGCTGCATCCTCAATCTCGATCATCTGCGCATCGTCGAGTGCTGCAATGATAATCAGGATCGCATCCGCCCCGATTGCTCGCGCTTCGGCGCACTGCCAAGGATCAACCATGAAATCCTTGCGCAGCACGGGCAGCGCACAAGCGGCGCGCGCGGCGATCAGATAATCCTCATGTCCCTGAAAATAAGGCGCATCAGTCAGTACCGAAAGACACGCCGCCCCGCCCGCTTCATAAGCCGCCGCATGAGAAGCCGGACCGAAATCCGCGCGGATCAGGCCTTTAGAGGGGGAAGCCTTCTTGATCTCAGCAATCAGGGCAAAGCTCGCCGTCGCCTTTGCCCGAAGCGCCGCCTCAAACCCGCGCACGGAGTAGGATACAGGCCAGTGCGCCAAGCCCAGTGGCTTGCGCGCGGCAACCTCGACACGCTTGGTAGCGCAGATTTCGGCGAGTTTGTTGGCCATCAATACCCCACCCAACAGTCAAGCAGCGCCTTGGCAAGCCCTTTGTCGATGGCTTCGGCGGCTTCCTCCACGCCCTCGCTGACCGTCGCGGCATGACCTGCAACGACAAGCGCAGCACCGGCGTTTAGGAGTACGGCGTCGCGGTAAGCGCCGCTTTCGCCCATCAGGAGTCGCCGTAGGGCAGCGGCGTTATATGTTGCGTCGCCGCCTTTGATGGCTTCAGCGGGATGGCGGGGCAGTCCTGCATCTTCTGGCATTATGACGTCATTTGGCATGTCAAAGCCAATCGTTTTGATATTCGTTGGCCCGCTGATTGAGATTTCATCAAGCCCTTCTGCGCCAGAAACGACCATCGCCCGTTCGCAGCCAAGCAGATGGAGTGCTGCGACATAGGTTTCGATCAAATCAGGGCGCGGCACGCCGATCAACTGCCGCGTGACCCCTGCCGGATTGGCCAGCGGTCCGATCAAATTGAAAATCGTCCTCCGCCCAAGACTTTTGCGGATTGGGGCGATGCGCGCGAGTACTGGGTGATGGGCTTGGGCAAAGAGAAAGGCGATCCTGAGATCAGCAAGCGTTGCCTCTGCTGTCTCAGTGGCGCGATCAAGATTAAGGCCAAGCGCCTCAAGCGTATCGGCGGCCCCCGCTTTGGAAGACGCCGCGCGATTGCCATGTTTTGCAACAGGAATTTCACATGCTGCAATCACGATAGCGACGGCGGTTGAGATGTTGAGGCTATGGCTGCCGTCCCCGCCAGTGCCGCACACATCAATTGCATTTGCGGGCGCCGTGACCCGCACCATCCGCGCTCGCATTGCAGTTGCTGCCGCAGAAATTTCCTCCGCCGTTTCACCCCGCTCAGCGAGGGTTACGAGGAAGTCCGCAATTGCATCATTGGCCATTTCGCCGTCGAGCATTGCATCGAAGCTTTCCGCTGTACTCACGTTCGTTCCTTAACCGTCATCCCCGCCGAGCGCATGAAATTCGCGAGCATCGCATGGCCATGATCAGTCGCGATGCTTTCGGGGTGAAATTGGACACTATGGATTGGCAGGCTCGCATGACGAAAGCCCATCACATGGCCGTCATCGGATGTCGCATTGACGATCAAGTCAGTCGGAATATCCTCCACAATCAAGGAGTGATACCGCGTCGCGGTGAAGGGTGAAGGCAGGTCGGAGAACAGCCCGCTGCCATCATGCGATACCGGCGAAGTCTTGCCGTGCATCAGGCCACCGCGCACGACTTTACCGCCGAAATGCTGGCCAATCGCCTGATGACCAAGACAAACGCCAAGCAGCGGACGGTTGGCCTCAGCGCAAGCGGCAACAAGTTCAAGCGAAATCCCCGCCTCGTTGGGGGTGCACGGCCCCGGCGAGATCAGGAACGCTTCTGCGCCCGATGACATCGCCTGCCCAACGCCAATTGCGTCGTTTCGGACAACCTCAACCTCAGCCCCAAGCTCCATCAGATAATGGACAAGGTTCCAAGTGAAGCTGTCGTAGTTATCGATGACAAGTATCACTGCCCAAACCCCGCGTCATTTGCGAGCCGTACTGCCTCACGCGCTGCCGCGATCAATGCGCCTGCCTTGGCTTCACATTCGCGCTGTTCATACACAGGATCGCTATCGGCGACGATGCCTGCGCCTGCTTGAACGTGCATCACGCCGTCTTTGATCACAGCTGTGCGCAGGACGATGCAGCTATCCATGCTGCCGTCGGGGCTGAAATAACCGACGCCGCCTGCGTAAGCGCCACGCGTTTCGCTTTCGAGTTCAGCGATGATTTCGCACG
>JAYUIX010000019.1:0-9435 GCA_043765635.1 Sphingomonadales bacterium
CCGAGATAAAGCGAATTGAACACATAGGGCAAAAATAACAGTGCGAGCGCGACTGTCCAATTCCCCATTGAGAAAGCCAAAAACTGGATCGGCGTTGCAATCAACATCCCAATCGCGGGCGCTGTCAAAACATGACGGCGATTGACCCTGCCGTAACGCGTGGCCAGCCAACCGCCGAGCCATGTGCCAATCACCCCGGCGATACCCCCCATCAGCCCAAGCCAGAGCCCGGTTTCACCCGGTGTCAGCCCGTGGCTGCGCTGAAAGAAAATCACCGTCCATGTTGTCTTACCGTAGCTCAAGAACGCTGAGAATGAACCCGCGATCATCAGCAGAACAAAAGCGCGCGATCCAAAAATTTCAGCAAGAGCGACCTTCGCACTGACGGGTTCGAGCTTTACCGAGGCGTTGCGCAGCGCCGTCGCGGCGGCGCTCATGCGCGGGTCACGCAATAAAAACCAAACGATACCTGCGAGTAAAACGCCCGGCAAACCAACCGCAACAAAGGCCATTCGCCAGCCAAAGGCATCAGCAAGCTGCCCACCAAGCACAAGCCCTAGCAAGCCGCCGATTGGAATACCAAGCGAATAGAAGGAAATCGCAGCAGGCCGCGTTTCAGGCGTCGTCAGGTCAGCGATGAGCGAATGCGCAGCGGGCGTGCAGCCAGCCTCACCGATGCCAACGCCAATCCGGGCAAGCAGCAATTGCACAAAATTCTGCGCAACGCCGCAAATTGCGGTCATCCCAGACCAGACGAGCAGCGCAACCGAAATAAGGCCAACGCGGTTGGTCGTCGGTCGATCCGCAAATCTGGCAATTGGGATACCGAGCACTGTGTAGAACAGCGCAAAGGCCAAACCCGTCATCAGGCCAAGCTGCGTATCAGACAAATTAAGGTCACGCTTGATCGGTTCGGCAAGGATATTGACGATCTGGCGGTCAAGAAAATTGAAGATATAAACGATCAACAGCATCCAGAGCACCAGCCGCAATGAATTGGGTCGCTCAGTCGCTGCTGCCTTTATCGGCGTATCCGTTATATCTGCCAACGCACTCTCCCGCCTCGTTTTTATGATAGTGCATAGCAACGTGATGGCTGGCAAGCCGCAAGATCGCAAATGTTGATGAAACTGGTTTTTGCTTAGAATCAACTTACCCGTTCGCCCTGAGCCTGTCGAAGGGCTGTCCTCCTCCTTCAACCGTCAGAAAGAAAAGAACAAGGCTTCGACAGGCTCAGCCCGAACGGAGTTTGGGGGCAAACTTTTCGGTGCAAAACGAGCTCTAGTAAAGAAGAAATTCGGCCCGTTTAGCGATCCAAGCTTCCTCATCGGGGATCGTAATGGCATCAAGATCAATTGCAGTGCTTGATGGATTATCAACCCATTCGCGCAAACCCGGCCCGCCATTGATCACATCAATCGCAAGCTTGCCAAGTTCATATTCATAAGGGAAATCGCGCCACAGGTCATAATCGGGATAAAGGCGGCGGATTGCCTTGAAGCCAAGCGCCTGTACCCGCCACGGCTTGAACGCGCTATGATCATAGGCCGCGCCCTCGGCGTGGATTTGAACGCCGTGGCAGAGCTTGCCGACATGCTTGTGAAAAGTCGGCTCAAACCAGATTTCGCGAAGTGTGCAGCCCACCAACCAGTGCGGCGCAAACTCACGCATCTCAGCCATCACCGCACGCGCATCAATATTAGGCGCGCCGAATATTTCAAGCGGACGCGTGGTACCGCGTCCTTCGGAAAGCGTAGTACCTTCAAGCATCACTGTACCCGCATAGGCCCGCGCCATTGGCAAGTTGGGCGCATTTGGGCTTGGGTTGATCCAAATCCGTTCGTTGAGCGGCCAACCATGGCCGGGCCCAGAATCAGGATGATATCCTTCCATTTCAATCACTTGGTAATCAACCTTGAGACCAAGTGTCTTGATAAACCAGTGCCCAAGCTCACCAAGCGTAAGGCCGTGACGCATTGGCATTGGCCCCGCGCCGACAAAACTCTCCCACTCCGCGCGCAGCGTAAGCCCCTCAATCGAGCGGCCTGCCGGGTTTGGCCGATCAAGCACCCACACCGATTTGCCGTGCTCGGCCGCCGCCTCAATGATATAGCGGAGTGTTGTGATAAAGGTATAAATACGGCAGCCAAGGTCTTGTAAATCAATGAGTATCGTATCGAACGATCCCATCATCTGGCCGGTTGGGCGACGCACTTCGCCGTAAAGGCTGAACACCGCGATCCCGTGCACCGGATCAGTGAAATCGGGCGATTCGACCATATTATCCTGCTTATCACCGCGCAGGCCATGCTGCGGGCCAAAGGCGGCGGTGACGTTGACATCGCCGCATGCGATGAGGGCATCAAGCGAATGCGTCAGGTCAGCCGTGACTGAGGCAGGATGGGCAAGCAAGGCAACACGTTTACCATGAAGTGGCGCGCGTAGTTCTGGTTGCGCAAGCAGGCGATCAATTCCAAATTTCATACGTCATCCGGTGCCGCGAGTTGGAGCGCAAAGCAATCCCCATGATGAAAATCAGGCTGACCCGGCGGATGCGCGAGCGCCCAATAAGATTTGGTGCCGTCGGTTTCTTCGATTATCGCTGACAGGCCAAGTTCAAGCGGCTGCCCCGCCCATTCAGATGGCAGATCATAGCTCACCTCAAGCGCAAAATGGCTTTCGCTTGCATCAAGACCAATTTCGGGTGCAGTTCCGATTGGCAGTTCAGCCATGCCCGCGCGGTAATCATCGAAGCAATACGCCGCCCATCGACTAGACGGTGAAGCGTTATATTCAGTATAATCTTTGTGTTGAGGTCGTCGGATAAACACCTCAAAACAGGTCGTTTTCCATAGTCCGTCGGCGCGCAGCGGGTCTGCTAGCTTGGGTAGGGCGAGGCTATCAATATGCCCTTTTACAATATATCTGAGCACCAATAACTTATCGGCACACGAAACTGAGACAGTAACCGACGACGCTGCATTACACACGGAATCGGCATGGCAATATAGTGATGCGTTAACATCAAAAACCGTTCGCCCTGAGCTTGTCGAAGGGCTGCCTTTCGACTTTGCCAATGTCGAAATTGAACCCCAGTCGCCTCTTACAAGCGCCATTTTTTTGGATCGTCCCCACCCTTTTATGCGCCTTTCCGCTTCCAATGCTTCGATCCGCGTAACGAACTGTTCGCTCCAGACGAGCTTCACAGGGCGATGATCCGAAGCGAAGCCAGCAACAACGCCCGACTCATGCTCTGCCATCCGCCGATCAAGATTGTCGGTATGGCCAACATAAAAATATCCGCCTCGACAGTGCAGCATATAAGCCCAAAAGGTCATCACAAGTTAATGAAGGAAATACAGGGCTTCGACAAGCTCAGCTTGACACATTACATTAACCTAGCCCGTTCGTCCTGAGCCCGCCGAAGGACTGCCCTTCTTCTTCTACCTCACGGGAAAAAAGGACAAGGCTTCGACAAGCTCAGCCCGAACGGGGTGTGGTAGTGCTTTCCACACCATGCTCCAATGCCATTTGGACTCCCGATATCCCCGTGCTAAGCGCCGCCGCGCTATGACTAACTATTCATCCGATCTCTTACGCACTCTTGATGCGCGCGGCTATATCCATCAGCTTACTGACGCGAGCGGGCTTGATGCCTTGGCGCAGAAGGCAATCATTCCGGGCTATATCGGTTTTGATGCCACCGCGCCCTCGCTCCATGTCGGGTCGATGGTGCAGATCATGATGCTCCGCCGCCTTCAGCAAGCAGGGCATAAACCGATTGTCCTGATGGGCGGCGGCACGACCAAGGTGGGCGATCCTTCGGGCAAGGATGAAAGCCGCAAGCTCCTCACCAATGATGATATCAACGCCAACATTGCCTCAATCCGGGGCGTTTTTGAACGGTTTCTGACCTTTGGCGATGGGCCAACCGACGCGGTGATGGTCAACAATGCTGACTGGCTTGACGCGCTCGACTATGTGCCGTTCCTGCGCGATATCGGCCCGCATTTCACGATCAACCGGATGCTGACCTTCGATTCAGTCAAACTCCGGCTAGAGCGCGAACAGCCGCTAACCTTCCTAGAATTCAATTACATGATCCTGCAAGCCTATGATTTCCTTGAACTGTCGCGCCGCGCGGGCTGTCAGTTGCAGATGGGTGGCTCGGATCAGTGGGGCAATATCATCAACGGGATTGAACTGACCCGGCGGATTGACAGCAAGCAGATGTTCGGGCTGACGACGCCGCTGATCACGACAGCCGACGGCGCAAAAATGGGCAAGACTGCGGCAGGCGCGGTGTGGCTCAATGATGGCGCCCTGCCCGCCTATGACTATTGGCAGTTCTGGCGCAACACGCAGGATGCTGACGTTGGCAAATTCCTCCGGCTTTTTACTGACATCTCGCTTGACGAAATTGCCCGGCTAGAGGCGCTTGAAGGCGCAGAAATTAACGCCGCCAAGATTGCACTCGCTGATGCTGCAACCACACTTTGTCGCGGCGAAGTTGCAGCACGCGATGCAGAGGCAACGGCACATGCGACGTTCGCCCAAGGCGGCGCTGGCGCTGACTTGCCGCAATTTGTTCGGTCTGATGAAAATTCTTCAGCCAATAATGCGATCGTTGGATTGGGATTTGTGTCTTCTGCCAAAGAAGGAAAACGCAAATTTGCAGAAGGCGCTGTCCGTTTGAATGATGTGGTCATCAACGATCCATTCATGATCATAAAGTCGGGCGATAAAATCAGCTTGGGCAACAAAAAACACGGGATCGTGACATAAATCCGTTCGGGCTGAGCTTGTCGAAGCCATGCCCTTTCTTCTTCGCCATTGAGAGAGAAAAGGGCAGCCCTTCGACAAGCTCAGGGCGAACGGGTTGAGCTGTTTTTAGGGAAAAAGCGCCTCATTTCCCTAACCAGACCGAAGCAACCCAACCGCCGCATCGCGCTCAAACAAATAGAGCGCAATTCGTGCCGCCAGCCCGCGTGGCCCCTCTAGCCCGCCGTCGCGGTCAACCAGCAAACGGGCATCATCGGTTGCGGTATTGATCAGCGCCGCTGTTAATTCAGGCGTTGCCAGCCGAAAAACCGCTTCACCCGATTGGCGGACGCCGAGGATTTCGCCCGCGCCGCGCAGCCGCAAATCCTCCTCGGCAATTTTGAAGCCGTCATTTGTTTCGCGCATCAGCGCCAAACGCGCGCGCGCGGTTTCAGTGAGCGCATCGCCGCGCAGCAGCAGGCACACCGAACGCGCACTCCCCCGCCCGACCCGTCCGCGCAACTGGTGAAGCTGGGCAAGCCCGAAACGCTCGGCCTCTTCAACGATCATCAGCGTTGCATTGGGCACATCAACGCCAACCTCAATCACCGTCGTTGCAACCAGAATCGCAAGATCGCCGCGCTGGAACCGCTCCATCACCGCGTCTTTCTCCGGCCCCTTCATCCGACCGTGGATCAGCCCGATCCGCTCACCAAAGCGCGTTTTCAGGTTCGCGGCACGCGCTTCGGCGGCGGCGCGGTCGCTCAGTTCATTTTCTTCAACCAAGGGGCACACCCAATAGCCTTGCCCACCGCCCTCAATATGACGCGCGAGGCCGTTCACTACTTCGTCAATCCGGCCAACCGACATTACGCTCGTCGCAATCGGCTGACGTCCGGGGGGCATTTCATCAAGGCGGCTGACGTCCATTTCGCCGTAATGCGTGAGCGTGAGCGTGCGCGGGATCGGCGTTGCTGTCATCACGAGCAGATGCGGCGGCACTTCGGCCTTTTGGGTCAATAACAGCCGCTGCGCCACGCCGAAACGGTGCTGTTCATCAATCACTGCAAGCCCAAGGTTGCGGTAAGTGACCGCCTCCTGAAAAATCGCGTGGGTGCCGACGAGGATGTTGATCGAGCCATCCGCCAGCCCCATCAGCGTCGCCTCACGCGCGCGGCCCTTGTCTCGCCCGGTCAGGATCGCGACGTTGATCGGTAGCCCGCCAAGCAGGGTTTTGAGCGTTTCAAAATGCTGTCGCGCGAGGATTTCAGTTGGCGCGAGCATTGCGCCTTGCGCGCCCGCCTCAATCGCGATCAGCAGCGCGTTGAGCGCAACCAGCGTTTTGCCTGAACCAACATCACCTTGAAGCAAGCGCACCATTGGTGTTGCCTGCTGCAAATCGCCCTCAATTTCAGTAATCGTCCGTGCCTGCGCACCCGTTGGCGCATAGGGCAAGCGCAACAGGTCGCGCAAATGACCATCGCCTTTGAGCGGCATACCCCGCCGCCGCCGTGATGATGCCCGCACCAGCATCAGCGCAAGCTGATTGGCGAACAGTTCATCATAAGCAAGCCGTTCGCGGGCACTAATATCGGACGGATTATGGTGGATTTGGCGAACCGCCGCTTTCCAGCCGGGCCATTGCCGCGCGGCTTTCAGCGTTGGTTCAATCCATTCGGGCAAATCGGGCGCGCGCTCCAACGCTTGTTCGGCCAATTGCCCAAGCCGCCGCGCGGTGAGCCCTTCGGACAGTGGATAAATCGCCTCGCTATCGGGCAATTTCGCGGCCTCGGCGGGAAGCAGCACATGATCGGGGTGAACAATCTGCCGTTCCTGCCCGTAAAGCTCAAGCTTGCCCGAAATCAGCTTGGTTTCGCCGAGCGGAAGCAGCTTGCGCGCATAGCCCCCGCCGCCGCCAAAGTAAGTGAGTGTCAGATAATCTCCCGCGCTATCAACCGCATGGATGCGGAACGGCCCGCGCGGCGCGCCCTGTTTATAATCTACGGGTGTGACTTCCACGATGATATTGCCGCCGATGGCCGCATCATCAAGTCGCGACACCCGCCGCCGCTCAACCAGCCCGGTTGGCAAATGAAATAGCACATCAACCACGCGCGCCAGCCCAAGCTTCGCCAGCGGCTTGGCAAGCGCAGTACCAACGCCTTTTAGTGCCTCAACTTCGGCAAACAGTGGATTGAGTAATTCTGGGCGCATGGTTAGGGAGCATTTTATTCAAGGTTTCAGGCCTTGACTCAAACTCAGTCACCGTTCGTGCTGAGCTTGTCGAAGCACTGCCTTTCTATTTCATTGCGCTACGCAAAGAAAGGGCAGCCCTTCGACAAGCTCAGGGCGAACGGAAATAGATTATGCGTGGAATTTATGGATCGCGAAACGCGCCTCAAGCGTCTGAACTTTAGAAGCTGGCACCGTGGCACGCGTGAGGCCGATATGATGATTGGCGGATTCTTCGATGTGCATTCGGCTAGTTGGAGTGACGCAGAGATTGATTGGTACGAAAATTTCCTTGAAGAACAGGATGTTGACATCATGGCGTGGGCCATCGGTACGCAGGAAGTTCCGGCCAAATGGGCCGGGCCAATGATCGACGCATTCTGCAAGCTCGATTATCTGACGACCTTCGGCTGAGATGGAGCCGCTGCCTCGCATAATCAGCGCGAAAGCGCCGCTGACGCTCGCGGGCGTACCGACGGGGTTCTTGCCGGTATTGCTCGCTGATCTGACACGCGCTGCGCCTAAACGCGCGGTCTATGTCGCAGCAGACGAAGCCGCGATGCGCGGGGTGGCCGATACCGTCCATTATTTCGCGCCAGAGATTGAAGTGCTGCAATTTCCGGCGTGGGATTGCCTGCCCTATGACCGCGCCTCGCCCTCTTTGCGCGCAACGTCGGAGCGGTTGGCAACGCTTGCAGCGCTCCAACAAACGCCGACCAAACCGCAGCTTATTATTACCACGGTCAATGCAATCACCCAGCGGACACTGACTCCGTTTCGCGTGCGGCAATTGACCGCAACACTCAAACCCGGCGCGCGGATTGACCGCGATAAGCTTGCCGCACTGCTTCAGGCCAATGGCTATGTCCGCAGCGATACCGTGGCGGACTCAGGCGAATATGCCGTCCGAGGGAGCCTTGTTGATCTGTTTCCAGCAGGGGAACCGCACGGGCTGCGGCTCGATTTCTTCGGTGACGAAATTGAAAGCATCCGCAGTTTTGATCCCGCCGACCAACGCAGCATCGCGCGCGTTGAAAGCTTCACCCTGCTTCCCGCCTCCGAGGCCTTGCTTGATGAGGACGGGATCAAGCGCTTCCGCAGCCGTTACCGCGAACAATTTGGTGCGACGGCAACGGGCGATCCGCTGTATCAGGCAGTATCCGAAGGGCGGCGGCTTGCGGGGATGGATCATTGGCTGCCGCTGATTGAGGAAAAGCTTGCCACGCTGTTCGATCATCTGGGTGACGGGCTGATGATCGTGCGCGATAGCGGCAGCGTTGGTGCGGCAAGCGCGCGGTTTGAGGCGATTGGTGATTATCACGCCAACCGCGTCCGCGCGCAATCAACCGATCTGGGCAGTTACCGCCCGCTTGCGCCCGAGACGCTTTACCTCAGCGCCAGCGACTGGGACGCCGCGATTGCCAGCAAACCAATCCACCTCGCCACACCGTTCAGCGAGCCTGAGTCCGCCAGCGTCATCGATTTCGCGATCCAGCCCGCGCGCGATTTCACCCCCGAACGCGGACGCGGCGACAATATTTATGATGCGGCTGCGGCGCACGCCACCGGGTTGGCGCATCAGGGCAAAGGCTTGATCCTCGCCTGCTATTCAAACGGATCGCGTGAGCGGCTGATGGGCTTGCTCGCCGATCACGGGGTAAAAGGGCTAATGCTGGCCGATAGCTGGCAAGCAGCCCAAGGGATTGCATCTCCCCTCCCGCTCGCGGGAGGGGTCGGGGGTGGGAAAGGTTCCGAGCACTCCCCACCCCTAACCCCTCCCGCGAGCGGGAGGGGGACAGCTTCGATTCCCCTCATCATTCTCCCGCTTGACCACGGCTTCACCACCCCCGCATTTGCCCTCCTCACCGAGCAGGATTTGCTTGGTGACCGCCTCGTCCGCCGCGCCAAGCGCAAGAAAAGCGCCGACGCCTTCCTGAGCGAACTCGCAACGCTCACGCCCGGCGATCTTGTCGTGCATATGGAGCACGGCATCGGTCGCTACGACGGCTTGACGTCAATTCCGGTCGGCAATGCCCCGCATGACTGCGTTGCGCTGTCCTATGCGGGCGGTGACAAGCTCTATGTCCCGGTCGAAAATATCGACGTGCTGTCGCGCTACGGCTCCGAAAGTGACGGGGTTGCGCTTGATCGGCTTGGCGGCGTCGGCTGGCAGACACGTAAAGCCCGGATGAAGCAGCGCATCCGCGAAATCGCGGGTGAATTGATCGCCACCGCCGCGCTGCGCGCGCTCCGTGAAGCCGATGTCGCCGAGGCTGGGCCCGATTATCCCGCGTTCGTTGACCGCTTCCCCTACGCCGAAACCGATGATCAAGACCGCGCGATTGCTGAGGTATTGGAAGATTTAGGCAGCGGCAAACCAATGGATCGGCTCGTCTGCGGCGATGTTGGCTTTGGCAAGACCGAGGTTGCGCTGCGCGCGGC
>JAYUIX010000020.1:0-3143 GCA_043765635.1 Sphingomonadales bacterium
CAGTTTTACGATGATTAAGGATCAGCACGGGGCTACGCCTGATCAAGTGAAGGCGATCATGCGCGGCCATCTGAAACCGGGGAGTTACCGGGCGTGGCGAAAGCGGGTACGCGAATTTGGCGATCGCCGCGAAATTTATAAATAAGGACTATTCATGATTCGAACGCTCATCTCCTCTGGTTCGCCCTTTGAAAAACAGGTGGGGTATAGCCGCGCCGTCGTTCAGGGCGATTGGTGCTTTGTTGCGGGGACGACTGGCTATGATCCCGAAACGCGCGAGATGCCCGAAAGCGTCGCGGCGCAGGCGCGCAATGTGTTTTTGGTGATTGAACGTGCGATGGCAGAGGGCGGCTTTGCGCTGTCCGATACTGTCCGCGCGACATATTATATTACCGATGCGGCATATTGGGAGGAGATTGGCAGCGTACTTGGCGCGGCCTTTGGCGAAATTCGCCCCGCCGCAACGTGCATCGTCTGCGGCCTGATCAAGCCCGAAATGAAAATCGAAATTGAAGTAACCGCAATGAAGGCAGCAACATGATCCTCTACGGCATCCCAAATTGCGATACAGTGAAGAAGGCGCGCGTCTGGCTTGACGGGCACGGTGTCGCTTATGAATTTCATGACTATAAAAAGCAGGGCGCGGACGCGGTGAAGCTGCGCGCGTGGTGCAATGAAATGGGCTGGAATGTGATCCTCAACCGCGCGGGCACAACCTTCAAAGCGCTGCCCGAGGCTGATAAGCAGGATATTGATGCGGGCAAGGCCATCGCGCTGATGGTGGCGCAACCGTCAATGATCAAACGCCCGGTGCTTGAGGGCGCGGGGAAGCTGCTCGTCGGGTTCAAGCCCGATGCCTATGCTTCGGTTTTTGGTTAGGATGCGCGGCGCTTGGCTTTTGCTCGCGCTGATCGCGACGCCCCTCATGGCAAAGGATATTCCTATGGCTACCCCAATCCTTATTGCGCACCGGGGCGCATCGGGTGAGCGGCCCGAACATACACTCGCCAGTTATCAGCTCGCGATTGATCAGGGGGCGGACTTTATCGAGCCTGACCTAGTGCTAACCAAAGACGGTGTCCTCGTCGCGCGGCATGAAAATGAGATTTCGGATACGACCGATGTGTCGGCGCGGCCTGAATTCGCGGTGCGGAAAAGCACCAAGACGATTGACGGCGAGGCCAAGAGCGGCTGGTTCACTGAAGATTTCACCCTCGCCGAACTCAAGACGCTGCGCGCCAAGGAGCGGCTGCCGCAGCTTCGCCCTGCGAACATGGCCTATGATGGGCAATTCGCGGTGCCAACGTTCGATGAGATACTCGAACTGATCAAGGTGAATGAAGCCAAACTAAAGCGGCGGATTGGCGTTTATCCCGAAACCAAGCACCCGACCTATTTCACGAGCATTGCCCTGCCGCATGAGGCCGCACTACTTGCCAGTCTGACGCGCTTTGGCTATAAAAAGCGTGATGATCTCGTCTTCATCCAAAGCTTTGAAGTTGGCAATTTGCAAGCGTTGCGCACCAAAACCAAACTCCGCCTGATCCAGTTGATTGATGCGGAGGGTGGCCCTGCCGACGCGCCGACGGTGCGTTATGCTGACATTATAACCGCGCAAGGGCTGAAAGCAGTGGCCAAATATGCTGACGGAATTGGCCCCAACAAAGCGCTCGTCATTCCGCGCGGAGGCGACGGCGCGCTCGGCAAACCGACGATGCTGGTGCGCGATGCTCACGCGGCGGGGCTGGCGGTTCATCCGTGGACATTCCGGCGTGAGAATTATTTCCTCCCCACCGGGCAAAAATCGGGCACTGATCCGACCAAGCCGGGCGATCTTGCCGCCGAAATCGCGGCGTTCGTCGCGGCAGGCGTTGACGGGCTGTTCAGCGACAATAGCGCAGAGGCGCGCGCGGCGCTCACGCCAGCGGGTGCATTTTAAGGCTGGCAGTAACGCCCGCCTTCGCTAAAGCAGCGCCATGTCCAAACCGAGCCTTAGTCCTGCGATCCCGTTCGCCACGGCCACACTCGGCATTGCGTTTTTTTCAGTGATGGACGTGCTGATGAAGGATCTGTCGATCGCGATTGGCGCGTATAATGCGATGCTGTGGCGCTGCATGATCGGTGCGGTGATCGGCGGGGCTGTATTCATTGCGATGCGGATGCCGCTGCCGCCGCGTTCTACGCTCAAGATCCACATCATCCGGGGTTTTCTTGCTGCCGCGATGGCGACGCTCTTTTTCTGGGGGCTGGCGCGGGTGCCACTGGCCGAGGCGGTCGCGCTGTCGTTCATTGCGCCGCTGATCACGCTCTATCTTGCCGCTGTACTGCTTAAGGAAACCATCGGGCGAAGCGCTATCCTCGCGTCACTGCTTGGCATTGTGGGCGTGTTGGTGATCCTTGGCGGTAAGATGGGCGGCACTTTTACCGAGGACGCGAAGTGGGGCGTCGCCGCGATTTTCCTCTCGGCAGTGCTCTATTCGTATAATCTGATCCTCCAGCGGCAGCAGGCGCAGGTTGCCAAGCCCGCCGAAATCGCGTTCTTCCAAAGCCTGATCGCGGCGAGCGCGCTCGCGCTTGCAGCACCTTGGTTTGCAGTGGTGCCAGCGGCGGATCATCTGCCCGCGCTCACTGGCAGCGCAATGCTCGCGCTGATTTCGCTGTCGCTGCTGTCCTGGGCCTATGCGCGCGCCGAGGCGCAGGTGCTGGTTGCGGTTGAATATACCGCATTCATCTGGGCCGCGATCTTTGGCTGGTGGTTTTTTGAGGAGGCGGTGACGCTGCCAACGATCCTTGGCACCGCGTTGATCGTCACCGGCTGCATCATCGCCGCGCGGCAGAAGCCCGCACAAATTGACCATATTGAGGCAACCGCATTATGACGATAATAGACCCCGAGTTCTGCACAAGCATGAGCGAAGTCCGCACAGGCGTGGACGCAGTGGACGCGCAGATTATCGCACTGCTGGGCCAACGCTTCGCCTACATGCGCGCCGCCGCCCGCATCAAAACCGACCGAGCCGCCGTCCGCGACGAAGACCGCAAAGCCAGCGTGATCGCAGCGGCGAAGGACGCGGCAAGGGCGGCTGGCGTGCCAGAACCGCTGGTCGCCGCGATGTGGGAAATGCTGGTGGAAAGCTCAATTG
>JAYUIX010000021.1:0-9408 GCA_043765635.1 Sphingomonadales bacterium
AACCGGCCCCTCCACCAGCTTCGCTGGTTCCCCTCCCCGTGCCGAGGAGGAATTAGCGCCTTGCACCCCGCCCCATATCCACCGATAAAGCCGACATGGGGCAAATCACGTCGCGCGAAGAATTGGAGGCATGGCTTAAAGACAAGCCAATCGACTTTGCGCAAGTAATCACCGCGCGGGCGGTGCTGTGCGTGTTGCCCTATGCGTTCGGCGAAGCCACTCCCGATTATTGGGTTCCCGATTATTGGGTTGCAAACCATTCCCTCGCGCTGTTCCGCGCGACGCTCATATCATGGGCTGCGCGCAATTTTCCGGCCCATGATATGGCTGCCGCCGCCCGTGCTGCCTCCGGTGCCGCCTATGACACCTATGGCGCCCGAGCCAATGGCGGCTATGCCACCAATGGCTACCATGCCGCCTATGCCGCCGCCTATGCCTCCCGTGCCGCCGCCAATGCCGCCAATGCCGCCTACGCCTCCCGCGCCGCCGCCCGCGTCGCCAATGCCACCAATGCCGCCGCTGCTTGGGCCAACATCAACCATGATTGCGATTGGTTCACCAGTGATGGCGACCCCGCCTCTGCCTCACGCCGTCTGACGCGTGAAAAGCTCTGGCCTGCGGGCGAACCCGATGGATGGGCCGAAGCGTTGGTCTCCGCTACCGGGCGCATTGCCGCGCTTAATCAGGGCTATAGCGTCTGGATCGACTGGTACAACCGCCGCATTGAAGGACATGACGCCGCCTTCGACATCCCCGGTGACACCAACCGCATCGAAGACAAAGCCATCCTCGCCCGCCTCGCTGATGCCACCAACGAAGATTTCTGGGACAAGGGCGCAACCTACGTCAACACCACGCTGCAAGGCTGGATCGACGAAGCGCGCGAACGGGCGGCCATCGATTATGTCGCAAGCGGTGTGCCGCTAAATCTTGGTTCGGATGCAGAGCTAGCCGCGCGGAATGAACTGGCGGCGCGGCTCGCAAGCGTTGAGGATGCGCTTGCTGCGCTCAAGGATCAGCTCGCCTCACTTACGCAGACCGGGCACGGCGAAATAGGCCATAATCAGCCTGAAAATGCGACAAGCTTACGCGATGATGAAATCATCACGCTCAAACAGCAAGTGGCGTCGCTTGAAATCCTTGTTACAGGGGCTAATGCGGCGCTGACACAGCCCGAACCCGATATCGGCGAGTTGGTGCAGCTTGTTCCAAAGCTCAACCGCTGGGGCCGGATGATGCAAGCGATGGAAGATGTAACAAGCCCCAAAGTGCGTGAGGGTCTTGAAACATGGGCTGGCCCGGCAACATTGGGAGCAGTCGGATATCTTGCTTCCACGACAATCCCCAATGCACTCGCCGCATTCTCCCACTATTTTTACACTTACTGGATTCCGATCTTGATCGGTTGATCACCCCCTTCTTCGTGGCTTTGTGGCTTCGTGTGAGTCAATCAAGGCCAGTCACATGCGGCGCGCCAAGAGTGTTTCACACAAAGACACGAAGCCACGAAGAGAGTGCGCCTGAAACAAGCGTGGCGCTATAATCTCTTTTCTTCTTGGCGGCTTGGCGATCTTGGCGTGAACCAAATCCAGCCTCATTGCGTATGGCTGGCTGAGGTTTGTCTCACGCCAAGATCGCCAAGCCGCCAAGAAGGTACGCCTAGACTCCGATAACTTTAGATTTACCCACTATCGTCTCCCCGTGCTCGACACGGGGTTAGGCTTCTTCTTTCAACCGTCGCCAGAAGAAAAGCCAAGCCCCGTGTCGCGCACGGGGCGACGGGCGGATATAATGTCATCCTGCTCTAAACAATCGCCGCCTAACAATCTTTCTTCTTCGCGCCTTCGCGCCTTCGCGTGAACCCAGCCAACCTCGCCACGCGTGGATGGCTGAAGAATTATTTCGCGCGAAGACGCGAAGGCGCGAAGAAGGTTGTTTTGAGTATGGCACCCTCCGCAGCATAGGTTGGTGATTTTTTGCTTTCCTACATTTGGCGAATATGCTCAGACTTCGTTCATGAATGAAGGCAAGGATTTTGAAAAAACGCGGCGTGCAATGCTGAGGTACATATGTATCAAAATGGGACATATGGGTTGATAGAAATAGGCGAATAGGTGTCAACTATGTCAACTATGTAAAGTTTATTTACACTTTAACACAGGTTTCCATCCACACGATAATCTCGCTGCGTCGGCGTTTGTCATCAAGGATGTCGGCATCAATCCCCAATTGCCACGCCATCGCCGCGTCATCCGGGGCACTCGCAAGCGCCAGCATCTGCGCGGTGTAACGCTCAAGCGCTGCGGTGTCGGCGAAGAAGCCTTGGCCGACCATGTCCCCGCCGTAGAGCGTGTAAAGCTGGGCGAGGTGGCGGAGGTCAAATTCGGGGTGATATTGCGCCGCCCACACTTGAGACTGGCCAACCGGGATGATCGCGGCTTGGATTGCGCTATGGGCGTTTGAGGCGAGCAGCGTCGCGCCTTCGGGGAGGCGGATGACTTCGTCATAATGGATGCAGGGCGCGTCGTAACTTGGCCCCTTGCCACTGACGAACGGGTGGGCACTAAGCGGCACGATCTTGCGGGCAAAGCCAACCTCGCGGCCCGACGGGTGGTAGGCAACTTCGCCGCCAGCCGCCATTGCTGCGATTTGCAGGCCCCAGCAACTGCCAAGGATCGGGATGCCCGTTTCACCCGCTGCTTTGACGACCGCGATTTGGTTGGTTACGGCGAAATCGGTGTCATAGGCATGGAGTGCCGAACCGCTGATTACCATGCCGTCATAGTCAGTGAAGTGGCGGCCATAGGGTGTCCGCGCTTCGGGGTCAGCGGCGTGAAGGATGTCAATCTCAACGCCGGGGAAATGCGCGGTGATCGCCTCGGCATAAATGCCGCTGGCGGTGCGCAAGCCCTTTGCCGTGGTGCCGTCGCGCCGCTCTCGCGGGTTGCCCTCAATGATCAGGAGGCGGGTCATGCGTTAGAAACCAAGTGCGTCGGCCACCGCCTTGTGCATGATCTTTCCGCCCATGACGTTGAGGCCGTTGGCCAGATGCGGATCGGCGGCCATTGCGCCTTCTGCCCCGTGCTTGGCGAGGCGAAGCGCGAAGGGCAGCGTCGCATTATTCAGTGCGAAGGCCGATGTCCTTGCGACCGCGCCGGGCATGTTGGCGACGCAGTAATGGATCACGCCTTCCTCAACGAACACAGGGTTATCATGCGTCGTCGCGTGGCTGGTTTCGAAGCAGCCGCCTTGGTCAATCGCGATATCGACAAGGACTGAGCCGCGCTTCATTGTGCGCAGCATTTCGCGGGTAACCAGCTTTGGCGCGGCGGCTCCCGGAACGAGGACAGCGCCGATAACCAAGTGCGCGCGCGCGACGGCGGCGGCGATTGCAGCCTTTGAGGCATAAGCGGTTTTGATCTGGCTAGAGAAAAACATATCAAGCTCAGCAAGGCGATCATTGTTGATGTCATAGATCGTCACATCGGCGCGCATCCCGACCGCCATTTGCGCGGCGTTGACGCCCGATACGCCGCCGCCAAGGATCGCGACTCGTGCGGGCGGAACACCGGGGACGCCGCCGAGGAGGACGCCGCGTCCGCCTTGTTCCTTCTCAAGATAATGCGCGCCAACCTGAACCGACATGCGCCCGGCGACTTCGGACATTGGCTTCAACAGCGGGAGCGAGCCATTATTCGCGGTCACGGTTTCATAGGCGATGCACGTCGCCCCCGATTTCATCAGCCCCTTGGCTTGTTCGGGATCGGGCGCGAGGTGAAGGTAAGTGAACAGCGTATGGCGCGCCTCAAGCATCGCGATTTCTTGTGGCTGAGGCTCTTTGACCTTGACGATCATGTCAGCCTTGGCAAAGGTATCAGCGGCGGTTGCAACGATGGTTGCGCCCGCCTCAACATAATCGGCATCGCTAAAATCAATCCCCATCCCCGCCTGCGTCTGGATGAAAACCTGATGCCCAGCGGCGCTCAATTCAGACACTGAGGCAGGGGTTAGGCCGACACGGTATTCGTGGTTCTTGATTTCCTTGGGGACGCCAATGCGCATATTCCGCTCCTAATTTGTTGGTTGCACCAGACATACGCTTGCCGCTTGGCGGCGTCCATATCTGCATCGCGCTTTTCATTTTGTGCTGGCATTTGGCGCGCGGCTGTGGCCAAACAAACACGCGAGGAACAATTTATTAACCATGTAGGCCGAAAACGGCCCGTGTTTTTGGAAAAAAGGGAGCTACGCCATGCGCGCGTCGATTACATGTTTTATTGCCACGACTGTTCTTCTGCCATTAACGGCCCTCGCAAGCCCGGCCCTCGCCGCTGAAGAAGCGCCCGAAGGCCCACCCGATCCGGTATCAATTGATTTCACGCTTGCGGGCTATTCGGATTATCGCTTTCGTGGACTGACACTAAGCGACAAGGATTTTGCGATCCAGCCAACGATTACGGCAACGCTTGCATCAGGCTTTTATGGTTCAATCTTTGCATCGAACATCACCGAAAATACCGGTGATGACATCGAGATTGATTTGATTGCTGGTTTTTCTAAGGAAATCGGCAAAGTGACTGCTGGGATCAATGCGACTTATTATTTGTACCCCGGCATTTCGAGCATTAACTATGTCGAATTTATTGGTACGCTTGGTACAGCGGTTGGGCCGGGCGAAGTTGGCCTCACATTTGGCTATTCTCCAAAGCAGGACAATATTGGCGATCAGGACAATGTCTATTTCGCGCTTAACGGTTCGGTGCCGATCAAGGGTACGCCCTTTTCACTGGCAGGTTCGGTTGGCTTTGAAGACGGTGCCTTTGGTAACAAGAAAAAGGATTGGTCGCTCGGCGTGACGGCTGATGTTGCCGGGTTCACGCTTGGTGCGTCTTACATTGATACCAAACGCGGCGGGCCTTTGGGTGATGCCACTGCGGTCTTTTCGATCAGCAGAGATTTTTAATATACGGAAAGGATGTGCCCGCTACGGCGGGGACATAAATTTGCATGTCGATCAAGCTGGCAACATGGATCACCGAACACGGCGTCGGCGAGGTTGAGTGCATTATTCCCGATATGAACGGGGTGCAGCGTGGCAAAGTCTTGCCTGCCAAGAAATTTCTTGGCTCAGTCAAGGACGGAACGCTGCGCATCCCTGGCAGCATTTTCACCGTGACGATCAACGGCGAATATCCCGAAGATATTGGCCATATTATCCCTGAATATGATCCTGACCAGATCATGGTGCCTGATGCGAGTACCATCTGTGAGGCACCGGGTTTTACCACGCCAACGGCCTATGTCATCTGCGATGCGTTTGATCAGGCGGGTGTCCCAACCGCGATTGCGCCGCGCATGATATTGAAGCGCGTGCTTAAGCTTTATGAGGATAAGGGTTGGAAGCCGATTGTCGCACCTGAGGTTGAGTTTTATCTTGTCTCGAAAAATATTGATCCCGATTTTCCCTTGGTTCCGCCGTCGGGTCGTTCGGGCCGTCCCGAAACGGCGAGCCAGCCTTACGGACTTGAAGCGCTTGGCGAATTTGAGGAAATCATCGATCATATTTATGATTTTTGCGAGAAAGCCGGGCTTGATATCGATACGATGATCCATGAGTCAGGGGCTGCCCAGCTTGAAGTCAATTTTGTTCACGGTGATCCGCTGCGGCTCGCCGATGAGGTGTTGCTGTTCAAACGGATCGTCCGGCAAGTCGCGCTTGAACATGGTGTCTACGCGACCTTCCTTGCTAAACCAATGAGCGATCAGCCGGGAAGTGCGATGCACATTCACCAATCAGTGCTTGATGCGACAACAGGCAAAAATATCTTCAGCCTGAGCAACGGCAAAGACAGCGCACTGTTCCGCAGCTATATCGCGGGGCTGGTTAAGTTGCTGCCACAAGTTGCGCCGATGTTTGCGCCCAACGTCAATAGTTTCCGGCGGATGCGCCCCGATTCCGACGCGCCGATCAACGTTCAATGGGGCAGCGATAATCGGTCGTGTGGCTTACGCATTCCAATGTCTGACGGTAAAAACCGCCGAATTGAAAACCGTCTGCCCGGCGCTGACTCGAACCCCTATCTCGCAATGGCGGCGTCGCTCGTCTGCGGCTATATTGGCATGGTTGACCGGATGGTGCCGCCCAAAAGCGTGAGCGGCAGCGCGTATAATCGGGCACGCACCCTGCCGCGCACGCTTGAAGCAGCGCTTGACCGCTTCTCACACTGCAAGCCAGTCAAGGCGCTGCTCGGCGAGGATTTTTTTGAGGTGTTTTACGCGATCAAAGAATGTGAGCTGTTCAATTATCAATCGGTGATCAGTTCGTGGGAGCGTGAGCATCTCCTGCTCCGCGTCTGAGGCGTGGGCGATCCGCTTAATAACAGTTACTACCGCGCGACCGCCAATCCGTTCGCAGCGCAGCCTTCGTTGATTGGTGATCTCAAGGCTGATATCTGCGTTATCGGCGGTGGCTTTACCGGATTGTCGGCGGCGCTCACGGCCGCAGAAGCTGGTTATTCAGTCATCTTGCTTGAAGCTGAGAATATTGGTTTTGGTGCATCGGGGCGCAACGGCGGGCAACTGATTCCAGGGCTTCGCTGGGGAATGGGGGATATCCTTTCCGAATTCGGGCCGGAGCGAGCGCGCGCCATTTACAATGTCGCCATGGACGCAGTAGTCAGCGTCAATGCCCGCGTGGCAAAACATAGCATCGCGTGTGATCTGAAATCAGGCCATCTTGAGGCGGCCTATAAGCCCGCCCATTATGAAGCTATGCTGCGCGAACTTGAAGTGCTGGCGGGTGATTTCGGTCATGCGACGTGTGATGCGGTATCGCCAGCAAACATGGCAAAACACATTGACTGCGGCAATTATCACGGCGGCGTTTATGAACGCGCAGGCGGACATTTTCACCCGCTGAACTATGCGCTTGGGCTGGCAAAGGCCGCGCTTGCGGCGGGCGTGCAGATTTTTGAGTTGAGTCGCGTGACCGCGCTGACAGAAGGCAAGCGGGTCATTGCGCGCACTACCAATGGCAGCGTTAGCGCAACCAGTGCAATCGTTGGCGCGGACGGATGGACGGGCGATATCCTGCCGTCGCTTGCGTCCTATACTGTTCCAATCATGAATTATAACATTGCAACTGTACCGCTCGGAAACCTCGCTAACCTGTTGCTACCGAGCGGTGCAGCCATTGCCGATAGCCGTTTTGTTCTCAATTATTTCCGCCTTTCAGCGGGTGGCCGGATGATCTTTGGCGGCGGTGAAAAATACACCACCCGCCCTCCGCGCGATATCGCCGTCTTTGTCCGAAAACATATGGCGCAAGTGTTCCCAAGCTTAGCTGAAGTGCCAATTGATTATGCGTGGGGCGGCGCTGTGTCGGTTTCGATGAACCGCCTTCCCCATTTCGGACGACAAGGCAACATCTGGTTCGCGCACGGTTTCTCCGGCCACGGCGCGCTGATGACAACGCTTGCGGGCGAACTTATGGTAGAGGCAATGCGGGGGACGGCAGAGCGGTTTGACGTGATATCAAGCCTGCCCCACCCGCGCTTTCCTGGCGGACGGTGCTTTGCACAGCCACTCGCAACGCTTGGGTTGCTTTGGTATGCACTGCGGGATCGGTTGTGAGCGCTGACCTTGACGATTGCGCGCAAACCTTGTCAGGATAAGCGCCATGGACAAAACATCCTCCCACCAAATCGCTGATCTTTCCGAAGCAGAAGCGTTCTTCGCCGCGAATCCAGATATTGATGCGGTCGATATTATCTTCACCAATATGTGCGGGGTGCCGCGTGGTAAGCGGCTGCGCGCGCATGAGGCGCTGGCGGTGTATAAGGCGGGGCGGTTCCTGCCCGGTTCGGCGGTGGTTGTTGATATTACAGGGCGCGATACTGAGGAGACGGGGCTGGTGTGGGAGGACGGCGATGCTGATCGCCAGATCTGGCCAATTCCGGGAACGCTGGTGCGCTCACCTTGGGCGGGGCCGAATGCGGCGCAGTTTTTAACTGGCTTTTATGAACTTGTTGGCACCCCCAATGATCTTGATCCGCGCCATGTGCTGGGGCGGGTGATCGACCGGATGGCGGGGCTTGGCTACACCCCTGATGTCGCGGTTGAGCTTGAGTTTTATCTGGTTGACGCCAAACGCGGACGTGATGGGCGACCAAAGCCCGCACGTACGCCGCACACGGGTGCGACGCCCCAAGACATACAGGTTTACGGCCTTACCGAGATGGAGGATTTCCGCGCCTTCTTCGATGATCTTTATGCTTGTGCCGACGTGCAAGGTCTCCCGCTTGAGGCAGCGATTTCGGAATATGCGGCGGGTCAGTTTGAAATGACGTTGGCGCACAAGGCCGATGCTTTGCGTGCATGTGATGATGCGATCATGCACAAGCGGATGGTGAAGGCGATTGCCGCCAAGCACGGCATGGAGGCAACCTTCATGGCCAAACCGTTTGAGGCGAGCGCGGGCAACGGGATGCACCTTCATGCGTCGCTGCTTGATGCTTCGGGCAAGAATGTGTTCGCGAGCGAATATCCGGCAGGAACCCCGCTGCTGCGCGAATGTATCGCGGGGATGCAGGCGACGATGGCTGATGCCTTCCTGATCTTTGCGCCAAATGCCAATAGCTACCGCCGGTTTAAGGCGAACAGTTACGCGCCAGTTGCGCCGACATGGGGCGTGAACAACCGCACGGTTAGCTTTCGTGTGACCGCTGGCCCGCCAAACACGCGCCATGTTGAACACCGGATCGGTGGGGCCGATGCTAATCCCTATCTCGCGATGGCGGCGATGCTTGCTGGCATGTGCCACGGGATCGAACATAAGCTGGATCCCGGTGCGCCAGTGGTCGGCAACGGCTATGAGGTCGAGAGCGATGCGCCAGGAATGCCACGCAACTGGTTTGCCGCCGTTGAGCGGTTTGAGGCGTCAGATGTGATGAAGGAACATTTGGGCGAACGATTCGTCAAGATGTATAGCATCGTCAAGCGCACCGAGCAGGAGCGCTTTTTCGCGACGGTGCCAACGCTTGATTATGACTGGTATTTACGGACAGCCTGATTAGCGGCGCTTTGGTGCGCGCGGGGAAAAGAGTGCATTCAGCAGGCTCAGAAGTGCAAAGGCACGCATTAAAGTTCTCGATATTATTGGTTAAATGTGCTAATTAGAACAAGATTATTGTCATATATGTTGCGTTGCACAAAAAATCAACTGGCATTGTCTCTCTCGTGATCACCATCACTGATGTGATCATGCTTGGGGTATAGTAAACGAATCGAAAGTGCGGAAAAATGCCGCATCAATCTCGGTGATCGCAAAAGGTTTTTTATATGGCAAATCAGCTTATTAAAGGCGAAGAAGTGCACTTGTCTGAACAAGAGCGATCAAAGGCATCTGCA
>JAYUIX010000022.1:0-41308 GCA_043765635.1 Sphingomonadales bacterium
CCCTGAACTCGTTTCAGGGTCTATCTATCAGCAAGGGAAGGTAGGGGTTGTGGAGAGTTTGATGCTGAAACAAGTTCAGCATGACGTTTTGGATAAAGAGCCGGAGTTACCCTCGCCACTTTGCGCTTTTGTTTAGGACGCCATATAGAGAGCACCTCCCTGATGTCGCAACCGAAAGAGCGCACCCTTGGCTGATCTGCCCACCGTTTATGTCCTTAATGGCCCGAACCTCAATCTGCTTGGCACACGGGAGCCGGAGATTTACGGCTCCGACACGCTTGATGATATTGCAGGGATGCTTGAAGATCAGGCACGCGGGCTTGGCCTGACTGTTGATGTCCGCCAGTCAAACCATGAGGGCCATTTGATTGATTGGCTGCATGAGGCCAACGCGCGCGGAGCGAAGGCAGTGCTGCTGAATGCGGGCGGCTATACCCACACCTCAATCGTGATTCACGATGCGATCAAGGCAATCAAAGTGCCCGTGATCGAGGTGCATCTGTCCGATCCACATAAGCGTGAGCCATTCCGCCATATTAGTTATATCGGGATGGCCGCCGCCGCCTGTTTTGCAGGGCACGGTGCCAAATCGTACACGCTAGCGCTGGACGCGGCGGCAAAGCTCTGACATTGGCAGTATTAACAACATTTTGGGGGGTCAAATGACTGACAAATCCACTGGCACGATGCAGGTTGATGTCAAACTTGTTCGCCAACTTGCCGAGCTGCTTGATGAAACCAAACTCTCCGAAATTGAGGTTGAGGATGGCGGACGCAAGATCCGCGTTGCGCGGATGGTGACGGCGGTTGCGGCCCCAGCACAGGCTTTTGCCACGCCTGTTGCGGCTCCAACGTCGGCCCCTGCTGCGGCTGCGCTGCTGCCTGCTGACCACCCCGGCACGATCAAATCGCCAATGGTTGGCACCGCCTATCTAGCGCCGTCGCCTGAAGCTGATCCCTTCATAAGCGTCGGCGCGACCGTTGCAGAGGGCGATACGCTGATCATTATCGAGGCGATGAAGGTAATGAACCCGATCATTGCCCCGCGCGCGGGCAAAGTGGCGCAAATTCTCGTCAGTGCTGGTCAACCCGTTGAGTTTGACCAACCACTTGTGATTGTTGAATAATAACGATGGCCATTGAAAAACTGCTAATTGCCAATCGCGGCGAAATTGCGCTGCGCATTCACCGTGCAGCCCACGAAATGGGTATCAAAACGGTCGCGGTGCATTCAACTGCCGATGCCGATGCAATGCACGTCCGTCTCGCCGACGAAGCAATCTGCATCGGGCCGCCTGCTGCGAAAGACAGTTATCTCAACGTGCCCGCGATTATCTCGGCCGCCGAAATCAGCAATGCTGACGCGATCCACCCAGGCTACGGCTTCCTCTCTGAAAATGCGCGCTTTGCCGAAATCATCGAAGAACATCAGATTATCTTCGTCGGCCCCAAGCCCGAACATATCCGGACAATGGGCGACAAGGTTGAGGCGAAACGCACCGCAGGCGCGCTTGGCCTGCCGCTTGTTCCGGGTTCTGACGGCGCAATTGAAGATGTCAGCGAAGCCAAGGCTGTCGCGGCTGAAGTCGGCTATCCCGTCATCATCAAGGCTGCATCAGGCGGCGGCGGCCGGGGCATGAAGGTCGTCAATTCACCTGATGAGCTTGAAACGCAAATGCTTCAGGCGGGCACCGAGGCCAAGGCCGCATTCGGCGATGCGACAGTTTACCTTGAAAAATATCTCGGCAACCCGCGCCATATTGAATTTCAAGTGTTCGGTGATGGCAATGGCAACGCGATCCATCTTGGTGAGCGCGATTGCTCGCTCCAGCGGCGTCACCAGAAAGTGCTTGAGGAAGCCCCCTCCCCCGTCATCAGCCATGAAGAGCGCGCGCGGATGGGCAAGGTCGTGTCCGACGCAATGGCCGGAATGAGCTATCGCGGCGCTGGCACCATCGAATTCCTCTGGGAAGATGGGCATTTCTACTTCATTGAAATGAACACGCGGATTCAGGTCGAGCATCCCGTGACTGAAATGATCACTGGGTTTGACCTCGTGCGCGAACAAATCCGCATCGCCGAAGGACGCGGGCTTTCGGTCAAACAGGAGGACCTTGAATTTCGCGGCCATTCAATCGAATGCCGGATCAATGCCGAAGACCCAGCGAGCTTTGCGCCGTCGCCGGGCACAATTACTGCCTATCACCCGCCCGGCGGGATGCACGTCCGCGTCGATAGCGGGCTTTATACGGGTTACCGGATTCCGCCTTATTACGACTCAATGATCGCCAAGCTGATCGTCTACGGTCGCACCCGCGAAAGCTGCATGATGCGGATGCGCCGCGCGCTTGAGGAAATGGTCGTGGACGGCGTGAAAACGACGATCCCGCTCCACCAAGCGCTGCTCCGTGAGCCAGACGTTATTGACGGCAATTATACAATTAAATGGCTTGAAGAATGGCTGGCCCGCGAGGGAGCATGAGCTACGTTTCAGTCCCCCTCGGATTAAGCCGCACAATATACAAATTTAGAATCGCGGCGAAGCTGACCCAGACCAAATAGGGCACGATCAGCCAGCTTGCCAATTCTGAGTAAGGACGCAGCAGGATGCACAGGCTGAGGACTGAGCTCCACAAAAACACGACCTCAATCAGCGCAATGTCAGGCCGTTTGAGCGTGAAAAACAACGGTGACCAGAGTAAGTGGCAGATGAAGTTTACACCGTAAAGCAGGATGATAAGCTGGTGCGCTTGCGGATCACTTGTGCCGTTCCATGCGAGTACGGCGGCCCACGCGGCAAGGCCAAGGATCAGCGTCCAAGCCGGGCCGAACAGCCAGTCGGGCGGTTGCCACGGCGGTTTGCGCAATGCGCGGTACCATGGGCCAATACTGGTCAACAGCCCGCCAGCGCCGCCGAGCAGCACCGCCCATAAAACGGCTGCGATAACGGGGGTAGTGAACACAGATACTCTCCATCAAGGCGGGGTTGAGATGCTCACATAGCCGACACTGCCCAAATACGCGCGCACATTCTCCGATATTCCCTATTTGACTCTGCGCATCTTTTCGCCTCAATTCAGATCAAGATATAACACGGGGATGACACACAAATGGCCACCAAGAAAACGCCGATCAATGATGAAAATGAAGCTACGGGTGCGCTCAATCCGCTGGTCGGGATTGCGCGTGAGGATTTGATGGGTGCGGTTGCTGTCATGCTACGTGAAACCGCTGGCAATCCGGTGCGGACGATGAAGCACGCGCAGATGTTTTCAGATGACGTGATCAAGATCATGACCAACCAGTCTGAGCTTGCCCCCAATCCACGCGACAAGCGCTTCATGGATGGCGCATGGGCCGCCAACCCCTTCTACAAGGCGGGAATGCAATATTATCTGGCAATGGAAAAGGGTACCAAGCGCTGGATTGATGATCTTGAGCTTGACGATCTTGAACGCGCGCGGGCGACCTTTGTTTCGGGCATGATCATCGACTCAATCGCGCCGACCAATACGCTCGCGGGCAATCCTTCGGCGATTAAGAAAGCGATGGAAACTGGCGGCGGTTCGCTGATCAAGGGGCTTCGCAACGCGTATAATGATATGGTGCATAATGATGGGATCGTGAGCCAAGTGGATTCGCGCGCCTTCAAGCTGGGCGAAAACCTCTCAATTTCGCCGGGTGCGGTCGTCTATAAAACCGAGATTATGGAGTTGATCCAATATGCCCCGACGCAGGAGAAGGTACACGCCGTGCCCCTGCTGATCATCCCGCCGCAAATCAACAAGGCCTACATCAACGACCTTTCGCCGGAAAAAAGCATCGTCAAATATGAATGCGATAATGGCCTTCAGCCCTTCCTGATTAGCTGGCGCAACCCGCAGGTTGAGCACCGTAAATGGGGCTTGGCCGATTATGTTGACGCAATCATCGAAGCGATTGGCGTAATTTGCAGCATTAGTGGCAGCAAAACCGTTAACGTCGCAGGGGCCTGTTCAGGCGGGATCACCACCGCGACCTTGCTCTCCAAAATGGCTGCCAACAAAGACAAGCGCATCGGCTGCGTCACGATGATGGTCACCGTCCTCGCGCCCGAACGCACTGATAGCGATGTTGGCGCGCTCGTTTCGGATCACGGCATCAAGCTTGCGCGCGAACGTTCGGCGAAGAAAGGTATTTTGGAAGGCGCATCGCTTTCGCGCATGTTCGCGTGGCTGCGGCCCAATGATCTGGTGTGGAATTATGTCATCAACAATTATCTCCACGGTGAAGACCCGCCCGCGTTTGACATCCTCCATTGGAATAATGACACGACAAACCTCACAGCCTCACTCCATTCGGACTATTTGCGCGTGTATGAGGAACAGCCGTTCATCAATCCTGCCAAATCAAACATGGTTGGCCACGCGGTTGATTTGACCAAGGTCGACAATGATTTGTTTATCCTCGCGGGCGTCACTGATCACATCACTCCGTGGAAGGCGTGCTATCGCTCAACACAATTGTTCGGCTCCAAGAATATTGAGTTCGTTCTGTCGCAAAGCGGCCATATTCAGGCAATCCTCAACCCGCCGGGCAATCCGAAGTCAAAGTTCTTCCGATCCGGCAAAGCCCTCCCCCCAACGCCCGATGCATGGATGGGCACGGTTGCCGAACACGCCGGATCATGGTGGCCATTCTGGATGGAGTGGCTGAAAGAACGATCAGGTGCGCAGAAGGCTGCCCCCAAGATGCTTGGTAATAAGGAACATCCAGCAGGCGGCCCGCCGCCGGGGGAATATGCCTTTGGTTGATGGATAAACCAGCAAACTCAATTGATCCTGTAATTGCAACGCTTGGCCACTCATCTAATCGATTCGATTAGAGACAATCAGCCTACCCTCTGTGAATGTTCCATTAGGGGCGATTTAGGAGCGGTAATGTGACGAATATCAGTGCAAATTCCCCGGTTCAGAATAGCACTCTGCCATCAAGCTATTCGGCTCCTGTAGGCAAACAGGATGAGTTGTCGCTGTTGATCCAACAGGCCAATTCAGGCGATCCTGTGTCGCAAGGCAAGGCGCTGGCGTCGCTTGACGCGCTTACGGGCAGCCGCGAAAACACCAGTGCTCTGGTCGGCGGACAGCCACTGCAACAATCGGGCGGCGTTGAACAAATCGCGCTTGGGCAGGGCAAGAAAAATTCTTCGATCAAGATCAATTACGATCCAGCGCCGACCGTTTCAAAAGATCGCCCCTATCATGATCCGGCCAAGGGCGAAGGCGCGCGCAATACAATTGAAATTCGTTATCGCTCTGCCTTTGACAAGCCGGTATCAACCGCCACCGCTGATCCCAAGCATCTTTATGCGGTGTACACCGATGCCAATGGCAAGCAGACATGGCTCGGCGGTTTTCCCGAAAGCCCCAAAAGTGGCGGATTTGGCCGCATTATTTCACTAACTGATGGGTATAAGCCCGGCACCGCAGACTATGGCACCGCTGGGAAAACCCTGCCGTATCAGCGTGCTGCAACGCTTTCAGGAAGCCCCGCCGAAGTGAAGGCACTTTTTGCACAGATGCAGGGCAATGGCAAAAAGATCGATGAGGCAAACATCCCTTATCTCGGCCTGACCGAAAACAGCAATTCCTTCATCTATACAGTCACTAAAGCCGCGCTGGATCAAAAGGGCACTGGAATTAATCTCGACTGGAAGGCGATGGGCGGATTTACCCCTGGGTCTGCGCAGGATCTCAATAAGGATGTCCTGACACCACAGGGCATTTTCAAGGGTGCTACAGATCAAGTCCGCAAAACCGGAAAAGAGATGGGCGATTCCTTCAACAGCGGTGTGCAAAAAGCACGTGAAGGTGTTGAAAATATTCCCAATAGTCTGAAAAAGACCTGGGATGTGCTTATCGATAGCGTTCTTAATCCCAAGCCGCTTATCGGACGTTAGTAATTGATGTGTTCACGTGCCAACACCTCTCCCGATGTGGAAGAGGCGTTGGCCGTTAATGTATCACTTAACAATGATGCAGTTTCCGACCTTGGCGCAGAGTGCAGCCGCTGCTGCTGGTGATCCAGCATTGGCGCGCAGGCGGTAAAATGTTTTGCCCCCAACGGCTGCGGGCAGAACCGACTTGCTGAGACGCGCAAGTGCCGGGTTTTTGGCCGAAAGCGTTGCCCAAGCCTCATCTGCCGAGGCCTGCGAACCATAAGCGCCGAATTGCACCAATCCTCCGCCTGATGGCGCAGGCGCTGCAAGCGGCGTTGTTGCTGGCGCAGCAAGCGTTGCCGTCACCGCAGGTTTAGCCACAGGCGCTGCTGGTTTTGCCGCCGCAACCTGACTTTGCTTGACCACCGCAACAGGTGCTTCAGGCCGAGCATTCACGTCAACCTTGCCATTGGCCTCAGCGCCTTCGGACGCTGCAAAACTCGCGTCGCCCTGGCCTTCAACTTTCATACCACCGGGTTCATCGGGTTTGACTTTATAATCGCCCTCTTGCGCCGCGATCAGCGTGCCGTCGCCACTTGGCCCTTGCTGATTTCGCAACCACCAGATGCCGCCAACGAGAACCCCAATGGCAAGCAAACCAGCAAGGACAAGGCCTAGCAGCTTTGAACCTGTAACGCCTTCATCTTCTTCATCGGTTTCAACGGCTTCAAGCCAAGGCAGGCGATCTTCTTCCTGCAAACTCAACTCGCGATCAGTATCTGTCATCGCTCACATCTCCTCGGCGGCTGTCACCCCCATGATTGACAGCCCGTTAGCAATAACTTGCCCTATCGCCGTTGCCAATAATAGACGTGACAGGGTTAATGGCGCGTTATTAACCACCAATATCCGCCGATCAGGGCGATCATTGCCCATATTCCAGTGTGCATGGAAGCTTGCCGCCAGATCATAAAGGAAAAAAGCGATCCGGTGCGGCTCATGATTCGCCGCCGCCGCCTCAACAATGCGCGGGAATTGTGCGGCGAATTTGATCAGCGCCAAGTCCTCAGCGTCAAGGAGTACCGGATCAGCATCGCCTGAAATCCCGGCCTCTTCGACCTTTCGTTTAAGCGAACAAATCCGCGCATGGGCATATTGCACGTAAAAGACGGGATTATCCTTTGACGCCTCAACCACCTTGGCAAAGTCAAAATCCATCTGCGCATCGGCCTTGCGCGTCAGCATCGTGAAGCGAACGACATCCTTGCCGACTTCTTTCACGACATCGGCCAGCGTGACAAAATTGCCCGAACGTTTGGACATTTTAATCGGTTCACCGCCGCGCAGCAACCGCACCATCTGGACGAGCTTCACATCAAACGGCTTCTTACCTTCAGTCAGCGCCATCACCGCCGCGCGGATCCGCTTGACCGTGCCTGTATGGTCTGCACCCCAGATGTTGATCAGCATATCGGCTTTTTCGGCCTTCTGAAAATGATAGGCCATATCCGCACCGAAATATGTCCAGCTACCGTCGGACTTTTTGATCGGGCGATCTTGGTCATCACCGAACTGGGTGCTGCGGAACAGCGGCAGCGTGACAGGCTCCCAATCAGGATCGACTTCACCCTTGGGTGCCTCAAGCTCACCATCATAAACCAGATCACGCGCGCGTAAGAATGCCTCGGCGGCCTCGGGCTTCTTTTCCCGCTGAACCAAGGCTTCGGATGCGAACACATCATGGTGGATGCCAAGCAGGGCAAGGTCATCGCGGATAATGACGAGCATCGCCGCGACTGCTTTTTCACGGAAGGTAATCAGCCAGTCAGCCTCGGGTGCCTGCGCAAAATGATCGCCAAATTCAGTGGCAAGCGCCTGCCCCACTGGCACGAGATAATCGCCGGGATAAAAGCCCTCCGGGATTTCCCCAATGTCCTCGCCAAGCGCCTCGCGGTAACGCAGATGCGCAGAACGCGCGAGCGTATCGACCTGCCCGCCAGCATCATTGACATAATATTCGCGGGTGACGCTGTAGCCCGCATATTCTAGCAACGAGGCAAGCGCATCGCCGACCACCGCACCCCGGCAATGCCCCATGTGCATTGGCCCGGTTGGATTGGCCGAGACATATTCGACATTGACGCGTATTGCCGCGCCAACAGTTGATTTACCATAATCAGCCTTCAACGCTTTGATCGTTTCAAGTTCGCCGCGCCAGCATTCATCGGTCAGCCGCAGGTTGATAAACCCCGGCCCGGCGACTGAGACCTCAGCCACGTCGGATATCATTTCGAGTTTAGGCACAAGCAATGCCGCCAGCGCGCGCGGGTTCGTCTCCGCGCCCTTGGCCAGCACCATCGCAGCGTTGGTCGAAAGATCGCCGTGGTTCACATCGCGCGGTGGCTCAACCGTGATCCCGCGCCGATCAAGCCCGCGCACTAAAGCGCCCTCACCCTCAAGCGCATCAAGCGCGGCATTCAGGTCAGCGGCAAAACGGGCATAGAGAGTCACGTCAAAATCCAGTCATTTCATCGAAGTGCGCGCCTTAGCCGATACGGGCGGGATATCGCAACTTATCGTCACCCCGGCGGAGGCCGGGGTCTGCATGATGTTGTGTGAAACCCTAAAACGACCCCGGCCTCCGCCGGGGTGACGGGGTGGTTAGACCACTATCCCAAAACCCCGTCATGCAGCCGCACGACACGGTCGAGCTTTGCCGCGATCCGCTCATTATGCGTCGCGATCAGCGCCGCACTGCCTTCGCCGCGCACCAGCGTCAGGAATTCGCCGAGAACAATATCAGCAGTCGCCTCATCCAAATTGCCGGTGGGTTCGTCAGCTAGGATAAGCGGCGGGCGGTTGGCGAGCGCGCGGGCAACGGCAACGCGCTGCTGCTCACCGCCCGAAAGCTGGCTTGGCCGGTGGTCAAGCCGCTGTGACAGCCCAAGCGCGCCGAGCAACTCGCTTGCGCGCATGGTCGCCGCTTCGGTCGTCGCGCCGTGTATCAGTTGTGGCAGGATAACATTCTCGATGGCTGAGAAATCAGGAAGGAGGTGGTGGAATTGGTAGACGAACCCAAGGCAGTCACGCCGCAGCCGTGTTCGCCCGTCATTATCAAGCCGAGCGGCCTCTTCGCCCTTGATCCGGATTGAGCCCGTGAAACCGCCTTCTAGCAGGCCAACCGCTTGAAGCAGGGTCGATTTGCCCGAACCCGACGGCCCCAATAGCCCAATGATTTCGCCGGCACCAACGGTCAAATTGACCCCGCGCAGCACTTCAATGGTGAATTCGCCTTGGGTAAAGCTGCGGCGCACATCAGTCAGCGTCACCGTATCATTCATAACGCAGCACTTGCACTGGATCGGTGCTCGCCGCCTTGAACGCGGGATAAAGCGTCGCAAGGATGGTGAGGATAATCGCCATAATCACCACCGCCATCACCTCAACCGGATCGGTCTTGGCCGGAAGCTCAGTCAAAAAACGGATCGAGGGATCCCACAGATTTTGCCCGGTCAGGAATTGGACACCGTTGACCACTGATTGCCTGAAAAACAGGATCGTGAAACCAAGTAACACGCCTGCCATGATACCAAGTGTCCCAATTGTAACGCCAACAGTCATAAAAATGCGGATCAGGCTCGCGCGCGACGCGCCCATTGTGCGCACAATCGCAATGTCACGCGTTTTTGCGCGGACGAGCATGATCAGTGATGACAATATATTGAAGGTCGCGACAAGAATGATCAGCGAAAGCACGACAAACGACACCACCCTGTCCACCGCGAGCGCCTCAAATAAGGAGGCGTTCATGCTCCGCCAATCGGACACGACCGCACGGTTGCCAACCTTGGCGGCGAGCGGCGCGAGGATCGGGCCGACCTTGTCAGCGTCCACTGTATCCACTTCGATCATTCCGACCGCGTCGCCGAGCAACAGTAAAGTCTGCGCATCCTCCATCGGCATGATGACAAACGCCTTGTCATAATCATAAACGCCAATTTCAAAAATCGCCGCCACGCGGTAGCTAACGATGCGCGGCACCGATCCAAAGGGCGTTGCCTGACCATCGGGGTTGAGCAGGCTGATATTGCCGCCGACTTGAGCGCCAAGCGACTCAGCCAGCCGCGCGCCAATCGCGACGTTGCCGCTACCCGCCGTCAGTTCATCAAGATCGCCCGAAAGCACTTTGCTGCGGATCGTTGGGTTTACGCGAATATCGGAGACAAGCATCCCGCGCGCCAGCACGCCCTCTACCCGCCCCTGATAGCTCGCCATCAGCGGCTGTTCGATGAGCGGGGTGGCGCTGGTGACGCCCTTAGTTGCTTTAGCCTGCGCCATGATTTCACGCCAATCGGTCAGCCTGCCGCCATAACCTTGCACCACGGCGTGGCCGTTAAGCCCGACAATCTTGTCAAACAGTTCGGCGCGAAATCCGTTCATCACACTCATCACCACGATGAGTGCCGCCACGCCGAGCATCACCGCGAACAGGCTGATTCCGGCAACGAGGAAAATGAAGCCCTCTCCGCGCCCCGGCAACAAATAGCGTGTCGCGATCATGCGCTCATAGCGGGATAAAATCATCGCTCTGGCCCTAGTCACTCACCGCGAATCTGGCAAGCACTGTGCCGTCCGCCATGTATCGGCACGGCGTGTGCCTAAAGTGTTGCGGAATCAGCACAGTGCATCAACATTCGAAACCGTAACGGCAATCGCCCGATGACAAAGCCACCGCCAGCGGATATGCAGTTTTTGTTACAAAGCGAACTGAGGTTCTGGGAGTATCGTCTCCAATATTGGCATATCAATAATGCTGGATTGTTGAGACAAATGGGGGGCTGACGTTTTTCGTCACGCAGGTGGTCGGATTGGCAACAATCCGGCCACTTCCGTTTTTAGCTCGAGCTAATCAAGACAAAAATGAAAACGCAAATCCGACAAGGCCCGCGCCGAATATCAATGTAATTGCGCCAATTTTGTAGCGAAAGAGCGCAATAATTGCCGCCGCTGTTAGGCCAAGCGCAATCGAGTTGATGCTTGTAAGGTCAGGCAAGGAGAGCGCGAGCGGCCCGAAATTCAGATCCAATTGGCGCGCGAAAAGATAGTGAAATGCAAACCACAGCCCCAGATGAAGGATCACGCCGACCACCGCCGCCGTGATCGCGGCGAGCGCAGATGACAGTGCGGCGTTATGGCGCAACCGCTCGATATGCGGCGCGCCAATAAATATCCACAGGAAGCACGGTACAAACGTGACCCATGTTGTCATCAGCCCAGCAAGTACGCCGCCCCATAAGGGTGAGAGCGATCCCGGCTCACGAAAGCCACCCAGAAACCCGACAAACTGCGTCACCATGATCAGCGGCCCAGGCGTTGACTCGGCCAGCCCAAGCCCATCAAGCATTTCAGCTGTAGTCAGCCACTGATACTGCTCGACCGCCGCCTGCCCGACATAAGCCAGCACGGCATAAGCGCCACCAAAGGTCACCACGGCCATCCGGCCAAAGAATAAGGCAATTTCGCTGAACCGATTATCGGGGCCGAGCAGCGCAACGAGTGTGAGAATCGGGGCTAACCAAAGCAGCAATAATATGAAGGCAGTAACAAGCGTTTTCGCTCCACCGGACTGCGCATGAACCGGAATATCTGCGCCAAGCATGCTTTCTGCATCGCTGAACCCGCTCGCGCTGCCGTGCCCGGCCGCCGTAAACGCCTTGCTGCCAAAGCGCGCGCCTAGCCAGCCGGTTACGCCTGCGACCACAACGATAAGTGGAAACGGCGCATTGAAGAGAAATAAAGCAAGAAATGCCGCCGCTGCGACAACGCGTTTTGGGTTTGAACCAAGTGCGCGCGCGCCAATTCTGATGACAGCTTGAAAAACAATTGCAACAACCGCCGCCTTGATCCCAAACAACAATCCAGCAACTGGCCCAAGCTGGCCGTACAGCACATAGATGAGTGAGAGCGCCATGATCGCGACCACACCCGGAAGAATGAAAAGCACCCCCGCCGCCAATCCGCCCTTAGTCTTGTGGAGCAGCCAGCCGATATAGGTTGCCAATTGCTGCGCCTCTGGCCCCGGCAACAACGTGCAAAAATTGAGCGCGCTCAGAAAGCGCTCCTCGCCAATCCAGCGCTTCTCTTCAACTAAGATGCGGTGCATCAACGCTATCTGACCAGCGGGGCCACCAAAGCTAAAGAGCGCGATGTGAAGCCAAACCCGCAGCGCAGCCGCAAAGGGAATCCCGTGCGCCATGTCGGGATAAATTATTCTTCGCGCTTGGGTTTGTTATGGTTCACATAAAGTAGCGCGGCTGCAATTGCGGCTGATCCAATTCCCAAGCCGATGCCCGCCTTGATCAGCTTTCCTTTTTTTGCATCCGCCACCTCAGCAGCTTTCTTGGCGTTTGGCGCTTCAAGTTTGCCATCATCTTCAGTCATTACAGTCTCCGCAATCATCAAGGATTATCCTTGACACCCCAGATAGACATTATGTCACCAAAATTCTACTCCGAAGCCTCTGCAATTTCGGATAGAAGATGGCTGTCAAGGATACGGACATGCCCGTGATCAAGCGCGATAATCCCCGAATCAACCCACGCGCTCAATTGACGGTTGATATTTTCGCGGCTCATTCCTGCAAAACTGCCAAGTTCGCTCTGGCTGAGCGCAAGCTTTAACCGCCCATCAGTGCTGTTCACAAGCGTAAGCCGCTGCAAAAACCGCGCAAGCCTTGGCCCTGAGGAGAAGGCGCGATCACTTTCGATTGTATTGTTGGTTTGGCGAAGGCGGCGCGCAATTTCTTTCATAAAGCGCCATGCCATTGGCGGCTGACGCCCAACGAATGATGCAAAGGCACTGCGCGTCAGGTGTAAATAGCTGCCCTCACTAAGTGCAATTACTGATGCTGTACGATCACCGCCATCAATTACCGAAATCTCGCCAAGAACAGCGCCCGCCTCAGCATAATCGAGAGTGATTTCTCGGCCATTTTGCGCGACCATCGTGACCCTTGCATTGCCTGCAAGTAAAATAACCAAGGAGTCACCAACATCGCCCTGCATCATGAGCGTTTGGCCTTTTTTCATTGTGGCTTTAGTCGCAACCGAGAGCAGGTCGTTAAGTTCACCTACTGAGCAGGATGAAAACAATGTTCCCGGCGGCAACATCCCCAGCAATGTGTTTGCGTCCATAACACCCCCACGCGAAACATCTACCAACCGTAAAATAACGTGCGGTCAGATGGGTTATTAAGGCTTTAACCATAGTGGTCGAAAAACGACAAGGTATTTTGTGCATGAGCTAACATATAGCTCTACCGATAGCGGATATCCGCCACTGGCAGGCTATAAACCTATCAATAAAACATATAAAACCTACCAGACTTTAACACGCTCAACCGGCGACAGATAAAACTTCTCACCCGGTTTGGCACCAAAGGCAGCGTACCATGCATCGATATTGCGCACGACATAGGGCCGGAAATGTCCTGGCGTATGTGGGTCAGTTGTCAGCCGCTGCTGAAGATTGGCCTCACGGTATTTGTTGCGCCAGACTTGACCGAACCCGAGGAAGAAGCGCTGGTCACCAGTATAGCCGTCAATCAATGGCGCAGCCTTACCACCAAGCGAAATCTTATAGGCATCATAAGCAATCGTTATACCTGCGAGATCAGCCATATTCTCACCTAGGGTCAGCTCACCATTAACCTTTGAACCTGGCAGAGGCTCATAAGCGGCATATTGCTTCACGACCTTGGCAGTGTAACTTTCAAAGCGCTTCACATCTTCAGCTGTCCACCAATCGGTCAGACGCCCCTGCGGGTCAAACTTTCGGCCCTGATCATCGAACAAATGGCTGATTTCATGGCCAATCACAGCACCAATGCCGCCGTAATTCACCGCAGCATCCGCATTGGGGTCAAAGAAAGGTGCCTGCAAAATCGCCGCCGGAAATGCGATTTCATTCTGAAGCGGGTTGGCGTAGGCGTTCACTGTCTGGGGCGTCATGAACCATTCGCTGCGGTCAACCGGCTTACCAACCTTGGCAAGCTGCCGATCATATTCAAACGACTGAACCCGCAGCGCATTGCCGAGCGCATCGCCGCGTTCAACCTTAAGTGCTGAATAATCGCGCCATTTTTCAGGATAGCCGATTTTGGGGACGATTGCCGCAAGCTTTTCACGTGCCTTCACCTTGGTCTCAGGGGCCATCCATTCAAGCTGGTCAATCCGCTTGCCCATCGCCGCAAGAATATTTTTGACAAGCGTATCGGCCTTCGCCTTGGCATCGGGCGGGAAATGCTTTGCAACGTAAAGCTCACCCACCGCTTCGCCGAGTGCTGCATTCACGCCGTCAACGCCGCGCTTCCACCGCTGTTTAAGGACGGGCGTTCCCGAGAGTACCGGGCCGTCAAACGCAAAGTTTTCCTCAACAAACGCTTTGGATAGATAGGGTGCGGCTGATTTGATCAGGTGGAACGTTAGATAATCCTTCCACAAATCAATTGGCTCACTTGATACAAGCTTCGCCGAACCTTCAAGCGCGCTTGGCTGGGTCGCAATCACTGTCTTCATCGAAGAAATACCAAGCGTTTGTAGGTAAAGCGGCCAATCAAAGCCGGGCATTTTCACAGCCAGATCGCCGACCGCAACCGGATTATAGAGCTTATCAATCTGGCGTGACTGCGCCTGCGTCCAATGCGTCAGCGCGATCTTTTTTTCGAGATCATAAATGCGCTGTGCCTTCGCCGCGTGATCAGCCACACCGGCGAGCTTGAGCATGTTACCAATGTGCATCACATATTTGGTGCGGACGTCAACGAAACGGGGATTGTCTTCGAGGTAATAGTCGCGGTCGGGAAGGCCTATACCGCCTTGGCCGAGATAGGCCGCATAAACAGTATTATCCTTGAGATCGAGCTGAACCCCCATGCCAATCGGCGTTGAAATGCCAAGGCGATTGGCGATACCAAATGCGGCGGCAAGCTGGCTCGGCGTCTGAATGACTTTCACCTGAGCAAGTAGCGGGGCGAGTGGTGCTACGCCCTTTGTCTCAATTGCCGCCTCATCCATGAAGCTTGCGAAATAATCACCAACTTTTTGACCGCTGCTTCCCGGCGCGTTGTTCGCCGCCGCAACAGACTCAATAATCGCGCGCGTCCGTGTGTCGGACAAGTCGCGCAAAATCCCGAAGCCGCCGTGTGAGGACTTGTCGGCAGGAATTTCGGTTTTTGCCGCCCAAGTGCCATTAGCGAATGCGAAAAAATCATCGCCTGGCTTTACCGCTTTGTTCATGCCGTCGGTATCCATGCCGAATGTGCCGAACACGGGTTTGGCCGTCGCTTTGCCAGCCGCAGCGGTTTTAGCCATTGCGGGTTTTGCGGTTGCAGCCTTTTTGACTTCTTTGGCAGCGGCGGGCACCGTGAGGGCAGATGAAGCCAGCGCGATCAAAGCGGCACTGCCAAACAAACGAATATTCATGACGATTGTCTCCTTATTGTTGGGAGAGTCTTTAGCGATGTTCACCCGCTACCCGCAAGCACCGTGCGCAGCGCTGGTCGACCCGAATTCAGCATCTATCGAAATAAAATGCCGCTAATCGGCGCACCAATGAAGTAGGCCTTTGGCGTCGCTACTGACCATTCCCGTCGCCCCAACTGCTTCCGTATTGGGATCAAGCAGGCAATCAAGGCTCGCGCTGTCATTTGCGTCAACCCGTGCAAGAAAACGCGCGCCTTCTGGGGTTCGTCCAATAACTGTGCCAAAGCGGGCGCTGCCATCGCGGGCGTAGAACACTGTAAAAGTCTCGATTTTAGCCGGGCCATCATACTGCTCGACAACGGGCGGAACCGCGTCACGAAGTGCCGCAGCCTCAGCATTAAAATCAAATGGTGAAGGGAATTGCGCATCCGTAATCGGTAACGCTGAAATGACAATTGCATGGTTGTGGGTGGCATAACCCCCGTTGGCGAACAGCAAAGCGGTGCCGCGTTTATGACGCAGCGTATCAACCATCGATTCAATTGCATGGCTCATATAATTGCCAATCGGGCCGCCACCGAAAGTCAGCCCCCCAAAGGCGGTGATTGGTTTGTCGAGCGGCCAATCAAGCACCCGCCGCGCCATTTTGGGGATGCAAGGGAAACAGGAATATAGCTCAACATGATCAAGATCAGCACTGGTCAGGCCATTACGCTCAAGCGTTTTTTGAAGCGTAATGATCATACCCACTGAACGGTCATAGCGGTCACGTTTGAGGATCGAATGTGTTTCATGCGCCGCCGCACCCTGCCCGACATAGATGATGTGGTCTTCTGCAATGCCCGCAACGCGCGCACGGGCAAGGCTCGTCACGATAAATCCAGCGCCTTGATTGACACTTGAATTGGCAACCATCCGCTTGAGATAAGGATAAGCTATCGGGCGGTTATCGTCATTTGATGCGGTAATCTCCTCTGGCGAAAGCGCCTTGCGCAGCCATGCCGTTTCATTGGCCGCCGCAACCGCCGACATGCCTGCCCACAACACACCCGTTTCGCCTTGCGCCTCGGCAAAACTCTGCCCCCACGCCGCACGAGTCGCATTTTCATACAGCGGATAAAGATCGGTCGGCGCAACAAGTCCGTGCCGCGCCATCAGCGATTGCGCGCCGCTGTTCGCAACATCGCGCAGCGCATCTTTCTTCTCGCCAGTCGCTGCTTTGGCGCGCTGTGCGGCGGTGCGCAGTGCTTCAGCGCCGATAATCGCCGCAACCTGAATTTCGCCAGCCCCAATCCGGTTGGCAGCTTCATTGAGCAATTGCACCGGGCTCTCACCCGTCGGCCACGGCGTTTGTTCGACATGCGCGGGCGATATGCCAAAATGCGCAGCGAGGCTTTCTGCGCAATTTCCAAGGCCGGGAAAGCTAATCTGGTTGACTACGGCTAAGCTATCAAGTGCATTGATCCATCCACCGCCAGCATCGGCATCGGCGTTTTCAAGTGCGGCCACCATCAACGCGAGCGAGTCGTGCGCGCAGTCGCGGTCATTAATCTGCCCCGTACCAATGATGACTGGAATGCGGGTTGGATCGCTCATATGCGTCGCCCCACTGGCATCGGCGCTGGTGTGCCCATGAAGCGCGGTGCTGGGTTGGGCTGATCAATCCCGTCGATGTTGGCGAAGGTACCGCGCAGCATGTTGTGCGGGTGGGTCAGCGCCTCGGCCATTGACAGTACAGGGCCGAAGCAGACGTCACTTCCCTCCATCAGGGTGCACCAATGGTCGCGCGGATGTTGCCTGAAGATATCAGTCAGGCGCGTCTTAAGCACGGGCCATAGCGCCTTGTCCATCTGCGCATTGAATGCCGGATCATCTGTCAGCCCAAGCTTTTCGCGAAGCAACGCATAAAATTGCGGTTCAATCGATCCAATCGAGATGTAAAGCCCATCAGAACATTCATACGTATCATAAAAATGCGCAGCGGTATCAAGCATGTTGACCCCGCGGGTATCCTCCCACATCCCCATTCCGCGAAAGCCCCATTGCATCGCATGAATGACGGCGGCACCATCGGTCATCGCGCAGTCAATCACTTGGCCTTTTCCCGTCGCGCGTGCACTGAGAATGCCCGCGACCATCCCGAACGCCAGCATCATCCCGCCCCCGGCAAAATCGCCAATCGCATTGGTCGGCGGGGTAGGCTTCTCATTCGGGCGACCATAGCCGTGAAGGTTGCCACTGATTGAGATATAGTTGATATCATGCCCCGCCGCGTGCGACAGCGTGCCCGTCTGCCCCCAGCCCGTCATCCGCCCGAACACGAGCTTTGGATTGTCCGCAAGCAGCACATCGGGCCCAAGCCCAAGCCGTTCCATCACGCCAGGGCGAAAGCCTTCTATAATCCCGTCCGCCGTGCGGATAAGTTCATGGACTTTTGCAATGCCCTCGAGTGATTTGAGATCAGCCTCAATCCGTTCGCGATTGCGGCTCAGCACATCGCGCCCTTTGGCATCAGGCGCACCCGCGCGGTCAACGCGGATCACCCGCGCCCCGTGATCCGCCAACATCATCCCGCAAAAGGGTGCAGGGCCAATCCCTGCCAACTCGATGATGGTAACGCCGTCTAAAGCTCCGGGCATATGTAATCCTCCGTCACTCCCGCGAAGGCGGGAGTCCATAATCACAGGCTTTGGGAGTATGTGGACTCCCGCCTTCGCGAGAATGACGGGTGAAGAGTGTTTACGTTCACGTCAAGCCATCAAACTTGATTGTTCGTCTCCGACGCCGTAGTAGCACCCTCGTAACAGGTTCACCGGAAACGGTGATGAAAAGGGAAGTCGGTGAAAACCCGGCGCTGTTCCCGCAACTGTAACCGGCGAGTTCCTCTCCGTGACACCACTGGGCTGATTTTTTTGGCTTGGGAAGGTGGGGAGGCGCATTGACCCGGAAGCCAGGAGACCTGCCCGTTACGGCTGATCCTTTGCGCGTGCGGGAAGACACGAGCGAACGGGGGAGTTTTCCTCGCGTGACGGCATTTGGTTGAACGTCACAAGAGGAGATATTCAGTGACAATTTTGAAATATGCAGCGACGGCACTTGTGCTGTTGCCAGCGACTGCGTTTGCAGCAGACGAAAACACCATCATCGTCACCGCCAACGGCATTGCCCAACCGCGCGATGAAGTTGGTCAGGCGATCACCGTCATTGATTTGAAAACACTCGAAACCCAGCAAACCTCAGTGATCACTGATATTCTGCGCACCGTGCCGAGCGTGAACATCACGCGCAATGGCGGCGTTGGCGCGCAGACAAGCGTGTTCATACGCGGCGGCGACAGTTCGCAAACGCTTGTCTTGATTGACGGTGTGCGGATCAATGATCCGTCCAGCCCCAATGCCGCATTTGATTTCGGTGCACTGCTAACAGGCAATATCGGACGTATTGAAGTGTTGCGCGGGCCAAACTCGGTAATCTGGGGAAGCCAAGCGATTGGCGGCGTCGTCAACATCCAGACGCTTGAACCAACCCAAAGCTTTGCGGTGAGTGCCCGCGCTGAATATGGCTATCAGGATACCGCAAATGTGCAGGCCAATGTGTCGGGTCGCACTGGCATCATTTCGGGCAGCTTTGGCGGCGGGCTATATCGCACGACCGGCATTTCAGCGCTCGTCGGCGGTACTGAACGCGATGGCTATCGCAACGCGTCGGCTAACGGCAAACTCAAGATTGCCTTCACTGATAATCTCTCGCTCGATTTTCGGGGCTATTATAATCGCGGTGAAGTGCAGTTTGACAGCACCTTCCCGCTGTCACCCAACGCGCTTCCAGAAACCGAGAATGAGCAGTTTCTGGGCTATGTTGGCGTGAATGCGAAACTGCTTGATGGCCGCCTGACAAATCGGCTGTCATACACCCGCACGGACATTAGCCGGATCGGTTCTGACGTCGTTCGCCCCGTCAATTTCAACGTCAATGCGATCAAAGCCACGCTTGACCGCTTTGAATATCACGGCGCATTCGAAGTGATTGACGAAGTCAAGCTAATATTCGGCGTTGAGCATGAACGCAGCTTTGCCAGCACCTTCTTTCCGGCGAACGGCCCCGGCACCGTAGCTGACCGCGCCAAAACGACCGTCACCAGCGGCTTTGGCCAGTTGATCCTCAAGCCCTTTACTGGCCTGACGCTCACCGGCGGCGCGCGCTATGACGATTATAGCGATTACGGAGGACAGACGACCTTTGGCGCAAACTTTGCCTACACCCCCAATGACGGCAAAACGCTGATCAGGGGCACTTATGCGGAAGGGTTCCGTGCGCCGACGCTGACCGAGGCACTGCTGCCGTTCGGCAATATCGCGCTCAAACCCGAAACCGCGAAAAGCTTTGACGTTGGCATTGAACAGTCGTTGCTCGACGGCAAAATCATCGCGACGGCGACTTATTTCCGACGCAACAGCCGCGACCTGATCACCTTCTCGTTCGTGACTTTCCAGTCGGAAAATATCGCCAAGGCACGCGGTGAAGGCGCTGAATTTGGTTTGGCACTCCGCCCGACTAGCAACCTCAATGTCGCTGCCAACTTCAGCTTTGTTAATGCGACCAGCCGATCACCGGGCACATTTGGCAATCAACTCGCCCGGCGACCACAGGAGAATGTGAATTTGTCGGCGGATTGGCAGACGCCGATTGGTGTCAGCATCGGCACCACGATCACGCTTACCGGCGATGCGTTTGACAACCTCGCAAACACCCGACGGCTTGACGGCTATGCACTCATCGGCCTGCGCGCTGCGTACAGTGTGAATGACCGGATCGAACTGTTTGGCCGCGTCGAAAACCTCGGCGATGAAAATTATCAGACCGCTACCGGGTTCAACAGCCTTGGCCGCAACGCCTATATCGGGGCGCGGGTGAAATTCTGATGCGTACTGGCTGGTTCCTTGTATTGCTGCTCAGCGGCTGTTCAAGCGGGCCAGCCATTGTGCCGCGTGGGCTCGTTTCGGCGAACCCGTGTATCGACGCGGTGCTTGCTGAAATTGCCGCACCGGGGCAAATCGCCGCAGTCAGCGCCTTCTCGCACAAAGCCGACAGCGCGTCTGCACCGCTGGCGTGGGCGCGAAAGCATCCGGCGGTCGGCATTACCGCTGAGGAAATTATTGCGGCCCGCCCGCGCATTTTGCTCACTGGCAATCTGGCGAGTGCTGGAACCAACGCCGCGCTCAGCAAGGCCGGGATCAAGATGATCACATTCGGCGTACCCGCGACGGTCGAGGAGAGCATAGCGCAGGTGCGTGAGATTGCCCGCACCATCGGACGCGAAACAGCGGGTGAGGCGTTGGTGGTACGGATTGAAAATAGCCTTACACAAGGAATCGTCACTCCCGCGAAGGCGAGAGTCCATATACTCCCAAGGCCTGTGTTTATGGATTCCCGCCTTCGCGGGAATGACGATTACCCTTCCAAAACCACCGCCCTCATCTGGCAGGCGGGCGGCTTCGTCGCGGGCAAGGGTACGCTCCAAGACGAACTGCTCGCCCGTGCGGGTTTCTCAAACGCCAGCCAGACTTACGGCCTTGAACAGTGGGAACAGCTCCCGCTTGAAACGGTGATCCGCAAACCGCCTGCGGTCATTTTCATGGCGAGCAGTGCAGAGGGCAATGAGGCGCGTACACTCGCGATGCGCAAGCGGATGATCGCGCGACTTGGCGGCAAAACGCGGATTATATCGTTTCCGGACAAGCTCCTGTTCTGCGGCGGGCCAACGATCATTAAGGTGATGCGTGTGCTCAAATCATGACCCGCCCCCTCCTCATCCTCTTCACTATTTTTGCCTTTCTGCTCTCGCTTGCGGCAGGCAAGGTCTGGATCGCGCCCGCCGATTGGTTCGCGAACAGCGCTGACGGCTGGATCATGGCCGAGCTTCGTTTGCCCCGTGCAATTCTTGGCGCAAGTATTGGCGCGGTGCTCGGGCTTTCGGGTGCCGTCCTTCAGGGCTACCTCCGCAATCCACTCGCTGATCCGGCAGTCGTCGGCATTTCGGCAAGCGCTGCGCTTGGTGCGGTGCTCGCGATCTTTTTCGGCTTTGCGCTTTCGCCGATCACGCTGTTTGGCTTTGCAATGGCGGGGGCTGGACTGGGGCTGATTGCGCTGATCGCGATTGCAGGGCGCAGCGGTGGGCCGCTTGGGTTCATCCTTGGCGGGGTCGTGCTGGCGACGCTCAGCGGTGCGCTCACTTCGTTCGTGATCAGCATCGCACCCAATCCCTTTGCAACCTCAGAAATCATCAACTGGCTGATGGGGGCGCTCACTGACCGGAGCATGGCCGATGTCGCGATTGCCCTGCCTTTTATGGGCGTCGGCTGCTTGATATTAGCGATGACCGGGCGCGGGCTTGATGCGCTTACACTTGGCGAAGATAGTGCAACCACGCTTGGCATTGATCTTTCGCGGTTGCGATTGGCGGTGATTCTAGGCGTCGGGCTATGCGTTGGCGCGAGTGTTGCAGTTTCGGGCGTGATTGGCTTTATCGGCTTGATCGTGCCGCACCTGTTGCGCGGCGTTGTCGGTGAAAAACCTTCAGCATTGTTGATCCCATCAGCACTTGGCGGCGCGATCCTGACGCTGACCGCTGATGCACTCGTGCGACTGACGCCCGGTGTGGGCGAGGTAAGGCTTGGCATCGCAATGGCATTGATCGGCGCGCCTTTTTTCCTGTGGATGATGCTGCGAGTGCGAGATCGCGCGCTGTGACGATCATCCTTGAAAATATCAGCGTCAAGATTGGCGGCACATCCATATTAAGTGGAGTGAGTGGACGCCTTGAGCGCGGGCGCGTCACTGCACTGATCGGCCCCAATGGTGCGGGCAAGACGACATTGCTGCGCGCACTACTCGGGCTTCAGCCGCTAAACGACGGGGCGATCCACATTGACGGCGTGAGTGCGTCAACCCTTTCTACCAATGACCGCGCACGGCGGCTGGGCTATCTGGCGCAGTCCGGCGCGCCGCACTGGAACATTAGCGCACGCGAACTTGTCGGGCTTGGTCGCCTGCCGTGGCACGGGACAGCCCAGGACGCAGCCGTGACCGATGCGCTGACCGCGACTGATACGCTTCAATTTGCCGACCGCTTGATCAACACGCTGTCAGGCGGCGAACGGGCGCGGGTAATGCTCGCGCGGGTGTTGGCAGGCGGGAGCGAGTGGATTTTTGCTGACGAACCACTCGCCAATCTTGATCCCCGTCATCAGCGCGATGTGATGCTGCGCCTCAAATCCGCCGCGCATGATGAGGGCAAGGGCGTGATCGTCGTCGTTCATGAACTGAGTGCGGCGGCAGAGATAGCCGATGATGTCCTGATCCTGAAAAACGGCTGCGTGATTGGCACCACCTTCGATGCGCCAACGCTTGAGGCCGCGTTTGACATGTCCTTTGATCTAATCGCGCACGGTAATGGCATTGCAGTTCTGCCGCGCGCAATTTAAGCGTTCAACTTATGAATTATGACGTCCTTATCGTTGGCGCGGGCCACGGCGGCGCACAAGCGGCGATCATGCTGCGCCAGTTGAAATTTGAAGGATCAATCGCGATCATCGGCGATGAAGGCGAAATCCCCTACGAACGCCCCCCGCTTTCAAAGGATTATTTTGCGGGTGACAAGGAATTTGAACGCATCCTGATCCGCCCGGCCAAATTCTGGGAAGAGCGCGAAGTTGCGATGCTGCTCAGTAAACGCGTGGCCTCGGTTGATCCAATTGCGCATTCGGTCACGACCGAAGCGGGCGAGACATTCGGCTATACCCACCTTATCTGGGCAACCGGCGGTGCTGCACGGATGCTCCCGATCCCCGGCGGCAATCTGCCCGGCGTTCAGGGCGTCCGCACCCGTGCTGACGCCGATGCGATGAAAGCCGCTTCGGAAATGGCAGAGAATATCGTCGTGATTGGCGGCGGTTATATCGGGCTTGAGGCCGCCGCTGTGCTGCGCAAATTCAATAAGCGCGTGACGCTGCTCGAAGCGCTCCCGCGCGTTCTGGCGCGCGTGGCCGGCGAGGATCTCTCTCGATTTTATGAAACTGAACACCGCGCGCACGGCGTTGATGTCCGCCTCGGCGTGTGCGTAACCGCACTTGAGGGCGAAAGCCGCGTTACTGGCGTCCGGCTTGACAGCGGCGAAGTCCTGCCCGCCGATCTCGTGATCGTCGGCATCGGCATTATTCCTGCCGTAGCGCCACTCGCCGCTGCCGGAGCAGATTGCGAAAACGGCGTCCGCATTAGCGGGCAATGCCGCACCAGCTTGGCCGATGTCTTTGCGATTGGCGATTGCGCCGTGCACATTAACCGTTTTGCAGATGGTGCCTATGTTCGGCTTGAGTCAGTGCAAAATGCCAATGATCAGGCCAATGTCGTCGCGCGCACGATTATGGGCGATCCGCAGCCCTATCACGCGGTGCCGTGGTTCTGGTCAAACCAATATGACTTGAAGCTTCAGACGGTCGGTCTTTCCACGGGTTTTGACGCGAGCGTGACGCGCGGCGATCCGAAGGCGCGCAGTTTCTCGGTGGTCTATCTCAAACAAGGCCGTGTCATCGCACTCGACTGTGTGAATGCGATCAAAGATTATGTGCAGGGCAAGGCGCTCGTGGTTGCGGGCGCGCAGATTGATGCAGCGCGGCTTGCCGATACCTCGGTTCCGCTCAAGGAAATGCTCAGCTAATATTCACATCGTCACCCCGGCGGAGGCCGGGGTCGTTTCGAGGTTGCGCTCTACCTTGAAGCGACCCCGGCCTCCGCCGGGGTGACGCTCTAAGCCCCGCACTTTTGTCCCCATCAGAATATCTTTGTTGCAAGCACGCGCCTGCCGCATAAGAAACTATAGCATGACCCAAAGTCTGACGCATCTTGAGCGGCTTGAGGCCGAAAGCATCCACATCATGCGCGAAGTGGTGGCTGAGGCGGAAAAGCCAGTAATGCTCTACAGCGTTGGCAAGGATAGCGCGGTGATGCTCCACCTTGCGCGCAAGGCATTCTACCCAAGCTCCCCGCCCTTTCCGCTGCTCCATGTTGATACAACGTGGAAATTCAAGGCGATGTATAACTTGCGCGCAAAGGCCGCAAAAGACGCGGGCATGGAATTGCTTGTCTGGCAAAACCCTGAAGCCATTGCGCGCGGTATCAACCCGTTTGATCACGGTGGGCTTCACACCGATATTTGGAAAACCGAGGGGCTGAAACAGGCGCTTGATCATTACGGGTTTGACGCAGCCTTTGGCGGCGCGCGGCGTGACGAGGAAAAAAGCCGCGCCAAGGAACGTGTTTTTTCGTTCCGCAGTGCCAATCACCGCTGGGATCCCAAAAACCAGCGGCCCGAGCTTTGGAACCTTTACAATGCGCGCAAATCCAAAGGCGAGAGTATCCGCATCTTTCCAATTTCGAACTGGACTGAGCTTGATATCTGGCAATATATCCAATTGAACAATATCGAAATTGTTCCGCTCTATTTCAGTGCACCCCGGCCAACTTACGAACATGAGGGCCAGATTTTCATGGCCGATGATGTTGAGCGGCTTGAACGCGTGCTTGGCCGCCCGGTTGATCTGACAACGCGCTCAATCCGGTTTCGCACGCTTGGTTGCTATCCGTTAACAGGCGCAGTCGAGAGTGAGGCGGCAACGCTTTCCGAAGTCATTCAGGAAATGCTGCTCACCACAACCTCCGAACGCCAGGGCCGCGTCATCGACCATGATCAGGCGGCGAGCATGGAGAAGAAGAAGGCGGAGGGGTATTTCTAATGAAAAATCATTTTCTAACCCCTCCCCTTCAGGGGAGGGGCAAGGGGTGGGGGCGAGCGTCTGCGAGCCAAAAAACTCAGTGTTCACCTGTTGACAGTCCCCACCCCAACCCCTCCCCTGAAGGGGAGGGGCTTTTATGACATATAAAACCGACGCCCTCATCGCATCTGACATTAACGCCTATCTTGATCAGCATCAGCATAAATCGCTGCTACGCTTCATTACTTGCGGATCAGTCGATGATGGCAAATCGACGCTGATCGGGCGGCTGCTCTATGACAGCAAGATGATCTTCGAGGATCAACTGACAGCGCTTGAGGCTGACAGCAAACGCGTTGGTACGCAAGGGACGGAACTTGATTTTGCGCTGCTCGTTGACGGTCTCGCCGCCGAGCGTGAGCAAGGAATCACTATCGACGTTGCCTACCGCTTTTTCGCGACTGAAAAGCGCAAGTTCATCGTCGCCGATACGCCGGGGCATGAACAATATACACGCAACATGGTGACGGGTGCCTCGACTGCTGACCTGGCTATCATCCTCGTTGACGCGCGGAAAGGCGTGCTGACGCAGACCCGGCGGCATAGCTACCTCGCGCATCTGCTTGGCATTCGGAATATCATCCTTGCGGTCAACAAGATGGATCTGGTTGGTTACGATAAGGCGATTTTTGACCGTATCGCGCTCACATACCGCGCCTTTGCCAACGAAATTGGGATTACCACGTTTCAGGCGATCCCGATTTCAGGCTTCAAGGGCGATAATATCACCGCGAAGTCAGACAACACGCCGTGGTACAAAGGCGCGTCACTGATTGAGCAGCTTGAGAGCGTACCTGTCGATGCCGAGCGCGATCAGGCCAAGCCGTTTCGCCTGCCCGTGCAATGGGTCAATCGGCCCAACCTTGATTTTCGTGGGTTTTCAGGCCTGATCGCGAGTGGCAGCATCAAGGTTGGCGATCTCGTCCGTATCCTGCCATCGGGCAAAACCTCGACTGTTTCACGTATCGTCACAATGGACGGCGATTTGGAGCGGGCAGTCGCTGGCCAATCAGTTACGCTGTGCCTCGCCAACGAGGTTGATTGTTCGCGCGGATGCGTAATAGCTGCGGCTGACGCGCCACCGCAAGTTGCCGACCGTTTTGAGGCGAATATCGTCTGGATGGCCGATGAGCCAATGATTGCCGGGCGCAGCTACTGGATCAAAACCGCGACGCAAACGGCCTCAGCGATTGTGCAAGCGCCCAAATATGAAGTCAACGTCAACACGTTAGAGCAGCGCGCGGCCAAGACGCTTGAGCTCAATGCCATCGGTGTTGCCGAAATCGCGACTGACAAGCCGATCATTTTTGAGGCCTATGCTGAAAATAAAACGCTCGGCGGATTCATCCTGATCGACAAGATCACCAACGCGACAGTTGCCGCCGGGATGCTCAATTTCTGCCTGAGACGCGCGCAGAATGTTCACTTGCAAGCCGTTGATATCAATCGCGATATGCACGCGGGCCTCAAAAACCAAAAGGCCGCCGTGCTGTGGTTCACAGGGCTTTCAGGCGCTGGAAAATCGACGATTGCCAATCTGGTTGAAAAAAAGCTCCACCGGATGAACCGCCATACCTTCCTGCTTGATGGCGATAATGTCCGCCACGGGCTTAACAAGGATTTGGGCTTCACTGACGCTGATCGGATTGAGAATATCAGGCGCGTTGGCGAGGTTGCGCGGCTGATGGCTGATGCGGGTCTGATCGTGATCACTGCCTTCATCTCGCCGTTCCGCGCCGAACGGCAAATGGTGCGTGAGATGCTACCGCCCGGAGAGTTTATTGAGGTGCATATCGATACGCCGCTCGCCGAGGCCGAAGCGCGCGATGTGAAGGGGCTTTACAAAAAGGCGCGGAGCGGCGCACTCAAAAACTTCACCGGAATCGATAGCCCCTATGAGGCTCCCGAAGCCCCCGAAATCCGCATTGACACGACCGCGATGACGCCTGACGAAGCTGCTGACATGATTATTGAGGCCTTGATTGGATGACGGTCGAGGAATCCGACACTCGGCTTGCCGCGCGGCTGGCTAGTGAGGCAGGCGCGCTTTTGCTTGCGCTGCAACGCTCAGAAGAATTTAACGGCAAGGCACTCGGCGACCAGGGTGATAGCATCGCCAATGCTTTCCTTATGAAGGCACTGCGCGAACTTCGCCCCGGTGATGCGCTGCTCTCCGAAGAGGAAGCGGACAATGCGCAGCGGCTGTCGGCCAAGCGTGTCTGGATCATTGATCCGCTTGATGGCACCCGCGAATATAGCGAGGGGCGCAGCGATTGGGCGGTGCATGTGGCACTTGCGATTAATGGCATTGCAACTGTTGGCGCGGTTGCGCTGCCCGGACTTGATGTGACGCTATCATCAGGTGCGCCGCCACAAATCGCGCCTGCAAACATGCTGCTCAAAATGGTCGTCAGCCGGACGCGCCCAGCGGCTGAAGCGCTTGCGGTTGCCAAGACACTGGGTGCCGACTTGCTCCCGATGGGATCGGCAGGGGCCAAAGCAATGGCGGTGGTGCGCGGTGAAGCGGATATCTACCTTCATTCAGGCGGACAACATGAATGGGACAATTGTGCCCCTGTCGCGGTTGCGCAGGCGGCGGGACTGCATGTGTCACGCCTTGATGGATCACCGATGCGGTACAATAATGAAAATACATATTTGCCCGATATTCTGATTTGTCGGGCGGAACTTGCGCAGCAGATATTGGGCATGATTTAGATGTTAATGGCTTAACCAAACCCGTTCGGGCTGAGCTTGTCGAAGCCCTGTCCTTTCTTCTTCGCCATTGAGAAAGAAAAGAACAGCCCTTCGACAGGCTCAGGGCGAACGGACTAAGGTTAAACTATGACAACAAGCTTTAACGCAGCACCATCTTATCGCCGTCAATCACGAGCGTTCCAATCCGTGACAGGAATGACTGGCCAAGCAGTGAGACATCAAGCCCGTCGGCAACAACGGCACCCTCAACATCAAACGCCTCTTTTCCGCCAATCGCAACACGACCGATTCTCAGGATTTGACCGCTGACATCGCCTGACGCGCCGCGTGCAATGACGCGGAACTGACCCGGCGAAAACGGCAGGCCAACATGTTTTGCATCAGCCATCGTCAACACAACGCTTGATGCACCCGTATCAATGAGAAAATGCACAAGCTGACCGTTTACCTCGGCATCGACATAGAAATGGCCATCGTCGGATCGTTCAATCACCTTGTCTATCGCAGGTTCCGGCGCAGCCACAGGCTTTGCGAACGTCACAACCGGATGAGCGATTGGCGGCGCGGAAGGCGCAGGTATCATAAGCCCAACGGCTATGCCGACCGCAACAGTACCAATAATGAATTTTGCGAACATCAGACACTGTGACATAGTAATACTGCAGCCCCCTGTTCAAACATGGTTAATCAGCGCTTAGGATTTTGCTCTGTTGACCATGCGGCAAATCACGATAGGGCAATCTGCATGTTTAATGACGCTTCTTCCCCGCTCGCCCTTCTCCACACGCGCCGTTCGGGGAAGCCGCGTGATATGATCGGCCCCGGCCCTGATGCATACCAGCTTGACCAGATATTGCGCGCGGCCGTTCGCGTGCCCGATCACGGGAAGCTTGCGCCGTGGCGTTTTGTGGTGGTGGGCGCGGATCAACGGGGTGCGCTTTCAGAACTTCTGGTGCGTGCCTACAGGCAAGAAAAACCTGAGGCAGGGCGACTTGAAATTGAGGCAATGGTGCAGTTTGCGCACCAAGCCCCAACGCTGATCGTGGCGCTTTCATCGCCTGTTAGCGAAAGCAAAATTCCGCTTTGGGAGCAACAGCTAAGCATGGGGGCCGCCTGCATGAACTTGCTCACCGCGACGCACGCGCTCGGCTTTGTCGGGAGTTGGTTGACCGGCTGGCCCGCATATTCGGATACCGTGCGCAATGCCTTTGGCACCCCTACTGAACGGATCGCAGGTTTCCTGTTCATCGGTACCCCCGCACGCGCGCTTGAAGAACGCCCACGACCTGAGTTTGATGCGGTCGTCCGCGATTGGAACCCCTGAATTTAAGGGGCTGACAATGCATCTGTATTAGTGTATTAAACTGCCATGACAGCAAGTGAGTCCAGCGAAGTTCCTGTATATCTGCGACTGCGGGCAATGCTTGCTGCATCCATTCTTGAGGGCGACTACCGCGAGGGTGATCAGCTTCCCTCGGTACGCGTCTTTGCCGCGAGCCACGGCGCAAACCCGCTCACCGTTGCGAAAGCGTATCAGGCGCTTCAGGATGATGGTCATGTTTCGGTCAAGCGCGGGATCGGCATGTTCGTGGCAGACGGCGCGATTGAGCGGCTTCGCGAACAGGAACGCGAGACCTTCCTCACCAAAGTCTGGCCGCGTATGCGCGCGCATATCGAGCGGCTGGGGATTGATCCCGTCGCGCTCATTGCGCGTGAAATCGCCTGACATTGGCTATTCGCTCGCGCTAGCCTTATAGGCGCGGCATGGTTTTCAAGCGTTTGTTCGGTATCACCAAAGAAACCCCGCCCCGCGTGTGGAATGCGCCCGCGGGGCAGCGGATTTATGCGGTTGGCGATATTCATGGCCGCTGCGATTTGCTTGATAATTTGCTTACCCTGATTGATGCAGATGATGCGGCACGCAGTCCAGCACAGACGCAAATCATTTTTCTGGGCGATCTGGTTGACCGGGGGAATGACTCGCGCGGCGTTATTGAGCGGTTGATCCAGTTGCAACAGGCGAGCGGCAATGTCCGCCTACTTTCAGGCAATCATGAGGAATTGCTCATTCGCGTGTATGAGGGCGACAAGCGCGCGACAAGCCTTTTCCACCGTGTCGGCGGGCGCGAAACCATGCTCAGCTACGGCATGAGCGAGGCAGATTATGACGCAGTTGATCTGAGCGAACTGGCTGAATTAATCCCTGATTATGTACCGCTCGCCCATATCGACTTCTTAAAGGGCTTTGACGATTGGATCGAGGCGGGCGACTATCTGTTCGTTCACGCGGGCATCCGCCCCGGCCTATCGATCGACGAACAGGAAACAAGCGACCTGCGCTGGATCCGCCGCGAATTTACCGAACATAGGGGCGAGTTTAGCCACCTCGTGATCCACGGCCACACCATTACTGAGGGCGTCGATGAACAAACCAACCGCATCGGGATTGACACCGGCGCATTCGCCACGGGCAAACTTACGGCGATAGGAATACAAGACAGCGAACGGTGGTTTTTATCGACGTGAATCATAATCCGCTTACCCTGAGCTAAGTCGAAGGGCTTGTTTGAGCGAAGCGAAAACCTCGCCTGCGCTCGGTAATATCCTTCGACTTCGCTCAGGATGAACGGGTTTACTATAATCTAGTTAAGCCGCCATTTCCTCAGCACTCAGCGCATAAAGCCCGGCAGCCCCGGCGCGCGCTGACGCCGCAAGCCCTGTCGCTTCCGGCACGATATGCGCCAGATAATAGCCCGCGACCGCAACCTTCGCCTTGTGAAACACGCTATCCTGCGTCGCCGCGATCCGCATCTGCCGCTCAAGCAGCCAGCCGCACACAGCAACCGAAACCATCGTCAGGAACGGCGCACTGCCCGCGAGGCGATCATCTATGCTTGCCGCGAGCATATGCGCAGCCGCACCCTCGATGGCATTGATCAGCGCGATCAGCCCGTCGTCCTGCGCCTCTGCGCGCATATCGGCAATCAGTGCAGCAAGACCCGCGCCGCCGTCTCCGGTCAGCTTGCGCCCGACAAGATCGGCGGCCTGAATGCCGTTGGTGCCCTCATAAATCGGGGCAATGCGGATATCGCGGTAATGCTGCGCGGCACCCGTTTCCTCGACAAAGCCCATGCCGCCGTGAACCTGAACGCCAAGGCTTGCGATCTCGCACCCAATATCCGATCCGTAAGATTTGGCGAGCGGCGTAAGGATATCAAGCCGCACCTTCGCGCCCTCAACGCCCAGATGCGCGCGGTCAACCTGGCCTGCTGCATAATACAGCAGCGCGCGTGCGGCTTGTGTCAGCGCCTTCATCCGCATCAACGTCCGGCGAACATCGGGATGTTCAATAATCGCGACAGAGGCCGCCGTTTCACCGCCAGCGCGCGCTGACTGGATACGCTGCGCCGCATAAGCAATCGCGGTTTGCGTTGCGCGTTCGCCGATTTCCACGCCTTGAAGACCGACATTCAAACGCGCATTATTCATCATCGTGAACATCGCGCGTATTCCGCCCATTTCGGGGCCAATCAAATGCCCGGTGCAAGCGTCGTCATCGCCAAATGCCAGTACGCACGTCGGTGAGGCATGGATGCCAAGTTTATGCTCAATTGAGACGCAGTGCACATCATTGCGGCTGCCATCGGGGCGAATTTTGGGCACTAGAAATAGCGAAATCCCCTTCGTCCCCGCGGGCGCGCCGGGCGTGCGCGCGAGGACGAGATGAATGATATTCTCCGCCAGATCATGCTCACCGAAAGTGATGTAAATCTTGGTGCCTTTGATCAGGAAGCTACCATCGCCCTGCAGCGTCGCGGTGGTGCGGAGCGCGCCAACGTCTGAGCCTGCCTGCGGCTCAGTCAGGTTCATCGTGCCTGTCCATTCGCCAGTCACAAGCTTGGGTAGGTAATGATCACGCTGTTCATCGCTGCCATGCTGCGCAATCGCTTCAATCGCGCCCACCGTCAGCATCGGGCAGAGCGTGAATGCCATGTTCGCTGTGCCCAAATCCTCAAGCACCACTGTTGCCAGCGCGAACGGCAGCCCCTGCCCGCCGAACGCTTCGGGCCCGTCAAGTGATCCCCATCCGCCCTCGACATAGGCCTTGTAAGCCTCTTTGAAACCCGGCGGCATTGTTACTGCGCCATCGTTCCACTGCGCGCCGTGCTGATCACCGACCCAATTGAGCGGCCCCCATTCGCCGTGCGCAAAGCTCCCCGCACCCTCAAGGATCGCATCGACCATATCAGGCGAGGCGGCCGCAAAGCGCTCGGTTGTCGCGAGTTCGGCGATTCGCGTGACGGTTTCAAGAACAAAGCGCTGTTCGGCAATTGGGGGGGTATATGTCATGTGTGATACTCAGGTTGGCAGGATCAATTCAGCACCGCTATAGCGGCGACCATGCCAAGCGCAAAACCCAGTTTTAATACCCGCATTTGCCCCTACGATGCTCAAGCGATTGCCGAGGCCGCAGCGCTAATCAAGGCGGGCGATGTCGTCGCGGTGCCAACCGAAACGGTTTATGGACTGGCAGGCGATGCAACCAACGGTGAAGCGGTTGCCGCTATTTACGCCGCCAAGGGTCGCCCGAGTTTCAATCCGTTGATCGTCCATGTGCCAGACCTTGCGGCGGCTGAAGCAATTGCAGTGTTTAGTGAGGCCGCGCGGACGCTTGCCAAAACATATTGGCCAGGGCCGCTGACACTCGTTTTGCCCCTGTGTAACGACAGCGGAATTGCCAGCCTCGTGACCGCTGGCCTTTCCACCATCGCCATTCGCGTACCCGCTCACCCCGCGATGCAAGCGCTGCTCAAAGCGTGTGGTCGCCCGCTCGCCGCGCCAAGTGCCAACGCCAGCGGCAGCATCAGCCCGACCCGCGCCGCGCATGTCGCATCGAGCCTAAATGGTCGCATTCCAATGATTATCGACGCAGGCGCCTGTGCGGTCGGCGTCGAATCAACCATTGTTGCTGTGGCGCAGGATGGCACCCTCCGCCTCCTCCGCCTCGGCCCGATTGACCTTGGGCTTTCGCTTGAAAGCGGCGGCCATATCGAAGCCCCCGGCCAACTCGCAAGCCACTATGCGCCGGCCAAACCGCTGCGGCTGAATGCAGTCGCGGCGGAACCCGACGAATGGCTAATCGGCTTTGGCGACGTTACGGGAGATGCCACCCTGTCGCCAAGCGGCGACCTAATTGAAGCTGCCGCCAACCTGTTCGACTTGCTCCATCAGGCCGACGCGTCACCGCGCGCAAGAATTGCGGTTGCACCAGTGCCGGGTGAAGGACTTGGCTTGGCAATCAATGATCGACTTGGACGGGCGGCAGCCTAACCCTTCAACCGCTCAGCAAAGCCTTTGCGCAATTTCGCCAGCTTGGGCGGGATCACCGCGAGGCAATATCCGTTTGATTGCCCTTCGCCGTCCCAATAGCGCTGATGATAATCCTCGGCCGGATACCAGACCGCAATTGGCTCAATCGTCGTCACAATCGGTTTGGGCTGATCGGCCTGCGCTCGTGCGATTCCGGCGCGCGCCTCGGCTTCTTGGGCCTCGTCCTCAACAAACAATGTCGAGCGATACTGCGTGCCGACATCATTGCCCTGCCGGTTAAGCTGCGTCGGATCATGCGTTGCAAAATGAATGTCGAGGATGTTGGCGTAACTGATCAGTGCCGGATCATAAATCACCTGGATCGCCTCGGCATGGCCGGTATTGCCGCTGCACACTTGCTTGTAAGTAGGATTTACAACGCCGCCGCCGATATAACCACTCTCAACCGCGATTACCCCGGTCAAGCTCTGAAACACCGCCTCAACACACCAGAAACAGCCGCCAGCGATGATGCAAGATGATGGGATAGTCATTAGGTGGCCTTTTTAGATGAGAGCGGTTTTTAAGGATATAAGGGGCGAAAGCAGCAGTACAACCTGTCCCCTTAACCGTCACCCCGCACTTGACGCCGGATTGGGCTTTTGTTGGGCGTTGAATGGGTGCTCGCGGATCAGATATTTCAGATATTGCAACCACAGCGGGTCATTCTTGTCGAAAAATTCGGGCGTTCGCACCGTGATTGGATAAACGACGCGGACGTTGCACTGCACATCAAAATCACGCTCCAACGCCACCAACTGCTTGGTCAACAGATAAGAACAGGGCGAGCGGAACGACCAGAACACATCATAGTTTACCATATTCAACCGACTCGCTCATTATCATCGGATCATCAATGAAGCAGCACAAACACACAACAGCCATTGACGCGGCCAAAAATTCCAGTAAGCCGCGAACTCCCGAAAAGGGGCGCTTAGCTCAGTTGGTAGAGCATCTCGTTTACACCGAGAGGGTCGGCGGTTCGAGCCCGTCAGCGCCCACCATTTCAATATGGTGATGTACGCTTTGACCGCCACCAAACTGACCACAATCCGTATTAACAAACCATGGGGCCGACACATGCTGTGGCCCGGCTTCGCCAATGCGCCTGCAAACGGTGAGCCTGTTGGCGAAATCTGGTATAAAGGTGACAATGCTGCGCCGCCGCCCGAACTTCTGGTCAAATATCTCTTCACGTCGGAACGCCTATCGATTCAGGTGCACCCCGATGACGCAGCCGCACGTGCCGCTGGCCATGAATGCGGTAAAGATGAAGCATGGGTCATTCTCGCCGCTGAACCTGGCGCAACCATTGCACTTGGACTCCACCAACCTAGCACACGCGAAACTCTGCGCTCTGCCGCACTTGATGGCACCATAGAGACGCTGATGGATTGGCGGCCTGTGTATGCTGGTGATGTGATCTATTCAGCCGCCGGCACCGTCCACGCGATTGGCGCTGGCATCACATTGATTGAGGTTCAGCAGAATATCGATCTGACCTACCGCCTCTATGATTATGGCCGCCCGCGCGAACTTCATCTGGATGAAGGCATTGCTGTTTCTACACCTCTGCCCTTCACTGATCCACCCCTTCCAACTGCCTCCGAGCCGGGTCGAACGATCCTATGCGAAGGCGGCAAGTTCGTTGTTGAGCGGCTCACCGCCAGCATCAACCGCACACTCCCCGATCCTAGCTGGTTAATCCCCGTAACTGGTGGCGGTACACTGAATGGCGCACGCTTCACCGCAGGCGAATGCTGGATGACAGGCGGTGAGACAAAGCTCAACATCGACGAAGGCGGCACTCTCCTCCTCGCTTATTCGGGCCCAGTGCGGGCCGCACTCTAAACCCCGAGAAACGCCTTGATCATCGGCCATTGCTCTTTCGCCACGCGCTGTCCTTCGGCAATAGCAGCAGCGATCTTGGCAGGTTTGAACTCAAGCGTTTCGGGCGCATCAAACCCCATTGGCGGAGCGATCAGCCGGATCGGCGCAAAATCAAACCGCGCCAGATGATCATCAAGCGGGCGTAGCGCCAAACCTACATTGGCGGGTGAAAGGCCAAGATCAGTTAGTTTGTGAAATTGCGCCTCCCGCGCGGCGATCAAGTCATTAACGAGCATTGCATTGCCAACATCATTGGCAACAATTTCCGCCGTCTGGATGCCGACCGAACGTAGCGCAATTTCGAGCAAGCTATCATATTGCTTGCCTGGCTCAGGCACCGGCTTTGGCGGTGCAGCAAGCACAACTAGAACACGTGTGGGCTTCAACTTCATTACCGGGCTAAGCGGCGCTACATTGCGCACCCCGCCGTCAACCCATTGTTCAACAACTCCGGTTATTGGGTCTTTGGTTTCAAGCGGCGGAAACGCGGGTGGCTGCGCGCAGCTCGCATAAACCCAGTCAGCGATATTTGGATTCGTCCCGTCAATATCGAGATACTGCCCGCGTGCCAAGCTAACGACGCCGACCCGAAGCGTTCGCTTGGCAGCTTTCAGCTTGGCCGGATTGGCAAAAGCGGTGAGCTTGTCACGCAGTGGCTTGGCGGTAAACAGCGAGGGCGCGCCGAATAACCCTTCAACCACGCCAAAGGTGCGCTTTTTATAGATATCGCCGTTGCCTTTAATCTCGCTCCACACCTTCATCAGGCCCGGGATGTCATTCATCGCCCCGCCAAGCGCCTGAATAGCCCCTGTCGAAACGCCAGCAAAAATATCGAATTTCAGGCCGCGCTGAGTGACTAATTCATCAAGTACCCCAACCTGAAAAGCGCCCTTGGCACCACCACCCGACAAGACAATCGCAAGACCCGGCATAACACCCTCCTATGATAAGATAGGTTAAAGTTCGCGACTCGTCTGTTATTCGAGTTATTAATAAAGAAGATGCACCCATTAGAGGTGCGTAGCAAGAGGCAGGCTCAGGTCATAGACCTACAACGTATTCCTACCCAAGCACCCCGTCATGCAGTCGCACGACCCGATCCATCTTTGCGGCAATGCGTTCGTTGTGCGTTGCAATGAGGGCGGCGCTGCCTTCGCCGCGTACCAGCGTCAGAAATTCGCCAAGAACAACATCGGCTGTAGCTTCATCAAGATTGCCGGTGGGTTCGTCAGCAAGGATCAGCGGTGGGCGGTTGGCGAGTGCGCGGGCGACGGCAACGCGCTGTTGCTCGCCGCCTGAAAGCTGGCTTGGCCGGTGATCAAGGCGCTGCGCAAGTCCAAGCGAACTGAGCAGGTCTGCGGCGCGCGTCTTCGCGGCTTCAGTGGTCGCGCCGTGAATCAGTTGGGGAAGGATAACATTTTCAATGGCAGAAAAATCGGGCAGCAAATGGTGGAATTGGTAAACAAACCCAAGGCAATCCCGCCGCAGTCGCGTACGTCCGTCATTATCTAGGCTAGCAGCCTCTTCGCCTTTAATGCGGATTGATCCGGTAAAGCCGCCTTCAAGCAGGCCAACTGCCTGAAGCAGCGTCGATTTGCCCGACCCCGACGGGCCGAGCAGCGCGACGATTTCCCCCGCACCAACAGTTAGATTCACCCCGCGTAGCACCTCAATTATGAACTCGCCTTGGGTAAAGCTGCGACGAACGTCGGTCAGCGTAACGGTGTCACTCATAACGCAGCACCTGCACCGGATCGGTACTCGCCGCCTTGAACGCCGGATAAAGCGTAGCAAGGATGGTGAGAACAATCGCCATGATGACGACCGCCATCACCTCAACTGGATCGGTCTTCGCGGGCAATTCGGTGAGGAAGCGGATTGATGGATCCCACAGGTTTTGCCCTGTAAGGAACTGGACTGCATTCACCACTGATTGCCTGAAAAACAGGATCGTGAAACCAAGCAACACGCCTGCCATAATGCCAAGCGTACCAATCGTAACCCCAACCGTCATGAAAATGCGGATGAGGCTTGCGCGCGATGCCCCCATCGTGCGCACAATCGCAATATCGCGCGTTTTGGCGCGGACGAGCATGATGAGTGATGAAAGGATGTTGAAGGTCGCAACAAGAATTATCAGTGAAAGCACAACGAACGAGACCACCCTGTCCACTGCGAGCGCCTCAAATAACGAGGCGTTCATGCTCCGCCAATCGGACACGACTGCGCGGTTACCAACCTTGGCCGCAAGAGGCGCTAAGATCGGGCCAACCTTGTCAGCGTCCACCGTATCTACTTCGATCATACCCACGGCATCGCCGAGGAGGAGCAAGGTTTGTGCATCCTCCATCGGCATGATGACGAACGCCTTGTCATAGTCATAAACGCCAATCTCAAAGATCGCGGCCACACGGTAGCTAACAATACGCGGCACCGATCCGAACGGCGTCGTCTGGCCATCAGGCGAAATCAGGCTGATATTGCCACCAACCTGCGCGCCAAGCGCCTCGGCCAGCCGCGCACCAATCGCAACGTTGCCGCTGCCAGCAGTCAAAGCATCAAGATTGCCACTCAGCACTTTGCTTCGGATCGTCTGATTAACTCTTATATCGGAAACAAGCATTCCGCGCGCGAGAACACCCTCAACCCGGCCTTGATAGCTTGCCATCAATGGCTGTTCGATAAGCGGGGTTGCACTGGTTACACCTTGGGTCGCCTTTGCCTGCGCCATAATCTCGCGCCAATCGGTAAGCCGACCGCCATAGCCTTGAACAACCGCATGTCCATTAAGCCCGACAATTTTGTCAAATAGTTCGGCGCGGAATCCGTTCATCACGCTCATCACTACAATGAGCGCGGCAACGCCAAGCATAACAGCAAATAGGCTGATTCCAGCGACAAGGAAGATGAAGCCTTCACCGCGTCCAGGCAACAAATAGCGCGTTGCGATCATGCGCTCATAGCGGGAGAGTATCATCACCACAGGCTCTAATCGTTCCGCGCGAATCGCGCAAGCGAAGCGTGTTTGCGATGTATCGGCACGGCGTGTGCCTAAAGTGTTGCGGAATCAGCACAGTGTCGCGACATTCGAGTTCGTAACGTTAATAGCCCGGTGACAAAAGCCGTAGCACGATATACGAAGGTTTTGTTACAAGCGAACCGAGGTTCTGGGAGTATCATCTCCAATATCGGCACAAGTAATGATGCCGGATTGTTGAGATAAATGGGGGGCTGGCGTTTTTCGTCACGCAGGTGGTCGGATTGGCAACAATCCGGCCACTTTCGTTTTTGGGGAGTTTTCAACCAATCAGCGCAAGCCCGAGTCCGGCAAAGCTAGCTCCAATAATCAAGGCGATCGCGCCGACCTTAGCGCGAAATAGCGCGGTTATCGCCAAAACAACAAGCCCAAACGCAGTCCAGTTGATGCTTGATATAGCCGGCAAGGATAGCGTTGCTGGACCAAGGCTGACGTCTAATTGGCGGGCAAACAGGTAGTGAAAAGCGAACCAAAGACCGAGGTGGAGAATCACACCAACGACCGCCGCCGTAATCGCAGACAGCGCAGAGGCCAGCGCCGCATTATGCCGCAGCCGCTCAACATAAGGCGCGCCGATAAATATCCACAGGAAGCACGGCACAAACGTAACCCAAGTTGTTAGTGCACCCGCCAAGATACCACCCATCATCGGTGACACAGCGCCCGGCTCGCGGTATCCGGCAAGAAAGCCGACAAATTGTGTCACCATGATCAGCGGCCCTGGCGTTGATTCAGCCAGCCCAAGCCCATCAAGCATTTCTGATGTAGTGAGCCATTGATACTGTTCGACCGCCGCCTGACCAACATAGGCAAGCACTGCATAAGCGCCGCCAAAGGTAACCACCGCCATTCGCCCGAAGAATAAGCCAATCTCACTGTAGCGATTGTCAGCACCAAGCAATGCTACGAGAAGAACAACCGGCAATAGCCAAGCGAGCATCAACAGTGCGGCAATACCCAGTTTTTTAGCTCCGCCCGATTGTGCGTGAACTGGAATACCATCCCCCAAAGCGCTATCGGCATCGCTGTAGCCTGGTGCAGCGCCGTGGCTTGAGGCTGTGAAAGCAGTGCTGCCAGAGCGCGCATAAAGCCATCCCGTCAATCCTGAGGCGATGACTATCAACGGAAATGGAACATTACCAAATGCGAGCGCCAGAAACGCAGCCACCGCGACAAACCGCTTGGCACCGGAACCGAGCGCACGTCCACCGATACGGATGACCGCCTGAAAAACGATCGCAACAACAGCGGCCTTGATCCCAAAAAATAGGCCAGTCACCCATACTAAATTTCCGTAAAGCACATAGACTATCGACAGCGCCATGATCGCAATTGCACCGGGAAGAACGAATAATATCCCCGCTGCAAAGGCACCGCGTGTTTTATGCAGCAGCCAACCGATGTAAGTCGCAAGCTGCTGCGCCTCAGGCCCGGGAAGTAGTGTGCAAAAATTGAGCGCGCTTAGAAAGCGCCCCTCACCGATCCAGCGTTTTTCCTCAACAAGGATACGGTGCATGAGTGCGATCTGACCCGCCGGGCCGCCAAAACTCAACAGTGCAATGTGCATCCAAACGCGGAGTGCCGCTGAAAATGAAATACCATGCGGCACTTAGTGCGCAGGCCTACTCGTCGCGCTTGGTTTTGTTATGATTCACGTAAAGCAAAGCTGCGGCGATTGCAGCAGACCCGATACCCAATCCGATCCCAGCCTTAATCAGCTTTGATTTTTTTGCTTCAGCATCTTCGGCGGCTTGCTTGGCATTTGGCGCTTCAAGCTTGCCATCATCTTCGGTCATTCCAGTCTCCGCTTTCGTCATAGGCAATTGTACACTGTGAGTAGACGGTATCGAAACGAAATTCTACTCCGAAGCCTCAGCGATTTCAGATAAAAGATGGGTGTCAAGAATGCGGACATGGCCGTGATCAAGCGCGATGATCCCCGAGTCTGCCCACGCGCTCAGCTGGCGATTGATATTTTCACGGCTCATCCCGGCAAAGCTGCCAAGCTCACTTTGACTCAGCGCGAGCTTTAACCGTCCGTCAGTGCTATTCACGAGGGTAAGCCGCTGTAGAAATCGAGCAAGCCTTGGCCCTGAGGAGAAAGCACGATCACTCTCAATCGTATTGTTGGTCTGGCGAAGGCGGCGCGCAATCTCTTTCATGAAACGCCATGCCATTGGCGGCTGACGTTCGACAAATGATGCAAATGCGCTGCGAGTCAAATGAAGATAGCTGCCTTCAGTTAGTGCAATAACCGAGGCCGTTCGATCTCCGCCATCAATAACCGAAATTTCACCAAGAACGGCACCCGCTTCGGCATAATCAAGCGTTATCTCACGACCATTTTGTGCAACCATGGTGACTCTGGCATTGCCAGCAAGCAACATGATAAGTGAATCGCCAACATCGCCCTGCATCATGAGCGTCTGGCCTTTTTTCATCGTGGCCTTGGTAGCAACTGACAGCAAGTCGTTCAGTTCATCGACCGAGCAGGATGAAAACAATGTTCCCGGCGGCAGCATACCCAGCAATGTGCTTGCGTCCATAATTCCCCCACGCGAAACATCTACCAACCGTGAAATAACGTCCGATCAGATGGGTTAATATTATCTTAAACCATAGTGGGTGAAAAACGACAAGATATTTTGTGCATAAGCGAACATATATTACACAGCCAATGGCGGATATCCGCCACTGGCTGTGCGTAAACCCATCAATTAAAACATATAAAGCCTACCAGACTTTTACCCGCTCAGCAGGGGCTAGGTAGAATTTCTCACCCGGTTTAGCACCAAAAGCAGCATACCACGCATCAACGTTGCGCACGACATAGGGCCGAAAATGACCCGGCGTATGCGGATCAGTCGTCAGCCGCTGCTGAAGATTGGCTTCGCGGTATTTATTCCGCCAAACTTGGCCAAAGCCGAGGAAGAAGCGCTGATCACCTGTATAGCCGTCAATGAGAGAGGCCGCTTTGCCGTTAAGAGAGATTTTATACGCATCATAAGCAATCGTAACACCTGCAAGATCTGCCATATTCTCACCAAGTGTCAATTCGCCATTA
>JAYUIX010000023.1:0-9403 GCA_043765635.1 Sphingomonadales bacterium
CGTCTGCGCCTGCCCGATGGCAGCGTGATGCGGATTGGCTATGATGGCCAGAATGGCCGCGACTATACGGGTATTGGCAAGCTGATGAAGGATCGCGGGCTGCTCGGCCCTGGTCAAAGCTCAATGCAAGGAATTGAAAGCTGGCTGCGCGCCAACCCAAGCGAGGGCCAAGCGATCATGCGTGAAAATAAGAGCTGGGTGTTTTTCAGAGAAATTACGGGCGCTGGCCCGCTTGGTGCGCTTGGCCTGCCGGTAACGGGTAGGGCGAGCGTTGCAACCGATCCGATGTTCGTTCCGCTCGGTGCGCCCGTGCTCCTTTCAATGGATCGCGCAGATGCAAACGGCATCTGGATTGCGCAGGATACCGGCGGCGCGATTAAGGGCAGCAACCGTTTCGATACATTCTGGGGCGCAGGAGATGATGCGCGCGCGACCGCTGGCGGCATGTCAGCACGCGGCACGGCCTTTGTGTTCCTGCCCAAGGGCGTGATCGCGCGGATCGGGGCAGGGGCCGGAAATGCGCCGTCTCAGCGCTGAAGAACGCGCGGTCTGGGGCCGGGTTGCGGGTACGGTTCGGCCCTCTGTTGGGCGGAAAATGCTGCCTGATCCGTTCATCCCGAGCGAAGTCGAGGGACTAATTCGAGCGAAGCCGAGAATTGCCACAGTGCTTACCTCGCCTCCGCTCGGCCAAGCCCCTCGACTTCGCTCGGGGCGAACGGTTTCGGCAAATAACGAATCCCAAAACACCCTTGATGGCAGTTGGGATAAACGCCTCCGCCTTGGCCAGGCTGCACCTGATTTTACGATTGATCTCCACGGTGAAACGCTCAGTTCGGCTCATGCACGGCTTAACCGCAGCCTTGCCGCCGCGATTAGAAGTGAAGCGCGGATCATATTGCTGATTACGGGGCGTCCGGCAAAGGATAATCCCCGCCTGCCGCCAACCAGCCGGGGCGTGATCCGTGCAACCGTGGGCGATTGGCTCGCCGCATCGCCCTATGCGTCACACATAGCCGCAGTACGCGGGGCGCATCCGCGTCACGGTGGGGCAGGCGCGCTTTATCTTATCCTAAGGCGCGGGCGATAATATCAGCGTAAATGCGCGTAAGCGTGTGGACGTCCTCAAGCGCGACCGCCTCATCAAGCTTGTGCATCGTGGCATTGCAGAGGCCAAATTCAACCACCGGGCACAGCTTTGACAGGAAGCGCGCATCGGATGTGCCGCCGGTTGTCGAGAGTTCGGGCGCTAACCCAGTGGCGGCGGTGATTGCGTCTGAAATTAGGCTGCTGAATGCGCCCGGCTGTGTCAGAAACGCCTCACCCGATATCCGTGCCACTACTTCACCGTCAGCCGCTTCGGCGTGAACAATCGCGCTGATCATCGCGACGAGCGCTTCGCCGCTATGGAGATCGTTGAAGCGGATGCTGAGCCGCGCCTTGGCGGCCTTTGGGATCACGTTGGTCGCTGGATTGCCAACCTCAATATCAGTAATTTCGATGTTCGACGCTTGGAACCAATCTGTTCCCTCATCAAGCGCAATGCCCTCAATCCGTGACAATATCCGCACCAGCTTTGGTATCGGATTATCTGCCATGTGCGGGTAGGCGACATGGCCCTGCAATCCCTGCACCGTAATCCAGATATTGACTGAGCCGCGCCGCCCAATTTTGATCATGTCGCCAAGCTGGTTGACTGAAGTTGGCTCCCCCACAAGACAGAGATCGGGGATTAGGTTCCGCTCCCTCATATGGTTGATCAGTGCGACTGTACCGTGGATGGCTGGGCCTTCTTCATCACCAGTGATGATCAGGCTGATCCGGCCTTTATGTGTTTTTGGGATCGCGGCTACGAAGGCTGCGATACTCGTCTTCATATCGACCGCGCCGCGTCCGTAAAGCAAACGCCCTCGTATTTCGGGTGCGAACGGGTCGCTTGACCAGCCTTCGCCGGGGGGCACCACATCAAGATGCCCCGCGAACGCGAAGTGTGGGCCATCCTTTGATCCACGCGTGGCGAATAGATTTTCAACTGGGCCATCGGGTGCTTCGCCCTCAATCGCACGGTGAACATCAAACCCGATTGCGGCGAGTGCGCCCTCAAGCACATCAAATACTGCGCCGGTGGCAGGCGTTACGCTTGGCGTAGCAATCAGCGCCTTAGTGAGGTCAATTGCATCAATCATGGCGCAGGCGTAACCTGCGCGGGCCATTTTGCAAAGGGTGGGAATAATGCCCAAACTGTACCTCGAAGATATTCCACAAACCAACGCGACGGGCTATCCGCCCGAATATGCCGATAAGGTGCAAGGCCGCTGGTATCGGAGGTTGGCCCCGGCAAGCGGGTTCAGCGATTTTGGTGCGAGCCATGTCACGCTCAGGCCCGGCGCGTGGTCATCACAGCGCCACTGGCATGAGGGCGAGGATGAAATGCTGATCATGATCGCGGGTGAGGCGGTTCTGGTCGATGATGGTGGTGAAACGATAATGCATGCTGGCGACATAGCAGCGTTTCCCAAAAATGATGGTAACGGCCATGTTCTGATCAACCGTAGTGACACCGACTGTGTGTTCGTTGCACTGGGTCGATTGGCCATAAGCGTTTGTCATTATCCAGATAATGATATGATCAAACCGGCCGGCGCTGGCTTCAAGCGTAAGAATGGCGACGAATTCTAGGCGTTTTAACCGTGTTGCTGCAATGCAACAGTCTGTGACGAATCGCACAGGTTTCATAGCGTTGGCAGTAACAATACCGCAACATTAGGCTAATGACACAAACGGTTGCGGAATGATCCGTTCGTTTATTGCCAAGGAGCGTCAAATGGCCCGTCTCACTCGTGTCGCATTGCTGTCCACACTTTCGCTGATTGCATTTGCATCAACGCCCGCGCTTGCCCAGGAAGCAGAGGAAGGTGCCGCACCAGCTGAAGAAACGATTATCGTTACTGGCACGCGCCGAACCGACCGCACCGTTGCCGATAGCACTGTGCCAGTCGATGTGTTCACCGCGGAGTCGCTAACCCAGTCGGGCTTTACCGAAACTAACCGTTTGCTTGCCGAACAAATCCCTAGCTTCAATTTTCCTCAGCCTTCGATTACTGACGGAACGGATGTTATTCGCCCGGCAACGTTGCGCGGGCTTAACCCCGATCAAACGCTTGTCCTGATCAACGGTAAGCGCCGTCATGTCTCGGCGCTCCTTAACATTAACGGTTCGGTTGGGCGCGGCGCGGCGGCGGTTGATATCAACTTGATCCCGTCAATCGCACTTAAGCGCGTTGAAGTCCTTCGTGACGGTGCCGCTGCACAATATGGCTCAGATGCAATTGCAGGCGTTATCAACTTTGGTCTGCGCGATGCACGCGAAGGCGGCCAGTTCACCGTGACTTACGGTCAGTATAACACAAGCGTGAATGGCATTCAGCGCGTTACCGGATTGGCGCTTGGCGCCAATGGTCAGCCAACGACCGCGCCCGACGGCACGTTCAATGTGACAACGACGGGCAAAGATCGCCGCGCCAAAGACGGCGGCACACTTACCATTGCAGGCACTGTTGGGCTGCCAATTGGCGAAGAAGGCTTTATCAACGTTTCTGCCGAATATCAGGATCGTAATCCAACCAATCGGACAGGCTATGACCGCCGCCGTCAATATAACTTAATCGGTGGTCTGGTCGATCCGCGTGAACTTACCTTCAATCGTCTGTCGCACCGTTACGGCGATGCTGACACCAAGGATTTGAAACTGTTTCTAAACAGCGGCGCGCCACTTGGCGATTCAGGGTTCGAGCTTTACAGCTTTGGCAGCTACGGTTTCCGTGATGGCGAAAGCGCTGGTTTCTACCGTCTAGCCAATGATGCGCGCAATGTGCCGTCAATCTATCCCGATGGTTTCCTGCCGCTCATAAATACTGAAATTAACGATTATAGCGGCACCGTTGGACTGAAGGGCGAAGTTGCTGGCTTCAACGTTGATTTGTCGGGCGGCTATGCGCGCAATAGCGTCAAGTTCAAAATTACCAACACTTTGAACGCCTCGCTTGGTGCCACGTCACAGCGCGCGTTTGAGGCGGGGCAGCTTGATTACACGCAAGCCATCGGTAATCTTGACGTCAACCGCGAAATCCAGACCGGCTTCCTCAAGAGTCTAACGCTGGCGGGCGGCCTCGAATATCGGCGTGAAACCTTCCAAATTACGGCGGGCGAAATTGACAGTTTCCGTTCGGGCGGTGTGCTGATCAGTGCAAACCAGCCGGGCGGCGCAAACCAGCCGGCGGCTCCGGGCGCGCAGGTGTTCTCGGGCTTCCAGCCGTCGATTGGCGGCCAGCGTGTTGATGGCATTCGTGCACGTGACAATGTTTCAGCGTATATTGAGTTAGACGCGGAAGTGAGCGACAAGTTCACCGTTCAGCTTGCGGGTCGATATGAGGATTATTCCGATTTCGGCTCTGATTTTAACGGCAAGATAGCCGCGCGCCTTGAGGCTGTTGAGGGATTTGCATTGCGCGGTGCTGTGGCAACGGGCTTTCGTGCGCCGTCGCTTCAACAGCAGTTTTTTGCTTCTGCCGCGACAAACAATGTCAACGGTGTTTTGCTTGATGCGGTGACGCTGCCGGTTGACAATCCAGTTGCGATTGCGCTCGGTGCGCGTCCGCTCGACGCTGAAACCTCACTCAGTTTCTCGGGCGGTTTTGTGTTCACCCGCATTCCGCGCCTTAATCTGACGGTTGACGTCTATCAAGTTGATATTGATGACCGCATCGTTGTCACTGATAACCTCACTGCGAGCCGCACAAACGGCGTTCCCTCGGGCACCAACCCCGGCTTGGCGATTGCAACAATCCTCAACGGCGCAGGCTTCAACACAATCAGCGCCGCGCGCTTCTTCGTCAACGGACTCGACTCGCGCACCAAGGGGCTTGATGCGGTAGCAACTTATCGGGTTGAGCTTGGCAGTGCTGGCAAGATCAATCTGAGTGCGGGCTTTAACTACAACAAAACGACTATTCGGAAGATACTGGCTTCACCCGGGCCGCTTGCCAACATTCCTGGTCTCGTGCTGTTCGGTCGGCAGGAACAGGGACGCATCACGCGGGGGCAGCCTCGTACCAAGATCAATCTCGGGCTTGATTTTGAACGGGATTGGCTTGGTATCACCGTGCGTGGCAACCGCTACGGCAAGGTTGAAGGCACTGGCGGCTCACTCGGCGCGGGTGCGTCGAACGTCTTCAACGATAACTTCCTCAAAGCGCAGTGGGTTACCGATCTTGAGGTGACGGCCAAGCTCAAGCAGCGTTATGAGTTATCGCTTGGCATCAACAACGTGTTTGATACCTATCCAACGGGCGTACCGACCGGGCAAGCGGGTGTAAGCGCAGTCAATGGCGCAGCGGTATTTTTCCCGACGACCAACTTCGTTGCGCCGTTCTCGAACTTTTCGCCGAACGGTTTCAACGGGCGCTTCCTTTATGGTCGGGTTAGCGTCAAATTCTGATAAATACAGTTCCGCTCCGGTTTCAAACCCGGGGCGGCGATCAGTTTAGTGCCGGTGCACTGGCTTGAGCGGGTAACGCCCGCCGTCGAACTTTTCAAACATGCCTGAAATGGCGGGGTGGTTCACTGGGCCCTCTTCATTATCGGCAAGCAAATTCTGCTGACTAACATAGGCAACATAGCTGTTTTCGGTATTTTCAGCGAGCAAATGATAAAAGGGTTGATCCTTCGCCGGGCGAATTTCGGCGGGGATGGATTGATACCATTCCTCGCTATTGGCAAAAACTGGATCGATATCAAAAATCACCCCGCGAAACGCAAAAATGCGGTGGCGGACAACGTCGCCAATGCCAAAGCTGGCGTGCGATACCTGCGGCGCATCGGACAAACGGTTTGCATTGTTTGGGCGAATTACATTACTCATGTCATCTATGTAATCGATCAAAATTTAATGACAAGGATTGCTTGGCAATTGCCTTGTCGTGCGCTAAGCGCTCGCACTTAATAGTGACTAAGCTGGCGCTAAGCGCGCCATCTGATCAGCGGAGAGATGGCTGAGTGGTCGAAAGCACCGCACTCGAAATGCGGCGTGCCCGCGAGGGTACCTAGGGTTCGAATCCCTATCTCTCCGCCATTCACTCGTTCGCAACCGTTCGCAGTCGTCCGGTGACATTGACAAAACGCCCTAAAAACTGGCTTTTCTTCTCCTGACGCGTTCGTTTGGGTTCATGCCCATCCGGCCCGTGTCATGGCATCGATTATGGTATCGATGCTAGAAAATATGGTATCGAGGAGCAATGTTATGCTTTCTGATGTGAAACTCCGGGCGGCGAAACCAGCGGCCAAACCTTACAAACTGGCTGATGGCCATCAACTCTATCTAATGGTGACGCCTACCGGCTCAAAATTATGGCGGATGAATTATGCCTATGGGCGTAAGCAGAAAAGCCTCTCAATCGGGTCATACCCGCTTGTGAGTTTGACCGACGCGCGACGCAAACGCGATGATGCGCGGCGGCAACTTCAAGATGGCAAAGACCCTGCGATTGAAAAACGGCTGCTGATCGGCGCGCAAATTGAGGCCGATCAAAACACTTTCGAGAGGGTAGCCAGATGCTGGTATGCCACTTGCCGATCACAATGGGCGAATGTCCACGCAAAGGATGTTATACGAAGTTTGGAACGCGATGTATTTCCTGCCATTGGCGCATTCCCAATTGCATCGCTCAAAGCGCCTCGGATTCTTGAAGTCTTGCGCGTTGTTGAAAACCGCGCAGCAATTGAAACCGCAAAACGCATTCGTCAGCGTATCTCAGCGGTATTTGTATATGCGATTGCGTCGGGGATTGCCGACTCTGACCCGGCAGCAATGATTGCAGGCGCGCTCAAACCGCTTCCTCCCAAATACCCTCAGCCTTCGATCACCGACCTTGTCCGCTTGCAGCAGCTCCTTTCTGACACTGAATTATGCCCTGCGAGGCCAGTTACGAGACTTGCACTGCATTTGCTGGCGCTGACAGCGGTTCGCCCCGGCGAGTTGCGCGGCGCGCGCTGGGATGAGTTAGAAAACCTCGAAGGAGACGCGCCGTTGTGGCGTATTCCTGCGACACGGATGAAGGGCGATCTGAACCGCAAACGCGAACGTGGCGGCGATCATTTGGTTCCGCTTTCAAAACAATCGGTCGCTGTCATCGCCGTACTAAAAGGATTAACAGGCAATGGCGACCTGATGTTCCCAAGCGCCCGCCACATTCACAGGCCAATGAGCGAGAACGCAATTGGCTACATGCTCAACCGGGCGGGTTATCATGGTCGCCATGTTCCGCACGGTTGGCGGTCTGCTTTTTCGACGATCATGAATGAGTGGGCCATCAGTGACGGTCAAAACGGTGACCGCCAGATTATCGATCTAATGCTTGCCCACGTCCCCGAAAATAAGGTTGAGGGCGCGTATAACCGTGCTGAATATATGCCGCGACGCCGGGCGCTGGCCCAAATTTGGGCTGACAAATTAATGACGGGCGCAACGCGGCCAACTGATTTGCTCGATTTGCCCGTTCAATAAGCGCAATTGCACCCTGAATAATCAATGCGAATTGGTGGAAAATAAATAATTGCCAAATTGGCAACTCGGATTGAGGTGCCGAATCACTGCTTTATAACGCTGTTCTGTGTGGCGCGCGTTGCATAGTTAAGCAGGAGGTTGGTAGCGTAAATGCGTCATCTTCACAGGAATGTTAGACAGTTTTTTGCTCAGTATCGGTGCTTTGTGGATTTGCCTCAATTATATGATGCGCTTGTAGGCGTCACGACGGCGCTTGGGTTTTCCTATTTTGCGCTGATTCATCATGCCAATCGCCATCATCCCAATCGGATGCGCAACCATGATATGTTCGTTCATCTCCATAATTATCCGCCCGATTGGGCGACCTATTATTTTGAACATCAGCTTTACCGCCATGATCCAGTGCTTGAAGCCTGCAATCACACCAACATTGGCTTTGCATGGGATGATATTGACACGTTGATCCGAATGACGCCGCGCTTGCGCTTTACGATAGAGAGCAGCGCGCAAAATGGATTGGGAACCGGCTTTACGGTGCCGGCCCATATTCCCGGCGAACCGCCGGGATCATGTTCGTTCGTGACCAAACCGGGTGTGGCGCTGCCACGTCGCAATCTTTTTGTCGCCGAACTTGTTGGCAACTTCGCTTTTGCTACGGCACGGCGGATTAACGGTCTGGCGCACGTCGCTGATTTAGCTCACACAGGGCTAACACCGCGCCAGCGGGAGTGCGTCTATTGGCTCAGTCAGGGCAAGACCGCGTGGGAGATTGGCGTCATCTTGGGGATTTCCCACGAGACCGTTACCCAGCATCTCAACATGGCCTGCGAACGCTACGGTGTCGGCAAACGCCTGCCAATGGTCTTAAAGGCAATTTACGACGGCGAGATCAGCTTTCTAGATGTGATTGGCTGACGCGTCCCCAATTTTGGGGAATTGTTCAGCACCCCCACTCCGGCGCAGTTTTGACCCACACGAAGGGGGCAATCGATGCGCGACATTCAAACCGACAACTGGCTTGATCCAGAGTCATATCACGCACTTGCAGGCATCGACCGCGCTGGACTGATGTGGGAATGGCTGCGGCGCGACCCCGAGTATCGCTCATCGCATCACCAGGCCAAACCGATAGTGTCTCAATCGCATGGCGGCCTGAAGATTATCACGCTGCCACCGACTGTAAGTGCCAATCAATGGGGGTTACATTTTCGCTGAACGCGCTGAAGTTGGGGCGCGGGACGCCGCGATCATGTGGTGCGCCGCTTATGATCCGCTGGTGCTGTGTGTTGATGCCGACCGCGTCGCCCACAGCGCCGCCGGGTTCGACTTGAGCCGACTGGCAGCATTCACAACCGTTGCAATCGACGGCAAAGGCCATGAGCATATTGTCATCAGCAATGGCTTGCGACGCATCCGGCTTGATGTTGTTTCAGGGAGCTTGATTGACGGGCCAGTAGCACTTCGCATTGTCTGTGCTGATCTGTGCCGATTGAAAGCGGCGGCAACGACGATGGCCAAGCTCGCGTCGCTTTACCAGCACCAGTGCTTTATGCCGACGCATTTTCGCGAAGACCGGCGCTCTGCGCGCTGGCTCGCTGCACTGCGCGTTCATGACGGATTATGCGCTGGGGCGTCACAGCGCGAAATTGCAATCGCGCTCTATGGACATAAGCGGGTTGCCAACGATTGGTATGAAGGCAATGATGTTATGCGCGCCAGCGTCAGGCGGTTAATCAGAACCGCACGAACGCTTGCTTGCGGGCAGTATCGTAGCTTGATGACTGCGCAGCGACGATATTGATTGGCTATATCAATCAGCTACGCGGGGTCACCATCAGCCGCTTC
>JAYUIX010000024.1:0-3136 GCA_043765635.1 Sphingomonadales bacterium
ATCAGCCAGCAATATAAGCGGATGAGCAGGCGCGTTATCCTTGAGGTTGGAACCGTGCCCGGAGTCGAAGCCTTTCTTGATCTTACGGTTGGTGTGCCACGCGCTATCGTAGGGGCAAGTGAACCAATCTGGATTTCTCAAACGCTCATACGCTTTGGACTCGAACATCATTTCGGTAAAAATGTCTTTACCACTGCGACACTCGCATACGATAAACCCGATCCTGAAGTGTACGCGCTTGCTGCGGAAAAACTCGGAATTGCGCCACGACGGATTGTTGCAATTGAAGATCATGTTCCTGGCGTTGTGGCAGCCAAAGCAGCCGGTGTAACCGTGATTGGCTTTGTTGCAGGATCGCATATCCTCCCCGGCGACGCTGAAGCAATGAAGGCGGCAGGTGCGCGGTTCATCGCCGATGATTTTGAAGATGTCGCCGATTGGATTGGTTGGGTTAGCTAGAGTATCGCGCAATCGCCGCAAGTGCATTTGTGAACCGTGCTTCACCAATCCCACTAATCACCGCATAGGGCACAGCGCGTCGATCAAGTTCAGCGCGTGAAAGTGTAAAAAAGCGCGCGCGCTCGTCAGCGCCGCCATAAATTCGCAGACCATCATCAACCCAAGGCAAATCGATATCGGGCAGCAGATACAAATCCGCCACACCGACAAAGCGATCAAACCACGGATCGCGTGCCCCAAACATCATGTCGGCCCACACCGCCGTCATTAGTGGATCAGTATCAAGGATCAGCAGCCCCGAGGATCGCGCCCGCGCTGCACGTGCAATCGCATCATGCGTATGCGCGATTTCAATGAGCGCCGCCATGCCGATATCTGTGCCATGTTCATCGCAATATGCGCGGCCATATTCAGGCACGACTTCGCAGCCAAAATGCGCAGCAAGATGCGTTGCCAGAGTCGATTTCCCTGTGCTTTCTGGCCCGTGAAGGCAGATCGTTTTCATGCAAGGATGCCTTTGCGCCAGTTGATCAGTCCCCAGACCGCAAGCACAAGGAACAGCGCATACAGGCTCGTCGTAAGATACAACCCTTTCACCGCGTAAAGCCCAACCGAAATTATATTGACGACAATCCACCAATACCAATTCTCCAGCTTACGCCATGTCATCAGCAATTGCGCGGCGACACTGAGCATCGCGACTGAGGCATCGGCATAAGGTAGACTCGCATCGGTCAGTCGCGCCATGACCGTGCCCCAGCCGAGTACGGCGATGATTGATCCACCAATCCATGCGAACAGGGCAGTATGCGTCAGCCGCTCAACGACAACTTCGCCTTGATCCATTTTGTTTGTGCGCCAAGACCACCAGCCATAAAGATTGACCACAAAGAAAAAGCCCTGGAGCCCGGCGTCGCTATAGAGTTTGGCGTCCCAGAAAATCCTAGCGTAAAGCGTGACCATCACCAGCGCGACTGGAAAGTTCCAGATGCTCCGCTGCGCCACGAGCAAGATATTGGCGACGCCAAGCACGACCGCGATGATTTCAATTGGAGACATGGTGGACGCTGTTAGCGGCCAAATTCGGCAAAATAAGCAAAAATTTCGTCCTCGCTCCGGCTTGCCGCATTGCGCCATGTCGGCGCGTCCTTTTTGTTGAGCAACTTGCCATCGGCGGAGAGGATCAGCACCGTCGGCGTGCCCTTGATCTTCTTTATGCCTAAATCTCGCGCAATCTCGATATTGCGCCCCTCGCTGCGTTGCGGCTTGCCGACATCAACATAGACAAGCTCATAATGCGGCGTGAGCATCTCCTTAAACCGCGCGCTTTCAAACCAGCCCGCCAGCGCCTTGCTGTCATGGCACCAATTCGCCCCCATCACGAGGATCACGCGCTTGTTGGACGCCTTCGCGCGGGTGAGCGCGGAGGAGACATCAGCACGCGCATCGCGGCTTGCGTCATAAAGCTTAGCTTCGGGATGAGTGGAGATGGTGGAGGGGGTGGCGGTCGCAACGGAGGGCTGCGCTCCGGTAAGCAGGGACAAAGCAAGTAGTAAGCTCATTTTACGCTCATGCCGCCAGCCGCATATCAGCATGAACATGATCCCAATGCACCGCGACCTGATCCTTGGCTTCGCGCGCAACCAATCCGGCTGCCACGAGCATCGCGACATCGCCGTGAACCGATTTATAATCACGCCCAATCTCGCCAGCGAGCTTTCGCACTGACATCGCTCCACCCGTGCGCAGATATTGGATCAGCGCCAGCCGTTTGGGCGACATCGCCGAAACAAATGCCTCAAGCGAAAGGAAAGTCACATGATCGCGTGCAACTGCCTCGCCGCGTTCAGCCGCGTGCCACGCACCCGCAAAGCGCGCGCCCATATCCTGAGCGTTGCCGATATGAATATTGACCTGTTTGTCATTCATGATTCACCTCGTTTGCGTGCTCGCCAGAAATCATTGTGTGGCGCCTCCAAATAACGTTGCGAGATCGCGCATTCCATGAACAACCCTTATTATCTGTACGGTTTCGTGAAATTCATCAAGTTGATAAAGAATAAGATAATGATCGCGCGTAAAGCCGCGCAATCCAGCGTTTATATCATCGCGTTTTGCGCCAGGCTTGGGATATTCGCGTAACTGGTTGAAGATTGCTTCAATCTTATCAATCTGACGGTCAGCGGCATCAGGATTATCGACTGCAATGTACGACCAGATATCAACCAAATCTGATCGCGCTTCACGTGAGCGCTCAAGCGCCCAAATCATGCAGCGCGGCGAGCCAATCTGCGGCGTCCCTCGGCCTTGATTTCATCCATTCCGTCATGCGGTTCAAAACCACTTTCTATGCCCGCCTTGACCAGTCGTCGCACCTCTTCGATGCTTTGCGCCTCAAGCGCACGGCGCAATTTCCAATCGCGCAAGGCTTCACGAACCACTTCGCTCGACGAGGCATAATCGCCCGACGCGACGGCACTTTTGACCGTGGCGAGCATATCCTGTGTGAGGGCGATGGAAACTTTTTCGACATTGCTCATGAATGCGTTGGTAGCAAATATTGCTACTGATGCCTAGGCCTATTGCAGTATTATCAATCCCAATCAAAAATTCGGGTATGCGAGATCATCTTGCCTAAAAGGCTCGGCATGATTTCGAACAATTCATCATCGGCCTT
>JAYUIX010000025.1:0-9322 GCA_043765635.1 Sphingomonadales bacterium
CCGTTTTCTGTCCACATACCCAATCTATCGTCACTTTGAAGCTTCGCTATGGCAAAAGGTTCTAAAGTACGCTCTAACCATAGGACGCTTCCATCGACGCTTATTCCACTTGGCGCAGCCATTGAAGCGTATTGATCCGAGTCAAATTCTAGGTAGCTCCGGGAAGCACTTTGTAGTTTTTCGACTGAGAGTTGGGGGCTTGTAACTATTCCGGCCATTATTTCGAAATGGCTATTGTTATAAAGCAGGATAACCCTTGAAGTCGCATCGTCAAAATGTTGTTCCATACGAAGATAAGGAACACCATCACGTAGCTTGATTACGGCAGTTGTCGGCTGAACACCGTTGTTTGCAAGGCCGAAAATTTCAGCCCTCTGATCTGATAGCCATGCCATATCCGATTGATCGGTAAGACTCGCTAACGCGAACGCATCAGCATCGACGCCCATCCGTTTGAGGTACTTCACGAGCTCGCCGCTCACAATCTGAGCCGTTCCGGCATTGATCGGTTGGTCTGCAGATGATGAAAACTGGTGAAGTCCTAATCGGCCTGATTGGTTGCTAAAGTATCGGTTCACGCCTCCAGCAAAGGCATATGCACAAGCGCTGGCACATATTGCTGTTGGTTGATCCCCATGTTGGTGATCAATCGCCCCTACCTCTGTGTCAAAGCCGAGTTCCCTTATTGCCTCGCCAAGTTTCATACCACCAATCAAAGAGCCGCCCGGCGAGTTGAATCGTATTCTACCAGTCTCAATTTTATGGGCGGCAACAAAAACCTTCAAACGGTTTGCAGCCTCTAAATCTATTGATTCTGTTGCATAAATTATATGACGCCCACCATGAAACGTAACTCGCTTCATCGCATTTAAGAATGTGTCTGGTTCGAGTTCAAACAACATCAAAACGATTTCCGGATTCCCTATGGACTCGGCGATATCGGATCATACACTACACACTTCTCAGCCACACCTTACCCCGCCGCCATCTCCAGCATCCGATCCAAACTCTTTTTCGCGGCGAGCCGCAGCCCTTCCTCAATCTCGATCCTCGGCTCCAAATCGCGCAGCGCCACGTAAAGTTTCTCCATCGTGTTGAGCGCCATGTAGGGGCAGATGTTGCAGTTGCAGTTGCCGTCTGCACCCGGCGCGCCGATGAAGAGCTTGTTCGGAATCGCGAGTTCCATCTGGTGGATGATGTGCGGCTCGGTCGCGACGATGAGTGTGTTGCCGGGCATGTCCTTGGCATATTGCAGGATGCCGCTGGTGCTGCCGACATAATCGGCATGGTCGATGATATGCGGCGGGCATTCGGGGTGCGCGGCGACGGGCGCGCCGGGATGTTGCGCCTTGAGCTTCACCAATTCGGTTTCGCTAAACGCCTCATGCACAATACACACGCCGGGCCACAGCAGCATATCACGCCCGGTCTTGCGCGCGATATAGCCGCCGAGATGCTTGTCGGGGCCGAAAATGATTTTTTGATCCATCGGCAATTGCGCAAGGATTTTTTCGGCTGAGCTGCTCGTGACGATGATGTCGCTGAGCGCCTTCACTTCGGTCGAGCAGTTGATGTAGGTAATCGCGATATGATCGGGGTGGGCGGCGCGGAAGGCCCTGAATTTGTCGGGCGGGCATGAGTCTTCAAGGGAGCACCCGGCCTTGAGATCAGGCAGCACCACGATCTTTTGGGGGCTGAGAATCTTCGCGGTATCGGCCATGAATTTGACCCCGCAAAACGCGATCACATCAGCATCAGTCGCGGCGGCTTTCTTTGAGAGTTCAAGCGAATCGCCAACGAAATCGGCGATATCCTGAAGTTCGGGCCGCTGATAATAATGCGCGAGGATGACGGCGTTGCGCTCTTTCTTGAGCTTCATGATTTCGTCGATCAGGTCAGTGCCGGTCAGGCGGCTATGCGTGTTCATTGGGTCGTCTCCACTTTGACAATTGCATCTAACCCGGCGGCTTTCAGCGGCAAGGCAAAATTATTGCTGATCGCGCGCGCGGTCGCGTCCTGCGCGAGCTTGATCATGGTTGGCGCTTTGGCCTGCGCGAGGATGTCGGATTTCGCTTTGGCGCGGTTTGATTGATCAAGCAGCCGCTCAACATCAGTCAGCGTCATCAGCACCGCGCCCGAGCCATATTCCTTCGTCGCGGTGAGATCGAATTCGGGGCCGCTCAGTTCAATTGGGGGCAGCGTGATCGTCAGCGTCTTCGCACCTGCGTCCCACGCCAGATCCTTTTCGCGGAGCTTGGCGAGGTCAACTTCATAACGCACCATGGCGGGCATGATCAGCGTTTTTTCGGCGGCAAAACCAAGCTGCTCCTTCCGGCTCGTCACCACCGTCACAAAGCGCGCGACGAAGGCAGACAGTCGGTTCTGCTCCTGCAAGCTTTTGAGGCTTGAGGCGACAACGGTTTCCACCGGCGGGCTGACGCTGCGTTGGAGATAGGCAATAAGACCAACCGTCGCGAGGATCGCCGAGAGCAGGATGAGCCAAACCTGTTTCACGGTGTCAGCGCCCATTGGTTGCTTGATTCGCTGACCAGCGCGCGCGTTTGGAGATCAACCAGATGCGCGAGCACCGAGCGTCCCGCTGCGCCGTGGAGCCTATGATCAAGCCCCCTGTACATTTCGGCCACCATATCGGGAATCCTGCCAATGCCGCGTTCAAGCAGGCGCAGGATCTGCGCCTCGCGTTGCTTGCGGTGGCCCATCATCCCGCGCGCAAGGCGCTGCGGGTTGTCAACAGGTTTGCCGTGCGCGGGATAATAAACTGCATCGTCGCGCTCGATCAACAGTTGCAGGCTGCGCATATAATCGGCCATGTCACCGTCAGGCGGCGAGACGACCGTGGTTGACCAGCCCATGATATGATCGCCGCTGAAGAGCGCCTTCTCTTCCTCAAGCGCATAGCAAAGATGGTTTGAGGTGTGGCCGGGAGTGTGGACTGCGGTGAGCGTCCAGCCAGTTCCGGTGAGTTGCTCGCCGTCACTCAGCACACGGTCAGGTGCATAGGTCGGATCGAACCCAGCATCAGCGCGCGGGCCATCGTCGCTTAGCACTAGCAGCGCACAGCCGATGATGGGCGCACCTGTCGCCGCCTTAAGCGGGGCAGCGGCAGGCGAATGATCGCGGTGGGTGTGCGTGCAGACAATCGCTACGATCCGCTCGCCCTCAAGAATGCGGACAAGTTCGCCAACATGGGCGGGATCATCGCCGTATGGGCCGGGGTCAATCACCGCGACATCGCCGTGGCCAATAATATAAGTTTGCGTACCGGTATAACTGAACGGTGATGCATTGCGCGCCAGCACCCGCCGGATCAGCGGCGAGACCTGCTCAGCAATTGCATAGGGTTCGTTTGAAAGATCGGGCGCATCCATGTTTGTCTATGTGGCGGAGGGGTGCGGCCGATACAAGCTCTCGCCTATTGTAAGGTGAAGCGGCGCGGTCGCATTTTTGCAATCGCTGCTTCCAAAGACTTTAACGCAGCCGCTCTCTGGCCTTCTCCGAGAACTTTCATCGCCATGATCTGCGCGCGTGCGTTGTTCACCCCAGCGCGGGTTGTGGCGTTGGTGAGCGCGGTGATCTGGTCATCGCAGGTGATTACCATAATTTGATTATCACCATTATTGGATGAAACAATTTGGCGACGGCGGGCTTTTTCGGGGCATTCAATCTCAGCCGCTTTGGCTTGTAACGCAGGCGCTGCACCCGGCGACGTGCCGAATGAAATCCGGGTTGATGGCGCGGCGGGAGTCTCAGGTGCGTTTGGTGTTGCAGGCGGCGCTGGTGGTGCGGGCGGTTCAACCATGTTCCACCGTGCTTCGGCAAGCGCGCGTTTGGCCTCGGCGATCGCACGACCAGCTTCGATTTGTGCCTCACGCACGCGTTCTTGCGCCTGTGCCATGCGTTCCTTTGAATCGCCTGCTGCGGCGCGGGCCTCTTCCTGCACGACGCGGACATCTGCTTCTGCTTCGCGAATTACGGTTTGTGCCTCCAATTCGGCTTCAACCAGCGCTTGTTCAGCTTCAACTTTGGCTTGTCTGGCTTCGTCGCGCGCTTCCTTGGCATCACGACGTTCCTCGGTATAATCGTTTTGTGCAGCCTGACTGCTGTCATATGTAACGCTTGCAACGCGCGATTTGGTATCGCTCGCAAAACTTGTCGAGGCGGTTAACGCTAACCCGCCACCAATCACAGCCAGCGCAAGTGCGGCACCCGTTATGATGCGTTCGGGTTTGTCGGCGCGCGCAATAATATGTCGAAGACGTGCCTTGAGCGTGGTCGTTGTGGCCATTGCGCAGATCGCAATCGGCACTGGGCCTATTGCGGCTTTGAACAAAGCGCTGCCGTAAGCCTGGCGCTCGCACGGGGTTGCGCCGTTTAAGACGATGGCGTCGCACGCGGCCTCCTGATCAAGGCGGAACGCACGGTGCGCGATGTGCGCGACCGGATTAAACCAATGGAGCGCCAACATTGCCAGTGCCAAGAGATTGACGCCGGGATCACCGCGTCGGTGGTGGGTTAGCTCGTGCGCCAGCGCCAGCCGCTGCTCGGTCGCATCAAAGCGCGTATTGAAATCATGCGGAACGATGATTGCCTTGCCGATAATCCCAAGCGCCAGCGGCGAAGCGATACGCGGGCTTGCGCTGAACGTAATCGCCTCGCGTGTTTCAAACGGCTTGGTTCCGGCAAGTGTCGTGCGAACAAAGCGCCGGTACGCCACAATATGCCGCATGAAAAACAGCGCGGCACCACCAAGCCAGAGCGCGACAAGCAGGATTGGCCAAATGGGGCTGCTTTCAGGGGTAGCAAGCGTCATGCCGACGGGGGATGACACGTCACTCATAACAATTACCGCCTTCTGAATCTGCTGGGCAGGCGCAACCCCCCAATTTTCGGGGAGTGGCGGCATTACCATTCGTAGTGCGGGCGCAAGCCACAGCAGATAGGCGGCTCGCGCGCCAAAACGCGCCGCAACCGGCCCGCGAATCGCAAGCACGATCAGCATGAGGATTGTCGTCGCAACCAATGTTTCGAATATCCAAAGGTTCATGATTTAAGCTCCTTCAACAAGGCTTCGATTTCGACAATATCCTTGGGCGAAAGTGCCTCTTGCTCGGCCAGATGCGCCACGAGCGGCGAAAGTCTGCCACCAAACAAGCGGTCAACCAGCCGTTTGACATCACCCGCCGCATGATCAGCGCGCGCGACCAGCGGACGATAAAGAAAGCGGCGGCCATCGGGCTCATACGCAATCGCGCGCTTCGCAAGCAGGCGAGAAAGCAAGGTCTTGATTGTCGGTAGTGACCAGCTCTGGCGACCCTTCAAGCGTTCAGCGACCATATTGGCGGTGAGCGGGGCATCGGCCCACAGGACGTCCATGATGACATATTCGGCATCGCTGATGCGATCAGCGCCGGGTTCGTTTGAAGAAGGAGTATCAGACATATCAACACTTTCATGAATTACGATTACAAATGTAATCTTTCTTCATGAACCGCAGATGAACGAACCTGTTAGTTTACCGCAGGCTGATCAATCCGGCGTACCCGTGTCGCGGGCTGGCCATCAATATTGGCAAGAAACCCGCCAAGCGAGGCCTTGCGAATCCGCACTGACTGGCCCGGTTTTGGGTCACGCAGCGTTTTCGATTCAGCTTGATACCAGCGTGCGCCGTCATCAAGCACGAACAGCCAGCGCTTGGAACCAAGCAATTTGGCAGTACGGATTTTTGCGGTAACATCGCTTACGCCTTCACCAAGTGCGGGCGGGGTGCCGACGATCAGCGGCCTTGCAGGAAGCCCAAAGCCATCCTTGCGCGCCTTTGTCGCTTGGTCACGGTCTATTATGACGAGATCACGCTTGGCCTCGGCATCGTCGATTTTGGCCGTTTGCGTTTCATAACAGGACAGCCTTTCAGCGTCGCTTAGAATTGCGCGGCAATCGATCAGTTTTTGCAACACGTCGGCGCGCACCGGTTTTTTCTGATTCTTGTCAGCAGCAACCACGCTCGTCGTAAAAATCAAACATAATCCGATAGCCAGAAAGCCTAATCGCACCTTAATACTCCTACTTGGTCAGCCTAAAGTGCACTAACACACTCACACTGCAGTTCCAACCCACGGCAACTGTTGCAAATAGGTGACATGTGACGTGCAAGTTTTGAAAAAACGTCTGAATCGCGTTTACTTCCGCCGCGCGCTTGGGCATTGGGCTGTCTAAGTCAATCCGTTAACAGAGGCATTGCGTTTGCTGGTAAAGGTTATGGCGAAAAGATTTGGCCGGTTTTATCGGTCATCACTCCAGAAGTAAGGGACTGGACAGACATGAACACTCAATCAATTTTTAGCCGCTCACGCTTAAGCGCCAGCGTCGCGCCGGTCGTTCTTGGCCTCGCGATGATTTCGATGCCGGCATTTGCACAAACCGCACCCGCCGCTGAAGATGAGGCCGCAGCCGAAGGCGAAACAATCGTCGTTACCGGCTCGCTGATCAGCAACCCGAACCTTAAGTCTGCCAGCCCTGTTGCGGTTATCACTTCAGAAGAAGTTGAGCTTCGTCAGACCAACGTGGCTGAAGAGTTTCTTCGCCAGTTGCCAAGCTCAGTGCCAAGTGTCGGTTCGGCTGTGAACAACGGCAACGGTGGTGCGTCTTTCGTTAACCTTCGTGGTATCGGTGCAACTCGTAACCTCGTTCTCCTTGATGGACAGCGGATTGTTCCTGCGAACCTTAATGGTATCGTCGATTTGAACAACGTTCCGCTTGCGCTGATTGAGCGTACCGACATTCTGACTGGTGGCGCGACTACTACTTATGGTGCCGACGCTGTTTCAGGCGTTGTCAACTTTATTACCAAGCGTGATTTCTCAGGGATTGAGGCAACGCTTTCTGAGCAGATCACCGAAAAAGGTGATGGCAACGTATTTCGCACCGACGTTACCATCGGTGCAAACTTTGATGATGGTCGTGGTAATGCGGTATTCAGCATTGGTTATCAGGAATCAGATCCTGTTTTCCAGGGTGATCGTGCTTTCTCGGTAAATAACATCGATTCCTTCTCGGGTGCCGCAGGTGGTTCGGGTACAACAGTTCCTGGTCGTCTGACGGGAACACGTCCAGCTGTAAATGGCGTACCAAATACCATCGCGACATTGATGCAGATTGGTACGACTGCTCCTTCAGCGGCATTCCCAATGGGGCAGCCAATTCTTGCGCCCCGCCCCGGCGGTATCGCAAATGGCGGAACACGCGTAAGTGATCCAGCCACGGGTCAGTTCAACAATGGTTTCGTCCCGTTCAACTTCAACCCCTTCAACATTTTCCAGACCCCGTTTGAACGCTTCAATATTTTCGGTCAGGCGCGGTATGAAATTAGCGACCGCGTTGAGGTTTACACGCAGGGCCTGTTCTCAAAGAACACCGTGCGGACGATTATTGCACCGGGTGGAACCTTTGGTAGCACCTTCCCGATCAATCTCAGTAATCCGTTCCTTTCTGCCACAGGCCGTAACCAGCTTTGCGCTTTCAACGTTGCACCTCAGGTGGTTGGCGTAAACGCAGCAGGCGACCCACTGTCGGGGCAAATTGATTATACGCCACGCTTCACGCAGGCACAGTGCGATGCCGCAGCAACGGCGCAGCCGGGAAGTGCTGCTTTCCAGACAGTAACTGTAAGTGCCCCGCGCCGTTTTGTTGAAGCGGGCACGCGGAATAGCGCCTTTACATCGACTGTCTTTAACTATGGCTTAGGTTTCCGTGGTGATCTTACCGATAACATTCGATACGATGTTTATGGCTCTTATGGTGAAAGTGAGAATGTTCAGCGTCAAACTGGTAACGGTCTTCTTTCGCGTTTGCGCCAGGCGGTTCTTGCAACCAATGTGAACGGCGTACCAACTTGTACAGTTAACACAGGTGGATGCGTACCAATCAATCTGTTTGGCCCGCTAGGTAGCATTACGCCAGCTCAGGTTGGTTTCATAGCTGGCGCAAGCACGTCCGCAACCACGCAGACGTCGCTTTCAACCGTTAAGGGTGTGATTTCGGGTGATACTGGAAGCTTTGCCATTGCCGAAACGCCAATCGGTTTTGCTATCGGTCTTGAATATCGTAAATATGGTGCATCCTCGGTGTCTGATATTCCAAGTCAGACACCAGGCGAAGTGCTTGGTAACGGTGCGGCATCGCCTGATGTTTTCGGCACGTATAATGTGAAGGAAGCTTTTGGAGAGATTATTATTCCGCTTCTTGAAGATACGTCTTTTGCGAAAAATCTTACGGTCGAATTAGGCGGCCGCTATTCTGACTATTCAACTGCAGGTAAGAGCTATACCTACAAAGCTGGCGGCAGTTATGAGCCGATTGACGGTTTGAAAGTACGTGGTAACTATCAGCGCGGTGCACGTGCGCCGAATATTGGTGAGCTTTTTTTACCAGCGGTTGTTGGTTTGACTAACTTGGCTATTGATCCATGTGCAGGGGCAGCGCCAACCACCAATACTAATCTGCGCGCTATCTGTATTGCGCAAGGCGCTCCGGCAGGCACGATTGGTTCGATCCTTAATCCATCTGCTGGTCAGGCAAATAACTCGACTGGTGGAAATGCAAATCTAAATGTTGAGAAAACGACAACTTATACTGTTGGTGCAGTATGGCAGCCATCGTTTGTTCCCAAGCTATCGATCTCAGTTGACTATTTTAACATTAAGGTAAAAGATGCAATTACTACTCCAATGCCGGGTGATGTCATTGCCGCCTGTTTTGGTGCAACACCTGCTTCGCCACCGGCTAACGCAGGGCTTGCTGCATGTACTTCCATTCGTCGTAATCCGCTAACTGGTGGTTTGGATGGTGATGCTTCTACGACTTTTGGCCTTCCCTTCCCTAACTCCAATCTTGGGCGGATCACGACAGATGGTATTGACCTAAGCATTAATTACAGTCGTGATTTAGGGTTTGCCACATACAGCAGTTCGTTTGATGGTACTTGGACAAATTCAAATAAATTCCAAGCAACACCGACGTCGCTTAATCGTGAATGCGTTTCGTTCATCAGCGCTAACTGCGGTTCATTGCAGCCTGAGTTTGCATGGACGCAGCGTACTTCGCTCACATTTGAAGATCGCTACACCATTTCATTGTTGTGGCGTCATCTGAGCAAGTTTGAGCAAGAGCCTGACGATATTGTCAACGGTAACGGTCCCTTCTGTGGCCCAGGTAACCAGGGTGGCGCTTGTGCTGGCCGTAATTTCCAGAAGATCAACTCGAAGGATTATTACGATCTGAGCGGTCGCTTTGAGCTTTCGGACAA
>JAYUIX010000026.1:0-3123 GCA_043765635.1 Sphingomonadales bacterium
GCTACGCTTGCTGATTGAGCGGATTGACTGGCGCTTGGATGAGGCGTTGCCGGGTGACGCCGATGCGAACCTGTTTCGTCAGGCATCTGACGCGCTGACCAAATACGCCGAATTGCGCACGCGGCTGTGTGCCGTTTTGAGGCTCGACTAATGGCGCAAATTATCTTGAAGGCACTTGTCGAACCGCTCGTTGAAACGCTCCGCGTGTCGGGTCTGCTTGGCGGTGAGACGGTCGATATTGCCCCGCGTGGTCTGGTCTCTGGCGGGGCGGAACTGTCGGTACAGGCAATGCTTGTTGATGGCGGCGTGCGGCTAAGCTTTGAGGGCGGCGAACACGGCGAACATTATGATGTTACGCTGCGTTTGGAGAGTGGCGCGGATCTGATTGAGCGCGTCCTGACGATCATTGTTATCGACGACGCCTGGGCAATGGCGGACGGCACGCCGGGTTGGCTTTCGCTGATTGGCTTTATTGACAAATTCGGGTTTAATGAAACGCTCGCCGCAACTGATAGCGATGGCAGCGGGATTATTGACCGTCGCTTTCTCGTGAATGCTCTGCGCGATGCGCAAGCCGAATGCGCCGCCAATATCCCGGCCAAATATGCGCAGCCATTAAGTGCAGTGCCCGATATCCTTAAAACCGCGCTCGCCGATTTGGCGCGTGTCCGGCTTTACCCACGCGGCGTGCCCGATGGGCTAGAAGCATTGGCGCGCGCCCAGCGGCAATTATTGAGCCGAATCGCCAGCGAAACGGTGGCATTGCCCGGCGTGGCTGGGGTGGCGATCTCGACCGAGACGATCAGTGAAGCACCGATTATGTTTCATTCGGGCGGTCGCGCTTATCCCGATGGCTTGGCGGATTATTGATGCTGCTGACCCTCATCATAATCCTCAGCATCTGGCTGATTGGCGCGGCACTCTGCGCCTGGTTCATGATCAGGCGACATCTGTGGAATATCCATGCGCTGCAGTTCGTTCTGGCGTGGCCCTATTTCTTTGGCTGGCCGATCCTGTGCAAGCTGTTCGCCCGATTGTGCGGGTGGTAGGCATGGACAAGATCAACATTGCCGTTGACGAGAATGTCACGCAAGCGCTGCGCAAGGTTGGCGCGCTTGGCGGCGATCTCACCCCGCAAATGGCGCAGATCGCGCAATTCCTTGGCGCTGAAACGCGGTTGAACTTCGTCAATCAAGCCTCACCGCTTGGTGCGCCCTGGGCGATCACCGAACGCAAAAGACTTGATCCAGAGGCGAGCATATTGCGGCTCAAGGGTGATCTTTCAGGATCAATTGCCGAAGATTTTGGCGCAGACTTTGCCGCCGCTGGCCCGGAGAAGTCAGGCGGCGCGGGGGTTTATGCGGCGATCCATCAATTCGGCGGGACGATCCGGCCCAAAGCGGCAAAGGCGCTCAAGACGCCGTTCGGCCCGCGCAAGTCAGTCAAAATTCCTGCGCGTCCCTATCTGGGTTTTAATGACCGGATGAAAGCGCGTGTGCTTGAGATTTTGGCGCAGCCATTTTTGAGGCTCGGCGCGGCGGATGGGGGTGCGGCATGAAGGTCGCACCCGTCATCGCACAGCTTAAAGGTGTCGGCTATCTGACGGTTGGGGGCGCGCGGGATTATCGCGGGCTGCGCTCCGTGCCCGCAAAACTGCCAGCCGCCTTTGTCGTTCCACTCAGCCGCCAGACCGAGACGCTTGGCCGCACCGGGATTATCCACCAGAACCACACGCATAATTTTGCGGTGGTCTCACTGATCACTGAGGCACGCGCCGGGTTGGCGGTTGATACCGATGCGCTTGGCACGCTTGAGGATGCGCTCATCGAGCGTTTGACGGGTTGGATATATCCCGCCGCGGCCTCGCCAGTCATCGCGACAGGCGGGCTTGATCTGGCTGATCAGCTTGGCTGCTTTGCATGGGCCACGACATTTTCATTCACATCAACCTACCGAAAGGCACTGTAATCATGGCAAAACGCCCGAGAAAACAAGCGATCATCGCCGGCAATCAGTCCGAGGATAATCCAGCCACCGCACCCGCAGCCGTCGATGCGTCCGGCGTCATCCTTGATGCGTGGGGGCTGCCTGCGCACGGGCCGCTACGCACCCGTGCCCTGGAGGCAATGGGGCGCAGCGATCCCAATCATGATTTAAGCGACTGGCCAGAGGGTGAAGTGGGTCAGCATCAAACGGGCAACGAGCCGCCAGTCGAACCGCTTCTTCTGGAGGTGAACGATCAAGATCAGGGCGCCGGCGACTTTGCCGGAAATACGGAGAATGAAGATGGTTGATACATATCTGACGCTTTGGGCCAAGAAAGAGTTGGTTTACGCAACCGACGCGGCCCCCACCGGTGCGGCCAACGCAGTGCTGTGTTTTGATCTGCAAACCAAGCCGTTCGACATTGATCAGCTTGCGCGCAAGCTTGACCGGCCGGTGCGCGGTGGCACTGGATCAGTCGCCAGCAATCAGCGCCGCCAATTCAGTTACAAGGTTGAACTGGCGGGATCGGGTGCGGCGGGGACTGCGCCGGGCTGGATGGAATTGAACGAGGCGTGCGGGATGGCGGCGGCAACGCTGACGCCAGCGCAAAAGGCCGAACAGAAATTTGCCGCGATCAATGTCAATATCAGTTCGCTCACACAATATCACTGGGTCGGGCCGCAGCGGCGGCGCGGAGTTGGTGGGCGCGGCGATATCAGCGCGATCAATCTTGAAGCGGGCAAAATCCCCTACATCGAATATGCGTGGACAGAAATGCTTCACGCGGGCGGGATCGATAATGTCGCGCCCGTAGGCAGCGTTTACACGCGCTGGATTGAGCCGGTTGAGGTCAATGCGGCCAATACCATTATGACCGTTCACGGCTTTGTGGTCGTATGTCGCTCGCTTGATATCAAGGTGGGTGCCCAAGTCGATTTCCGTGATCTGCCGGGCAAGAAATATGTCGCGCGTGGCAATCATGAAATCACCGTCGAGATGCTCATCGAACTGCCCGATTTACCAGCCAAGGATTATTTTACGGCGGCGCTGACCAATGTCACGGGGCCGCTGAGTGTGATCCACGGGCTGGTCGCGGGCAACATCGTCGAGCTGTCATCAGATTTTCTCCAGATCACT
>JAYUIX010000027.1:0-9301 GCA_043765635.1 Sphingomonadales bacterium
GTCGCAGCACTTGCACGGGGAACCACCCCGTGCTTCGCGCCGCTCCTAGCCCGCGAACGTCTCCGAACGATCATGATGCCTCAATCTAGCCCGGAAAGACTCTAAAGCAACAAAGGATACAAATTCAATGTGATCGACCGTATGTTTTGTTGCTTTAGCGGATGGCAGCGGCAGCGTTTACTTCGCGAGCAGATCAAGCACCGCCGCCGTCATTGCCTCAGTCGCCGTCGCAATTGTCTTTTCGGCGTCGGGTGCCCAGAAGGGCGAGTGGAGCGACGCGAGTTTGGTTACGTCGCCCTTCGCGGCATCCCATTTGTCCTGTGGCACAGCGCCAACAGTAAAGATCAGGCTTTCAAGCGATTTGTCGGCGAGCCAATAGTAGCTGAAATCCTCGCTCGCCATCCACGGCGGACTGGCCTTGACGCGGTCTTTGCCGAAACGCTGCGTCAGTACGGCTGCGACGCGGGTGGTCAGCGCGCTGGTGTTGAAAGTCGCAGGCGTAGACTCGCTAAACGTAACGATGGGCATAAGATTGTCTGGAACGCCCGCCGCAATTGCTTCGCCCCGCGCAATCCGGGAAATCCCGTCGAGCAGGTTTTTGCGGACATCGCCGTTGTAGCTGCGCACCGTGAGTTGAAGCTTCGCCTCATCCGAAATGATGTTGTGTTTCGATCCGGCATGGAAACTGCCAACCGTCACAACCGCAGGTTCAAGCGGATTATTCTCGCGCGATACCAATGTTTGCAGCGCCATCACGATCCGGCTGGCGAGCACAATCGGGTCTTTGGTCAGGTGCGGCGCGGCACCGTGGCCACCAACGCCGCGCACCTTGATGTCAACGCTATCGACATTGGCGAGCGCAAAGCCGTTGGTATAGCCAATCGTCCCGGCAGGTGCGCCGGCGTTATCATGGAAGGCGAGCAGATAATCGGGCTTGGGAAAGCGGGTGAACAATCCATCGGCAAGCATCCCCTGCGCGCCGCCGACGGTTTCTTCGGCAGGCTGACCAATCATGACGATGGTGCCCGACCATTTGTCGCGCGTGGCCGCGAGCGCCCTCGCGGTGCCAATCCATGTCGTCATGTGAATATCATGACCGCAGGCGTGCATCACGCCGTTTTCGACCCCATTCGGCCCGACTGCGCGAACTTTGGACGCATAAGGAAGCCCGGTTTGCTCAACCAGCGGCAATCCGTCCATATCCGCGCGGATCAGCACCGTTTTGCCGGGGCCATTCTTCATCACCGCGACAACACCGGTTTTGGCGATGCCTGTCGTTACGGTGAAGCCAAGCCGTTTTGCCTCGGCCGCAAGGATGGCACTCGACCGGGTTTCCTGAAAACCAAGCTCGGGATGCGCATGAAGATCGCGGTAAATCGCAATGAGCGAAGCCATATCGGCGCTCACTGCATCGCGAAGCGGCTCAGCCTGGACAGGTGCAGCGCTCAACAGCGCGGCGACAGCAATCGCTCGGATCATCCACTCGCCCGGGTGAGGCAGGGACGCGGGCTGGGCTGTTGCTTCTGCATCGGGCGCGATTTGCCGCGTACCCGCTTGTCGGTTGGACGCTGTGGATCGAAGTTCATCGGAATGAACACTGTTTTGCAATCGCTCAGACTGTAGGGAACCGCGTGAACCGATGCCACCGAGGTTACCGGAGCAGACACTGACTGGGTCGCGACCAATATTGCTACTATAACTGACATAATCTCATCCCCTTTCCATCTATAAGACCAAACAAACCTAATTCAGCGCAAAAGTCAATTCGCCGGGGTAATCTCGATAACATCCATCATTGAATCAAACTTCGGTTCGGGCAGGAGCAGCCGCCAACGCTGTTCTCCTATACGTTCAAGTGATCCTGCCATATCGCGTGTACCGTCACGACCATAGTCCATTGCACGCGTTTCATCGCCGAACACCGTCGTACCGAGGAAAATCTGGCGCCGCTCGTTACCGGGAAAGATATCGCCCTTTATTCGCTGGCTCCCGCTAGTCGTGGCAAGGCGCATTCGTCCGCCCTTGTCGGTAAGGGTGCAGGGTGAAGCGGCGCGCACTGAAAAGGCCTTGGTATAAATGCCATTTCGGCCAAGTTTGACCGTTCGGCATTGATAATTACCCGAAAGAATTGCTGGCTGTTCAAGCCCGACATCGGGTTGCAACAATGCACCCTCTAGGGCAATTGCTTTGCCTTCACCGTCTTTGGTCGCGCTGGCAATTGCCGCGAGTAGCGCGTTGCGCCAGCGTACGAGCCGTGCCTTGTCGGCCTGAGTTGCAACTTTGCGCCAGTCAGTTGTCAAGACCGCTTCGGCCTTTGGCGCGGCACTTACAGGCACTGCGCATATAAGCAGGGCAACGACCGCTGGAGATTTCACTGCACCGTCCAGCCGCCATCAATTGACAGGTTCGCGCCGGTAATCGCGCTTGCCTCTTCGCGACAGAGGAAAACGACAAGCGCTGCCACTTGCTCGGGCATCACGAATTTCTTCTGCGGGATTGCCGCAAGCAACACATCGTTAATCACCTGATCACGCGTCATTCCGCGCGTTTTCATTGTATCGGGGATCTGATTTTCGACAAGCGGCGTCCAGACATAGCCCGGCGAAATGCAGTTGGCGGTAACGCCAGTTTGTGCGAGTTCAAGCGCAACGGTTTTGGTCAGGCCGAGCACCCCATGCTTTGCTGCAATGTACGCTGATTTATTAGGACTGGCGACTGTGGCGTGGGCAGAAGCAGTCGCAATAAAGCGACCCCATTTTTTCGCCTTCATATGTGGGATCGTTGCCTGCATCAGGTGAAACGGCCCATCAAGCATGATCGCCATCATCTTGCGCCATTTTTCGGCTGGGAAGGTCTCGACCGCTTCAACATGCTGGATACCCGCATTGTTAATCACGATATCAGCGCCGCCGAGTTCAGCATTGCAAGTGGCAACCATCGCAGCAATCGCCGCAGCGTCGGACATGTCTGCACCGTTGTGGAGCGCTCTTGCGCCTGATGCTGTTGAAAGCGTTTCAAGCTGGGCGGCAATCGTATCGGCCTCACCAAAACCATTGATCATAATTGCCGCGCCTTCAGCAGCAAGGGCCGCTGCATAAGCCGCACCAATGCCCGAGGTTGCGCCAGTGATTAGCGCTGTTTTGCCTTTTAGAAACATTATTTACTTCCTTTTGCCCACGCACCAATTGCAGTTGATTGTGCTGCACGAACATTGGCACGGTAGCGTACAAGCGAAGCCGCCGTAATGGCATCGCCACGTGCTTCGGGCGGCAAAGCCTTGTTGGCGTAAGCCAGCACAGCATCGGCAATTTTCGCGTCCGTTGCCCCACTAGCAAGCTCAGGAATAAAACCTGGTCGTGAGCTTTCCTCCAAGATGGCATTCACCGCCTTGGCATTGGCAACGCCCCAATTGAATGCCATCTCTGGATGTTCACCCGCAACCGCACGAATGATTGAAGCACGCACTGGCACAGGCGCTTCATCAGTAAGTGCTATAGCAAGCGCACGTTTTGCGAGTTCAGGATCAGCTACCGCCCCGAGATAACCGTAATAAAGCCGTTTTGCGACCGGGCCTTTTTCGGCTTTTGCCCGTTCATGTAACGCATCCCATGCCTTTGCGTCCGCAGCGAAAGCTGCAATAGGGAGAGCAGTGAGGCGGATGGCACCGCTCACACTTTCAGGCGCTTTGAAGCTTGCTTCGGCGAAAGCTTGTGCTCTTTCGCGCACGCCCGCATCGCCAAATCGGCCAAGCAGCGGAATAATCTGCTCGCGTAGCTGGGCAACTGCTGGGAGTTCACCCGGCTGCGCCTCCCAGCCAACCCGTTCAAACACGGGGCGTAATAGAGCAGAGGCGCGCACGCGGAATGGTGCCTGTTCGGGCGCGCCGCGAAGACGGTCATTGATGCTTTCAAGTTGCGTGGTCGCCAATGTCCACACCAGCGGTTGCGCATCGGCTTTGAGCGAGGCGACAAGTGCCAAATACCGCTCGACCGATTTATACCCGCCATTGGCAAGCGCATAGCTATCGGCGAGCAGCCCAATCTGATCATCAAGCGATAAGTTGCCAAAGGTACCGCGCAACGTCTCAAAATGCGCAGGTGAATAAAGTGTTCTGAAATAGGCGCTTTGCCCTGCGTTGACGATCAGCGGGCCACAGCCTTTAATCGTTACATTGGTTGGTTTAGCGCCGCTGACAACCACATCCATTTTGGTGTCGCCCGTGGTGATCCGTGCAGGCACCTGCCACAGTCGCGCACCTTTTGAGGCGGGGTCAAGCCCGAAACGTGATTGTGAGAGCATCACTTGGCTTTGCCCGTTAACGCAACGCGGCGTACTCACGCGTATAAGCGGTACCCCGCTTTGGAGTGTAAAACCCGCCATAATGTTAGCAACAGGCTTGCCTGAAGCATCAGAAAGGGCCGCCCAGAGATCATTTGTTACGGTGTTATCATAGGCGTGTTTAGCCATATAATTGCGCACACCACTGCGAAATGCGTCGCTTCCAACTGAGGCTTCAAGCATCCGAATTACAGCCTCACCTTTGCGGTAAGTGATCGAATCGAAGGCTTGGCTAATTTCATCAACGGTGTTGATTTTCTGGATGATCGGATGTGTCGAACTGCGCGCGTCAAGGCTCATTGCACCTTGACGGTCAAACGCCAGCGACTGAGTAAGCGTTCGCCATTCGGGGTTAAGGTCATTCGCAACCTTGGACGCCATCCATGATGCGAAACCCTCATTGAGCCATAGATCATCCCACCATGACATTGTCACCAGATTGCCGAACCATTGATGCGCGATTTCATGCGCAACGGTGCCGAATACATCCTGTTTCTGGCTTTCGGTCGTCAGCTTTGGATCAATGAGCACTGTGCGCTCAAAATAAAGGATCGCGCCCCAATTCTCCATCGCGCCGAAAAACTGGCTTGATCCTGGTGCGGCGATCATGTCAAGTTTGGGCAACGGATAGGGAACGCCAAAATAATCATTATAATAAGCGATCAGACGCTTGCCGCTTTCAAGCGCATAATTGCCCTGATCGACCACACCCTTTCGCGTGATTACGCCGATTTCGGTCTTGCCCGCCATAAGCGTTTTGCGTTCGATATCTCCCATCCCGAGGAATAGTAAGTAGCTCGACATTTTGGGCGATTTGGCAAAGCTCCATAGCGTGCCTTCGGGCGTATCGACCTTGTCCGTAATTGGCATGTTTGAATAGGCTGACTGCCCCTTTGGTGAAAGCGCAGTGAGCGTGAAGGTCGCTTTCATTCCTGGTTCATCAAACATGGGAGCAAATCGGCGCGCATCGGGTGCTTCAAACTGCGTTGCTAGCATCCGCGAGTCTTTGCCGTCCATCGTCTTATAATCAATTGCAAAAAGGCCAGCGGCGGACTGGCTGATCTTGCCCTTCCAATCAAATGACAGCCTGTGCTCGCCAACGCTTACAGTTTTGACGAAGCTCAGGGTAACCGTTTGTGCCTTTGGATCAAGCTTGATTGCGGTTGCAGCAACCCCGTCAAGCAGCGCTTTGTCTATGCTTAGATTTGCGGCATTCAGTGTAATCGTAGGCGTTGGCGCGCTCACTTTGACAAGGATCGTGCTGCTGCCCGTAAAACTGAGCTTGGCGGCATCAGGATTAACACGAATGTCGTAATGGATCGGGGTCACACCCGCAGGTAGGCGCCCGGTCGCGGCAACGGCAGATGTGGTTAGCGACGCAAAAACAAGCGCCGGGGCAAAACGTATAAGCGAAATCATAAATACTCCTGAGCACGGCTCAACTGATGTGACTCAAGCACAAACCCCAAAATGACGCCAGCGGATTTTTGCTCGACGTGGGCAAGATGACGCGCCATTGTCGCTCGGAGTATGAGTGGAGGGACGCGCGATGCGGCTTGATGACGAACAAGAAAGCACGAATTTCGAAGATCGCACTGGTCAGCGCGGTAGCTTTGGCTTTCCCAATATGGACGGTGGGCTTGGCCTAGGCGGCGGTAAGATGGGCTGTGGAACACTCGTAATTGTGATCATCGCGGCGCTCGTTTTTGGCGTGAACCCATTGCAGCTTCTTGAAGGCGGCGGCAATGTTGGTACGACACCGCAAATTCAGACGGGTGGCGGGTCACAAGCGTCAACGATTGATCCCAATGTGCGTTCCGCAGTACTCAAGATATTAGGCTCGACTGAGCGGCGCTGGACAGACTTGTTCGCAAAGTCAGGCAATGGCTACCGCGCGCCAAAGCTGGTATTTTATACAGAAAGCAATCAATCAGGATGTGGTGCCGCACAGGCAGCAATGGGGCCATTTTACTGTCCCGCGGATGAAGGCATTTATCTTGACGTCGGCTTCTTCAAAGAACTTTCCCAGCGCTTTGGCGCGGGGGGTGATTTTGCGGCAGCTTATGTCATTGCGCATGAGGTTGGTCATCACATCCAGAAATTAACAGGTGTTGCGGAACAAGTGCAACGTGCGCAGCAACGGGCTAGCAAGGCAGAGGGCAACAAGCTTCAAGTCGCGATGGAGCTTCAAGCCGATTGTTACGCCGGAGTATGGGCGCGTAACGATACCGACCTTCTTGAAGCGGGCGATATCCAAGAAGGACTGCGCGCTGCCGAAGCGATTGGTGACGATACGCTTCAGCGCGCCAGCCAAGGCGTTGTCGTCCCCGAAAGCTTCACCCACGGCAGTTCGGAACAGCGGATGGCGTGGCTCAAGCGCGGGCTCGACAGCGGCGATCCGGCGCAGTGCAACACTTTCGGAGGGTAGGGCGGTGCGGATCGGCGTCGTTGCGCCCAGTTGTCAGTTGGATGCCACTATCCCGGCACGTCTCAAAGACTTAGTGTGCGCTTCATTTGGACGGGAAGCGCCTGAAATCTTTTTTCATGACCAATGTTTCTTGTCATGCGGCCATTTCGCTGGCTCAGACGATGCCCGGACATCAGCGTTAGTCGATTATGCCAATGATCCAGCGATTGACGCAATATGGTTTGCACGCGGTGGTTACGGGGCGTGCCGGGTGGCCGAGGCGGCACTAGCGCAATTTGGCTCAGCCGCGCAGGACAAACTTTATATGGGTTTTAGCGACGCCGGGTTCCTGCTTGCCGGGCTCTATGCACAAGGCGTTGGGCAGGTTGCGCACGGGCCAATGCCTGCTGATCTTAATCGAGAAGATGGTGAGGAAGCGGTGCTTCACGCGCTTGACTGGCTGCTTAACCCTGTCGTTCCCGAGGTCGCGCAAGTTGCCTTCAACCTCACCGTGCTGAGCCAGTTGCTCGGCACACCGCTCCACCCCGATCTTGGCGGGCATATCCTCATGATTGAGGAAGTCGCCGAATATATGTACCGGATCGACCGCAGCCTGTTTCACGTCACCAGCAATCCCGAAATTCGCAAAGTCGCCGGGATCAAGCTTGGCCGGTGTAGCCAAGTGCCTGATAATGATCCTGCGTTCAGCATGGATGAAATTACCGTGGTGCAGCATTGGTGCGCGGTGAGTGGCATTCCTTATCTTGGTCGTGCTGATATTGGCCATGACGCGGCAAACACCGTCATCGCGTTCAATGGGCATTCACGCGGATAATGCTATCGTTCAACACGCAGGGTAAAGCGGAGTGTAACATGACGAGAGTTTTTGCCCTGTGCCTAATGGCTTTGATGACCAGCGGCTGTATTGCTCGGTTGGCAGCCGATGTCGTCACTGCGCCAATTAAGGTCGTTTCTAAAACCGCTGATGTCTTGACCACGAGTCAGTCCGAGGCGGATGAGAAACGCGGTCGCGAGGTACGCAAGGACGAAGAGCGCATTGGCAAACTCGCCCGTGAACGTGACAAGGCGCAGCGTGTTTGTGCTAAAAACCCTGAAAGTGGTGCCTGCGTGCGCTAGAGCATGATGAGTTTAGATTAGGCCAGCCCGAGCGGGTTAGCCCAGACTCATTATACTACAGGCTTGACTTTGAGACTATGTTCATATAATGTTCCATATGGTTTTTTGTAAAAATATTGATCGCCGCAATTTGAGCGAAAACCCTATAAACAGTGTAAAGTGGTGCAAATTTCCGAGGGCGAGGCTGCGGCTGCATATGTTTCATAATGGGACGGTAGGCGCTTTAAAAACACGTGATACGCGTAAACTATGTCATCTTTGTAAAGATTATTTACACTTTAATAGGCTGCACGATACCCGAACGTGCTGCCACTTGCCCCGGCTGGCTTCCGTCGGCATAGGCTCATGCCATGTCTGAGATGTTCAAAATCGCCCTTCCCGATGGTTCTGTGCGTGAGGTTCCCCGTGGCAGCACCCCTGCTGATATTGCCGCTGCGATTGGCCCCGGCCTTGCCAAGGCCGCGATTGCCGCGCGTGTTGACGGGGAATTGCGCGATATCACTCGTCCATTTGAAGGTGATGCCAGCCTCGCGCTCGTGACCGCGAAGGATGAGGCAGATGCGCTTGAACTCGTGCGCCATGATTTCGCGCATGTGTTGGCTGAGGCTGTGCAATCGCTGTTTCCTGGCACGCAGATTACCTTTGGGCCATCGACAGATGATGGTTTCTACTATGACTTCGCGCCCAAAGATCGTCCGTTCACTGACGAGGATTTGCCAGCAATTGAGGCTGAGATGCGCCGCATCATCGGCGCTGATAAGTTGCTGACCCGCGAAGTATGGAGTCGCACTGATCTCATTACGCGCTGGCAACAGCAGGGCGAAAGCTTCAAAGCCGAATGGGCTGCTGAATTGCCTGAGGGTGAGACGCTAACGGTGTATCGATCAGGGAATGACTGGCTCGATATGTGTCGCGGGCCGCATTTGGCCTCGACGGGGAAGCTTGACCCCCAAGCGTTCAAACTGATGCGGGTCAGCGGCGCATATTGGCGCGGTGATCAGAATAATCCCCAGCTTTCGCGCATCTATGGCACCGGTTGGCTTAACAAAAAGCAGCTCGACGCGCATCTGCTGCGGCTTGAAGAGGCGGCCAAGCGCGATCACCGTAAAATTGGTCAGGAGATGGATTTATTCCATCTTCAGGCCGAGGCGCATGGCTCGGTTTTCTGGCATCCCAACGGCTTTATTATTTATCGTGCGCTTGAGGCTTACATGCGTCGCCGGCTTGATGCGGCGGGCTATCTCGAAGTAAAAACCCCGCAGATTATGGACGCGCGCCAATGGGAGCAATCGGGCCATTGGGGCAAATATCGCGAAAACATGTTCGTCATCCCTGACGAAGTTCCTAATACAGAAGACGAAGGGCCAGTCATTTCCGATAAGGCGCAGTGGATGGCGCTCAAACCGATGAATTGTCCCG
>JAYUIX010000028.1:0-9276 GCA_043765635.1 Sphingomonadales bacterium
ACAGGCGGCAAGTGTGCTGGCCACCGTCCACCGCGATGCCGAGAAATGGACGCCGGAAGAAGCCGAAGCCTTCAAAGCCCCGATCCGCCAGAAATATGAAGACGAAGGCAACCCCTATTACGCCACCGCGCGGTTATGGGATGACGGGATTATCGATCCGGCGCAGACCCGCGATGTGCTGGGGCTGGCCTTGGGGGCGTGCTTGAACGCGCCGGTTGAGGAGGCGCCCCGGTTTGGGGTGTTTCGGATGTAATGCCAGTCGGCCCACCTCCACCAAATGCCGGGTCAATATCAATTTTAGATCCATCCACAATCGGCGACACGCTCACCTTTCTCGGTGCAGCTTTGGCTCTCAATGTTGTTTTGCAATTTGCCTACTTTACGCTGCACCAAATTGGATCGGTGGGCTGGCAACGAAGTTTCCTGGGCCAATTAGTAAATCGACGTCGAGAGACAATTCAAATTCAAGCTCAAAACTGTCGAGAGAAAACAGGCTACATAGGCGCACTGTTGGCACGATATACCGCGATAATAACCATTGCTCTTTTGCTTTTTAATATCGCAATGAATTTTGCAGCCATTGCCAAAGGCACCGCACTCAGCTTGATCGATATTTCGATCTTAGGCATGTCGCTCTATGCAATTGCGATGACCTGCGCGCTTTGCGTCTTCTATCTTGTTTTTAGAATTATTGCAGTTTGCAGTGAAGTGATCCGACAGTCGGAAGGTGGTAAATGATCAAATCCCTCCTCATCGCCAATCGCGGCGAGATTGCCTGCCGGATTATCCGTACCCAAATCCTCCCCCAACGGGGGAGGGGAACCAGCGTAGCTGGTGGAGGGGCAGGTGAGGCTGGGCGTGGTGGTGTTTTCAAGGGGCGGTGGTTGGTCTTTGGTGAGGTTTGGGGTGTCGGTGGATCAGGAAAACTTGCGGGTGCCCCTCCACCATCCTGCGGATGGTTCCCCTCCCCGGGACGGGGAGGATTTGAATGATCAACGGCCCAGTTCAGACCGTCAAACTGGCGCGGAAGCTTCGCAGCGAAATGTCCCTGCCCGAAGTTTTTCTTTGGCGCGAGCTTCGCAAGCGTCCGGGTGGTTTTAAGTTTCGGCGGCAGCATCCCGCAGATATGTATGTGCTTGATTTTTACTGCGCGTCCGTGCGGCTGGCGATTGAGATTGATGGCTTAGCGCATGACGGAATCGAGGCTGCGAAGCGTGATGCCCGGCGGACAGCATTTCTCAAGTCGCAGCATGTGGCGACACTTAGGGTTCCAGCGAAGGTTGTGCTGGAGGATTTGGAGGCAGTGGTGGTGCGGATTGTTGAAGTGTGTCGCGAGCGAGCGAATAGGATGGCATGTAAGCCCAACCTGCCCCTCCACCATCCTGCGGATGGTTCCCCTCCCCGTGCCGGGGAGGCATTATGATAGCGTCACTTTTGATCGCCAACCGGGGCGAAATTGCTTGTCGGATTATTCGCACGGCGCGGGCCATGGGCATCCGCACCGTTGCGGTTTATTCGGATGCCGATGCGAAGGCTTTGCATGTGCGATCCGCCGATGAGGCGGTGCATATCGGGGCGTCTCCGGCGCGGGAAAGTTATTTGGTGGGGGAGAAGATCATCGCCGCCGCGCTCGCCACCAAAGCGGAGGCGATCCATCCGGGCTATGGCTTCCTCTCCGAGAATGCCGCGTTTGCGCAGGCGGTGATCGACGCGGGGCTGATCTGGGTTGGGCCAGCGCCTGCCAGCATCACCGCGATGGGGCTGAAGGATGCGGCCAAGACATTGATGGCGGCGGCGGGTGTGCCGGTGACTCCGGGCTATATGGGCGCGGATCAGTCGCCCGATTTGCTGGCGCGTGAGGCTGAGAAGATTGGCTATCCCGTGCTCATCAAGGCGGTCGCGGGTGGCGGTGGGAAGGGGATGCGCAAGGTTGAGGCGGCGGCGGACTTCGCCGATGCGCTCGCATCGTGCCAGCGTGAGGCGACAGCGTCGTTTGGCAACGCGCATGTCCTGATCGAGAAATATATCCAGCGCCCCCGCCATATCGAGGTGCAGGTGTTCGGCGACAGCCACGGCAACATCGTTCACCTGTTCGAACGCGACTGCTCGCTGCAACGCCGGCACCAGAAGGTGATCGAGGAAGCCCCCGCGCCGGGGATGGATGCGGTGACGCGCGAGCAGCTCTGCGCGGCGGCGGTCAAGGCGGCGAAGGCAGTCGACTATGTCGGGGCGGGTACGATCGAATTCATCGCCGATGCGTCAGAGGGTCTGCACGCCGACCGCATCTGGTTCATGGAAATGAACACGCGGTTGCAGGTGGAGCATCCGGTGACTGAGGAAATCACTGGCGTCGATCTGGTCGAATGGCAACTCCGCGTGGCAAGCGGGGAGGCGCTGCCCAAGCGGCAGGACGAGCTGAGCATAAACGGCTGGGCAATGGAAGCGCGGCTGTATGCGGAGGATCCCAGCAACAGCTTCTTGCCATCAATCGGTAAGCTAGAGACGCTTGAGGACTACACTGACGGTCGTTTTGAAACGGGCGTTGAACAAGGGGACACGATCACGCCTTTTTATGATCCGATGATTGCCAAACTCGTAACGCATGGCGAAAGCCGCGATGCGGCCCTGGGAAAGCTCGCAAAAGCTTGTGGTAGCTTGATGTGTCATCCGGTCAAAAACAATGCGTGGTTCTTAAAGCGGCTTTGTCAGCACAGTGAATTCATCAGTGGCAATGTGTCCACTGCTTTCATTGGTCAATACGGTGATGATCTCATGCGCGCGCCTGAGCCGAGCGCATTGCTGCTTCAAGAAGTCGCCGAGAAGCTCATTTTTGGCGGCTGGAACTCGCCGTCAGAGTGGGTGCCACGCACATTGGATCGAGATCGCGGATTGATCGGTTTGCGACTGAATGCGCCGAACATGACCACAGTGAATTTGTACCTCGATAATAAACAGATTGAGCCAATCAAATATGATCTAGGGCTTTATGACAGTGGCGATGCTTATGAAGTCAGCACTGGCCATATAATGGGCTGCCAAGATGCTGTTTTCTTTGAGGACGGGGTCGCATTTACGTTCACCCGTTTTGCAACAGCTGGGTCTACCGCATCCATATCCTCCGGCACCATCCTCTCGCCCATGCCGGGCAAGATCATTGCGGTTGAAGTCACACAAGGCCAAACCGTTACCAAGGGCCAGAAACTTCTCACGCTCGAAGCGATGAAGATGGAGCATTCGCTCACTGCGCCGTTTGATGGCACGATTGCTGAGCTTAGCGCCGAAGCAGGTGGGCAGGTGAGTGAGGGCACGATGTTAGTGCGGGTGGAGGCAGTGGACGCATAAACCTCTCCCGCTTGTGTCGAGCGAAGTCGAGACATGCTGGCCAAGGTGTCTCGACTTTGCTCGACACGAACGGATCAGCAAGCGCGACTAAGCGTAATCCACCCGTCGTCATTAACTATATCCTGCCGCTGCCGTTTATCCTGTGCAGAAACGGGAAAATAGGACGCATACGGTATGGCGAGCGCAGCATCAGTTGTTACGGGGGCGGTAAAATCACTGCATTCCCGCCTATGGGGCACAGAGCCGGCGCACGTTGCCAGATCGACCCCGCACTCGGCTTATTTGGCACTATTTGATAGCCTGCGGGTGCATATCGAGCATTATGATATTGATCCAAATCCGGCGAATTATGCGCTGCTTTATCGTCATTACGTGCGCGGAGAGGCCAATTTGGCGGGGGCTGTATCGAAACTGATTGAGACTGGCTACGCACCCGATGCAATTGATATTGCCGACAGCAGCGCACTTTCCGAAGAGGATTTGCAGGCAATTGCCAATACGGCGCAGGAACAATTGAAGGCGCTTGAGGCACTTGTCAGCACATCACATGAAGACGCACGCGGATTTGGCGACGCGCTTGAGGGCAGCGCGCAAAGCATGGCGACAGACCATTCTGGCGCTTCTGCTATCACCGCTTTGATTGATCTTACGCGCGCAATGATTGTTAAAACTCGCGCCGCCGAGCAACAACTGCGCGTGCGCGGCGAAGCGATGATTGATCTTCAAGCATCGCTTACCGATGCGCGGACAAAGGCCGATACCGACGCGCTTACCGGGCTTTCAAATCGGCGGGCGTTTGAGCGGATGCTCGGCGCGATCAGCGAGCGCGCGCTGCAATCGGGGCGGCCTTTGTCGCTTGCGATTTGCGACGTTGATCATTTCAAATCGGTCAATGATCGGTTCGGCCATGTGACGGGAGATCGTGTGCTCAAACTGATCGGTGATATCCTCACCGATCATTGCGGTAAACAAGGGCATGTGTTCCGTTTTGGTGGCGAGGAATTTGTCATTCTGTTTGAAGAGCTTGGCGTCGAGCCTGCTTATGAACTGGTGGATGCTGCGCGGCGCGACCTTGCCGACCGCCACATCGTCAAAAAGGAAACAGATGAGCCGCTCGGCCAGATCACATTTTCTGCCGGGATCGGCGGATTGCCGCCTGCGGTGGACGCTGGTGGGCTACTCCGGGTTGCGGATCGCGCGCTTTATGCGGCAAAAGCGAACGGCCGAAACTGTGCCATGCACGCGGATCGCGGGATCAATTAAAACTCGATCTGTGCCCGAAACACGACTGCATCAGTGCCAAACTTGCGGTTAAACAGTGCGCGGGTGCTGGTGGGGACGACTTGCCCCGCGTTTGGCCCGCCCTCAATTTCAAGTCGGCTATATTGCGCGGTGAAACGCAGGAAGTCAGTTGGATACCAATTAAGCGCCACCTGATAACCGGTTTGAATGCCGCCGTTAAGTACGCCGTTTACAACACCCGGTGCGGTGCCGCCGACGATGTCGCTCAGGTCTAAATAATCGACTCGGCCAACAAGCTGGATTGCGCCAATCCCGCCTTCGCTGACGGGTTTGCGAACGGGCGTGCGGAAGAAACGGCCGAGCCGATATCCGCGTGTTTCTCCCGTCAGCCAGTAGCCAACTTCGCCGTAAATCGCGAAAAATTCGGGGTCAGTTGCGAGGCGGGTTCCGGTGGTTGCGCGGCGGTTGACCAGCACTTCATTGGGCTGGATTGCCGCTACGGGTACATAATTGAATTCTGACACGAAATGGACGGGGCCAAAAATCCCGGCGACTTCAGTGCTGAATATCTGATCGCCGCGTGTGGCAATGCCGGGGGCGAATGCGCCCGTCGTTGTCGCCGGGCCAGTGCCGATCAAGCGAATATTCGTGCCTTGAGTGAAGGGCCGCGCGCGGTAGAGGAAGGTTTGATCCTGCGCCTGCGTCCGGCGATATTGGTAGCTGGCACCAAGATGGATGCGCCCGCCGAATACTTCAGGCGCGTAAACGCCGCGCCCTGCAATCACATAATCAGTGTTGGCAGCACTATTATTGATGAAGCCGTTGAACAGCCCCGCATTGAGGAACACATCGCCGCGTTTGTTGGCATAGCCAACCGAAGCACCAATCCGGCGGTTAAAGTTAAACGCATCGTTGGCTGCCGAGCGTTCAACAAAGCTGTTGCGTTTGTTGCTCGTTAGATTTTCGAGGCCAGTGAAAGGGTAATGATTGCCGATCTTGATTGAATAGGGCTTGCCTTCGGGTTCCCATGAAAGCGTCACATCCTCATAATCGACAATTTCGCGCGCGAACATAAATTCGAGATTATAGCGGAACCCGCCGGGAAGGCCGCCGCGAAAACCGAAAATCAGGCGACGGGCAGTACCATTATAGCCAAGGTTGGTGGTATTGATCTTGTCGCCCGGGTTGGCAACATAGGAAAAATCATATTGAATCTGGCCGTGCGTTTCGATCGGGAATGCGCCGCGATCAATCTGAAGGCTGGCAGGCAGTATGCGCCTTTCAAGCGGGGTGTCATCGCCCGTCCTGCTTGTCACTTTGGACTCAAGAATAGGGCCGTCATCCGTCCAAGTTGGCTTGGGTGAGGGAGCCGCTACCTTTGCTGCCATGTCATTTTCACGGAGTTGGGTCAATTCGCTTTCAAGAGACTCAATCCTCTCACGCATTTCCCGCAGTTCGGTGGCCATGCTTTCAATGACTGTCGCATCGGCGGCTGGTGGTACCGCTGTTCGCGCAAAGGCATTGCTTACCGTAACGCTTACAAAAAAGGTTGCGGTAAGCAGACGTGTCAACAGCACCGAACAACGCATAGTTCAAAAGCCTCTAATCAAATCGAATGCCGAAACGGATCGTCCGCCCCGGTGATGGCAATCCAAGCTGTGCGACAACATTTTCGTTGGTGAGATTATCGCCCGCCGCCGTCAATGAAATTTTCGGGCCTTTGCTGGGCTTGAACAGGGTGACGCTGCCACGCAGACTGAATTCGGTTGACGATGGCAGGATCACGCTGGCCCCGCTTGGCGCATCATCGCGGGCATTGCCCGTGCGCTGAATTTCACCTGCCACATAGAAACGATCAGTGCGATAATCGAGCACAGCATTAAGTTCATAACGCTGACGCTGTGGCAAACGGCGGATCGGGGCAGCACCTTTGTCAGCCTTTACATCTTGCACGTTCCCCGCAAGAGCCAGACCAAGCTGATCAGTGAGTTTCACCTGAAGACTGCCATCAAGCCCGTAGGATTTTGTGCCCGAAAGGTTGAAACGTTGCCGCAGCGAGGCATTACCGACGCGGACGATGCGCTGGCTGATCGTATCCTTGCCGTCGGCATAATAAGGATTGATCCGTAGCGTAAAGCGGTCGCGTTTCAGTTCAAGCTCCGCATCGGCAAGGATCGCGGTTTCGGGGCGCAGATCGGGGTTCAGCAGGAACCGGTTAAGCGCTTCGCCGAACAATTCACGCGCCGAGGCAAAGCGGGTGCGTTTACCGCCCGAAAGCGTGAGCGAAAGGCCTTCACCAAGCTTTTGCTTGAGTGAGGCTGAAAAAACCTCGCCGTCCTGAGTAGGTTGGGCAGGCTTATCACCTGTCAGCGGCGTTGTCGCGCGGTCATAGCCGCCGCCAAGCGTGATACGCGTCGTATCGCTCACCGGGATATCGGTTTCAATCCCGACGCTGGTAAGGTTTTGTTCAAACTTCAGATTGGGGCCGGGGATCGCTGAAGGAAATGGCGTATCAATTTGTTCATGTTCGGACGTTTGATACGAACCCGAAAGCCGCACGCCAACCGGGCCAAGCTTGCTGGCAAGGGTTAGACGACCGCCGAACGTATCATCATCATCAAGCTGGCGGGTGCGAAGCGTTGTGTAAGTGATATCGCGAAAATTATCGATCTGCTGATTGAATTTCTGGCCGTAGGCAACTGCGACCAAATCAGTCTTTTCGGCAAGCTCAACCTTGGCATTGAACGTAACTTGCGTCAGTTCGATTTTTGGATAGCGAAAGAAACGCGGCGCAAATTGTGCAGGGTTGCGATCCGATTCAGGGGCAATCCCGCGCTCGGTTTGATTGTGGAGAACCGAAAGCCGCGTTTCGATGGGGCCGAAACGGTTGCCGACAGCGGCAAATACGGTAAAGCTATCAAGGTCAGTATTGGTGCGGCGATTGCCCGACCCCTGACTAAACGGCGTTGACACGCGGTCAGCCAGCGGGGTTGCATCGCGGCGGACGTAACCACCCGACAGCGTGACATCAAAATCATCATTGCCAACGGTTACGACGCCTGCAAGGTTCGTAAAACCAAGCGTACCGCGCTCGGCAAGGCCGGTAAAGCCGCCGGTTGCACCGTCACTGATGTTCGCGCGCCGCGTTTGGAGATCAACGACGCCCGCAACCGCGTTCGCGCCGAATTCAACAGGCACTGCGCCCTTGGTCACCGTAATGTTCCCAATCAGACCGGCTGGCAATACGCCAAGATCAATTCGGCCATCCCACGGCACGTTAAACGGAGCACCGTCAAGGAACACTGCCGTCTGCCGTTCTTCTGCACCGCGCACACGCGCTACGGTTTCGCCGCGTGAATTGGTGCGGATCGACACGCCCGAAAGCCCGCGCAAACTGTCGGCAACGCTAGTTGGCTGGGTTTCGAGCAAGGCTTGACCTGATAGCTCAACCTGCGGCGCGATGATCCGGTCTTCGGTACGGCGCGCGGTGACGACGATGTCTGATCCGTCTTCGACTGCCTCATCGTCCTCGGGAACAGTCTGTCCGATTGCGGGGATCGCTGTAATCAGCGCGATTGTTGCAATACCGGTTTGAAGAGCAGAACGGAGAGTAATTAGATTGAATGTGCGCACGATTACCTCTGTTGGCTGTTGGCTGTTGGCTGTTGGCTGTTGGCTAATCGAACGAGCCAAAGTCTGTCGAGTCATAAACGCGAAGAAAATGGGACATTTACCAACTATGTTGGTGATTTTGATATTTTTGCCACACTCTTGTGGAGACGATGCCTTATGGCAATGACCAGTCAATCGCGGGCTGACCATTAGCCTCAAGGAAGGCATTGGCCTGGGAAAAATGCCTGCATCCCAGGAATCCATTATGCGCCGAAAGCGGCGATGGGTGCGCGGCCTTGAGAATTAAATGGCGCGACGGATCAACAAAGGCGGCTTTTTTCTGTGCATAGCTGCCCCACAACAGGAATACGATTGGCTGTGATTGCGCGGCAATAAGGCGGATCACGGCGTCGGTAAACCGCTCCCAGCCTTTGTCCTTATGCGACGCGGCAAGCCCGCTTTCGACGGTTAAGACGCTGTTGAGCAGGAGCACACCCTGTTGCGCCCAATGTTCAAGAAAGCCGTGGTTTGGCCGGGGGATGCCAAGGTCGCTTTCAAGTTCCTTGAAAATATTGAGCAGGCTTGGCGGCGGGCGGACGCCGGGTCGCACGCTGAAGCACAGGCCGTGCGCCTGGCCAGAGCCGTGATAGGGGTCTTGCCCGAGGATGACAACGCGCACCTTGTTCAGTGGGGTCAAATCAAGCGCGCGAAACCATTCGCCGCCTTTTGGAAAAATAGTCTTGCCCTTGGCCTTTTCACTGACGAGAAAGCTTTTGAGAACGGCCATGTAAGGGCTGGCAAACTCCTCGGCGAGTGGCGTGCTCCAGCTTTCATCAAGTTTTACAGTATCTGCCACTATGCCACACTGCAATGCTTTGAAACTATGTTCAAGTCAGCAAGCTTGCAGTTTTTGCAAATTCTGTCATAGAGACTGTCTGCTATCGTCGACTGCGACGGAAATTTAGGTCGCCACGGCGTTACTGATTCTTCCATTTCACGACCCTGGCTTCGTATCCGTGCTTTTGCGGATACGGCACCTGTTTCGCGAAAGGAAACATCTCATGCCCGTAGGCACAGTAA
>JAYUIX010000029.1:0-40644 GCA_043765635.1 Sphingomonadales bacterium
GCAGCGCTCCTCAAGCGAAAGCTGGGTATATCTTGGCATGGCAGCACCTGTTGTAGGTGTTGCACTTCGTTTGTGAACTCAGGGGGGTTAGGCTTTTTCTTGCTTTGATAAGGCACAAGAAAGCCTAACCCCGTGTCAAGCACGCGGAGACGATTCAACTTAAAGTCATCGTAATTGAACGCGCGGGAATGACGGGGTATATAAAGTAAAACCCTACTTCTTCGCCGCACTCAACAGCTTCACCTCTTCGGCCAACTCTTTTTCGACCTTGTCGGCAAATGTGGTCATCCCGGCGAAAATCACAATGTCATAATATTGGCGGGTCGCATCAAGCTTTTTGCCTTCGGCGATCAAGTCAGCATTGGCAGATTTTGCGTCACTGTGCAGTTTTTCAAGCTGGGCGAAGCCTGCGGCTCCGGTGCCTGCTTTGCTGGCTTCGCGGATGGCGGGGATTGCCTTGTCAAAACTGTCGATGGTGTTTTTGGAACGCAGCATAATCGCGTTCAACCGCTCAACCACACCATCAGGAAACGATGCCTTTGCAACGCCGTTTTTATCAAGCGCGCTTAACGGATCGCCGGGTTTGCTACTCGCTGATTCAGCATTTGAGGGGCGCTGTGGCGCGACTTCGCTTGCGGCATTACAGCCAGTTGTAAACGCGGCAACCGCAATCATTGTTGTCAGTAAAATACGCATAAATATCCCCGTAAAATCAGTTCATCAGTTTTACAGCAAGGGCCGCGCCGAAATCTCGACACGGCCCCTAATGTCATCACATCCTCACAGATGCGCTTTCAAATCAACGCTTTTGGAAAGCATTGGCCACCGTGAACTTGGCAATATTTACGCCAAGCGTCTGGCCTTCATTGTTGTCATATTCCCAGTGCACGCCGTTGTAGATGCGGCTCTGGCCATTTTCTTCCTGGGCTTGCTGGAATGAGCGGAAGCGAACAGGAACGAATGGACGTGGATCACCCTTTGGATCAACTCCGGTGCCGTTATATTCATCGGACACGAAGGTGAAGCGTGTGTTGTTCGGGAAGAACGCGCGCATCACTTCAAAGATTGCCGCGCCGAACGTGGCGTGGCCCGATGGATAGGCTGGGAACGGCGGTGTAAACGCTTCTGAAACTAGCGCGTTGACAACCGACGCGCCAAACGGCTTGTAGGTAGGCACGCCGACTGTTGTCGCATCGCCGTCTTCTGCACCACGACGCACACCCGTTACCGGACGCCAATAGTTGTAGAAGTATTTGCTGTCCCAAGCAGCAATGCCTGAATCGCCCTGCACCGTGTTGATGAGCGCGAGATAGCGCGCATAGGTATCGAGGCGTGTCATGCCCTGATCATTGGCCACTTTGATGGCGATTTGATCATAAAGGCGTGGCGGCGTACCAAGCAACGGCGCACCGTCATAACCCCAGAAGTTTCCGATAAACTGGAACTGCGGGTTGGTGTTGCTGCCGGGGGTGTCAGCCGAAGCACCGTCTGCACGGACTTCATTAAACCCAGCCCGGAAACGTGCCGTATTTGGCGCAGGGGGTGGTGGAATGCGGAACTGTGCACCCGAAGTCATAACAAATGGACGAACAGCGCCCCACCGTGCCCCAAGAGCAACGCCGCGTGCGAGGCCAACTGGGTCGCGTTCCCAAGCAGGTGCGGCTGTCTGACCACCATTGATCCGCAGACCAGTCTGACCAGGATATTGGAACGCGACGTTGGAACCACCCGAAACAAGGCCACCAGCACCAAATGCTGGTTCGCCAGCCGTTGCGCCGTCAGTTGCAGGTGCGCCAGGCAGCGCTGTGTTGATACGGCTGTTAGTCATCGCATCAGCAGCAGCAAGACCGATGACCCGACCCGCAGCAACCGCAGCAGCACTTGCTTCAATCGAACTTACGTCGGACGAAAGAAGCTGGTCAAGACGAACAGCCTGACGCGGATGAAGCACACGAAGCACGCGGTGTGCCGCATAAGCAATCGCCGCATCCTTCGATGCACCAGCAGGTGCACGGCCGATGTTGTTGTAAGCTTTGAAACGACGATCAAACGAGTTTACCGCATCAAATACCGCGATTGAAACCATTGCGAAGGCACGGCTGTTGCGTGTTGGCCCCTGTTGATCACCGGCGAACGGCCCTGGTGTGTGATCAAGCGCGTTGGCGTCCTGCATGATCTCATTCCAGAGGAGCAGACGGTCAAGCGTGTCGGATGCACGGCGTGAAACCTGACCCGAGCTCATCCGGTCAATCTTGGCCTGCACCGCAGCGTTGGTTGTCACTTCACGCGAATAAACGGCTTCCTTGTTCAATTTCTGGGCCATTGCTGGCGCAGCGAAAAATGCCGGGGCCACAATCGCCGTCGACAATAGTCCTGCAAATTTTAGAGTATTTATTTTCATTATTATTCCACCTCTTTTTAAGACAAGTGTATACATTCGATCAAGCGTAGCTGATCGACTGCGAACAGCCGGGGCCATTCGTTTTTACGCACTAAACTGCTTGCTATGTTAAACGGTCGTCACGCACACTGCGCAGGCTTTGCCTGTCACTACCCGATCAGGTTGTAGCCTCCTGACGTTCTCAGAGTTGGTGAAATATGTGCAATCGCAACTATTAGTAAATCGATCACAGTAAGTGAGCCAATCGATTGAGGTGCAAAAAATGGCGAAAATCAGTCGATTTCATACAAGTGTAACAGTTTATCCGTTTCATTTTGGAACATTAAACCAGATATGTGGATAAAATGGATATATATTCGCTCCATATTGACGGAGCGCAAATTGCGGTGCTGGACGCGCCCATTTTGAAACGGCATAAGTGCCCAAGGATCATATAAGGAGTGCGATAGCGCAGATGGGCGATCAACTTGTCGCAGATGCTAAACTGGTGGTTGCGGGCAATGCCGCGCTGTCAGTCGTCGCGGCGCTGTTGCAGCCTGATGCACTGACACGTGCGCAGGCGGTGCGGCTTGAAACAGGTGAGCCGATTGAGTCAGTTGTAACGCGTCTCGGGCTCGTGTCTGAGCAAGCACTGGCGCAGGGTTTTGCGAAGGTTTCGCGGCTGCCCTTGATCACTGCGCGTGATTTTCCGGCGGCGCGGGTTGAGGGCGGAGTGCCGTCGGCTGCGTTCCTGCGCGAAATGCGCGCGCTGCCCGTTGCGATGGCGGACGGACGGTTGCGGCTCGCGCTCGCCAATCCGTTTGATGATTTCGCGGTTACAGCACTTGGTTTCAGTTTCGCCTGCCCGGTTGACCGCGTGGTCGCGCCGCCAAGCGATATTGAGGCGGGGATTGATCGGCTTTACGGTCAGGACGAACTGAATGCCGAAATGCCTGGTGCCGGGGCCGATGAAGATGATCTTGAGCGGCTGCGCGATATCGTCAGCGATGCGCCCGTCATCCGCGCGGTCAACCGCCTGATCGCTGACGCGGTCGATGCGCGCGCGTCAGACATTCATGTCGAGCCAGCCGAAGACCGGGTGGTGGTGCGGATGCGCGTTGACGGGGTGCTGGTTGAGGCGGCCTCACTGCCGCCATCAATGCGGACGGCGCTCGTGTCGCGGATCAAGGTGATGGCTGAGCTTAACATTGCCGAGCGTCGCTTGCCCCAAGATGGCCGGATGCGCGCCACGGTGCGCGGGAATGAGATTGATCTGCGCGTGGCGACCGCCCCCTCAATCCACGGTGAGAGTGTGGTGATGCGGATACTCGACCGCGCCAACCTCGCGCTTGATTTTGCCACGCTTGGCTTTGATGCCGCGTTGGCGGATAAATTGCGCGCGGTGCTGGCGCGGCCATTTGGGATCGTGCTGGTGACGGGGCCAACGGGGAGCGGCAAGACGACGACGCTCTATGCCGCGCTCGCCGAAATGAATTCGGGCGCGCGCAAAATCCTCACGGTCGAAGACCCGATCGAGTACCGCCTGCCCGGCATTGTCCAGACGCAGGTGAACAGCGCGATTGGCCTGACGTTCAGCACCGCGCTGCGTTCGTTCCTGCGCCAAGACCCCGATGTGATGATGGTCGGCGAAATTCGCGATCTGGAGACAGCGCAGATTGCGGTGCAGGCGGCGCTAACGGGGCATACGATCCTCTCGACATTGCACACCAATACAGCAGCTGGCGCGGTGACGCGGTTGCTTGATATGGCGGTGGAGCCGTTCTTGCTGACCTCTACGCTCAACGCGGTGCTGGCGCAGCGGCTCGTCCGGCGTCTGTGCGATGCCTGCCATGTGCCCTATCAACCAAGCGTGACGCAGTTGGCCGCACTCGGGCTTGGGCCGACCGAGGAACGCAATTTTTTCAAGGCCGGCGGCTGCGCCAAGTGTAACAATAGCGGCTATCGCGGACGAATTGCCCTGATCGAACTGCTGGTGATTGATGAGGCGATTGGCCAGATGATCCTCAAGCGAGCCGACGCGCGCGAAATTGTGCGAGGCGCGAACGGCGCGCTTTCGACGATGCTCAGCGATGGGATCAACAAGCTTTCGGCTGGACTGACGACGATTGAGGAAGTCCTCCGCGTTGCCGCTGAAAGCGGCTGAGCAGCAAGTGCCGACCTTTGCCTACCGCGCGATATCGCCCTCGGGCAGCGCAACCAGCGGTGAAATACAAGCGGTATCACGCGCGCAGGCGGTGACGGCAGTGCGGCGGCTTGGGCTTTCGCCGCTTGATATGACTGAAGTTGCAGCGCCAAAGCAGGTCAAGCACGGCCGCGCTGATGGCAAGACGCGTGCTGCTGTGACCAAGACAATTGGTGAGCTTGCGGTGCTCATCGGCGCGGGCCTACAGCTTGACCGGGCGCTGGCGCTGTCGATTGAGAATATCGAACTGCCAGCAGTGCGCGCGCAATTTTTCGAGATACTTTCGGGTGTCAAGGAAGGGATGCCGCTCTCGCGCGCGATGGCGGGTAATGACGCGTTGTTCAGCCCAATGGCAGTGGCGATGACTGAAGCGGGGGAGGCTGACGGCAACCTTGGCGGGGCACTTGGGCGGCTGGCAGAGGCGCTTGGCCAGGCCGATGATTTGCGCAACTTGATTACGACATCGATGATCTATCCGGTGATCCTGCTCGTGATTGCGGTCGGCGTCATCCTGCTCATGCTGCTGTTCGTTGTGCCGCAATTTGAAAGCCTGTTTGCAGGCGCTGGTGACAAACTCCCTGCCGCATCGCGCTTTGTGATGGGGGCGAGCCAGACGTTGCGGGCGCACTGTTGGGTGATGCTCGGGGTGGGGCTGTTGCTGTTTTTCGGGCTGCGGCAATGGCTGCGTCAGCCTTCGATGAAGCTTGGCGTTGACCGGATGATCCTGCGCACGCCGCAACTTGGGATGCTCGTGCGCTATATCGATACTGCGCGCTTTGCCCGAACGCTGAGCGTGCTGGTGACGGGCGGGGTGCCGCTGCCGGTGGCGCTCGCGATGGCGCAGCGCGCGATTGGCAACCGCGAAATCGGCGATGCGGTCGCCAAGGTCGCAAGCGGCGTCAAAGAAGGCGAGGGACTGACCGCACCGCTCGCCGCCGCCAACGTCCTGCCTAAGCTTGCGCTCGGTTTTCTGCGGACGGGCGAGGAGACTTCACAGCTTGGGCCAATGCTTGGCAAGCTTGCCGATGTGTTGGATCGCGACGTCAAAATCCGGTTGCAACGTTTGATCGGGTTGCTCACACCCGCGATTACTGTCATCCTTGGGGTAACGGTTGCCGCGATTATTGGATCAATCATGACGGCGATTTTAGGGTTTAACGATTTGGCGGTGGTTTCGTGATGAACAAATGGGTGCGCAAAATTGCCAGAGATGAGCGCGGGTTTACGCTGCTTGAGTTGCTTGTGGTGCTGGCGATTTTGGGGCTGATGGCGGCGATTGTCGGCCCGCAGGTAATCAAATATCTTGGCAGTTCAAAAACGCAGTCGGCCTCGGTTCAGGTCAGGAATGTGGCCGCCTCGCTTGAACTCTTCCGGCTTGATGCCGGGCGTTATCCGACGCCTGAAGAAGGCTTAGGCGCGCTGATGAAAGCGCCGCCATCAGTGCCGATTTGGAACGGGCCATATCTGCCACAGGCGAGTGCATTGATTGATCCGTGGGGCAATCCTTACGCGTTCAAAACGCCGGGTGATCACGGTGAAATTGACGTGTTCAGCCTTGGTTCGGACAAGGCGGCGGGCGGAACTGGCGAGGCCAAAGATGTTGGCAATTGGTGATGGCGCGCGCGGCTTCACGCTGATCGAATCGCTGGTTGTGATCGCGGTTGCCGCGCTGATCAGCGGGCTCACATTCCCGCGTTTGCAGGGGATGGTGCGCGGCCAGGAATACCGGATGGCGCGCAGTGCAATGGTTCTCGGCGTGCGAGAAGCGCGCGCGCTGGCGATACGCAGTGGCAAACCTGCGATTTTCCGCGTTGCAAGTGATGCCGCTGGTTTTCGCGTGGCAGATCGCGCAGTGCAGGCGCTGCCCGAGGCGGTGAGCTTGCGGACAAAAGCACGCGGCGGGGCGATTACTTTTTACACTGACGGAACGTCGGATGGGGGCAGGCTTTCGCTGATCACCGGCGGAGTGGCCCAAGATTTTATCGTGTTTCCAACCACAGGTTTGATATTCGAGGCGCGACGGTGAACGGGCAGCGCGCAGAAAGCGGTTTCGCGCTTGCCGAAACACTCGTGGCGACGGCGATTATTGTGGCGATGCTCGGCGTAACCTTCCAATCAATCGAGTCAGGCGCGCGCCAGACGCGGCTGGTTGAGGAGCGGCGCAAGGCGATGCTTGTTGCACAGTCTCAGCTTACCGCCGTCGGCTCGGCCCAATCCACCAGCCTTGGCGAAACCAGCGGGCTTACCAGCGGCATTCGCTGGCGGCTGTCAGTCCAGCCCTACCGCGCAAACGAACCGAGCGGCGCGCGGCTTGAGGCGGTCAGCGTCACGGCGGGCCTTGCCAGCGACAAACGCGATTTAGTTGTCCTCAAAACGATCCGGGTCGCACGCTAATGCGCGCGCGTGAAACCGGATTCACGCTGATTGAGCTGCTTGTCAGCCTGTTCATTCTTGCGCTGACGGCGGCGATGCTGATGGCGGGAATGGTGACAGTGCGTCAAGTTGCCGAACGCAGCGCGCAGCAAGCGGCGACGGGCGAGTCCATCGTCACCGCACAAACGATCCTGCGCGAACGGATTGAAAACATGGTCGCCTCGACGCGGTTTGATACGCTGGCACCCGTGGTTGATCTACGCGGCGGCACCAATATTGTGAGCTTTTTCGCGCCCGCCCCGCCTGCACAGCGTCCTTCGACTGTGGCGCGTTACCGATTGGTGCGGACGGCCCCCGGCGATATCGTGCTCTATTCAGTGTCTGACCTGTCCGACCGGGTGAACGCCTATGCGCCGGGTGAGGCGGGCTGGACGCCAACGGTGTTGCTGACTGGGGTTGAGGCGCTTGAGATGGGCTATTACGGCGCAGCCCCGCCCGATAATCAGCGGCGCTGGCGTACGCAGTGGGTTGAGCGGCAACAGCCCCCCGAACTCATCCGGGTTCGCCTCGCGTTCAAACCCGGTGATCCGCGTAGCTGGCCTGAATTTATCGCGCGCCCGGCAGCGACTGTGAACAGTGCCTGCCGGATCGACAGCTTTACGGGGCGGTGCAGCGGCGAGTCATGAAAACGGGAACGCTTCTTGACGCGGATATGATGACGCTAGCGCAGGCATTCAAGGATGGCGCGCGCTGGTGGGTTGATGAATTGAATGCGATGCTCCCCGGTTGGGCGCAGCGTGAGCGCAAGGCGATATCGGGGCTGGTCGTGCATTACGGTGCCGACGGTAATCTGCGCGTTGAGGGCGATTCTGCGCCGCTTGGGCCAGTTAATGAGCGGCAGGCTCAGCGCCCTGCAACGATCCTCATACCCGAAAAGCTGTGCCTCATCCGGCAGGTGGTGCTGCCGACGATGCGACGCACCGATATGCGCAAGCTGGTGATGCTTGATCTCGATCGGCTGATGCCGTTCGCGCTCGACAGTGCCTATGCTGATGTTTCACCAACGGGCACAGTCTCCGCCGACGGCAAGGCTGACGCTGCAATCGCGGCGCTGCCCAAGGCTCAGGTGAAGGCGGTTTATGCTGCGGCAATCGATGCGGGCCTTGCGCCGCGCGCGATCGGAATTGCCGACAGCGACGATGCCAGCCTGCGGTTCGACTTTCTCCCCGGCCTTGTTGAGGATGGGCTGGGAACCCAAACCCGCTCGGGCGCGGCATTTTGGTGGTGGCTGCTCGCCGCGTTCTTTGCGCTTAATCTTGGTGCGCTGATTTACCGCGATGTGCAAAATGTGTCGCAACTTGCAGCACTGGTTGAAAGCCAGCAGCCAACCGCGAACGCCGCGCGCCGCCTCGCGCTCCGGATCGCGAATGAGGAGGGTCTGCGCAGTGAACTGCTGGCGCGGCGCAAACGTGATAATGCGCTTGCTGCACTTGCCTTTGTTACGCGCTCGGTTCCTTCGGGCGTGTGGATTCAGCGCTATAGCTGGAACGGCGAAACGCTGCGGCTTTCGGGCTATAAGCAAGGCAATGTCGATGTGGTTGCGGCGCTGCGCAAAAGCGGCGGCTTTGCCTCGGTACGCGCGTCAACCTCCGATGTCGCGGCGGAGTCCGCCACTGGTCAGCCGTTTGACGTGACCGCCGAGTGGCGCGGGAGGGGGCGCGCCAAATGAACAGCCTCACTGCGCGCGAGCGTAAGATTGTTGCCATCGGCATATTGGTCGGCCTGATCGCACTCGTCTGGTTTGCGCTGATTGCGCCGATCACATCAGGCTTTGCGGCGCGCACTGCCGAGCGGGAGCGGCTCTCGGCGCGCTTCGCCAGCAATGAGCGGCTGATCGCAAGCATCCCGAGACTGCGGAGCGCAATTGAAAAACGCGCGGTGGATTTCAAGAATTACCGCACTGAGGGCGAAAGCTTTGCCGCTGTGACTGAGGCACTTAAGGAGCGGCTCGGCGCGCAGATTGCAAGTGGCGGCGGCGAACTCCGCGCGATGCAGGAGGTCAGCGACAAACCGGGCTGGGCGCGTGCCTGGGTAGAGGCGCGGATGACATTGCCGCAGATGATCGGTACGCTTGAAAAAATTCAGAACCAGCCGCCCTATCTGGCGGTCAATTCGCTCACCATTTCCGCTGACCGGGCGTTGCAGTCCGGCAAACTTGACTTGATGGATATTCGTATTGAAGCGTCTAGCCCTGCCTCCGCGCCCAAGCCGCGATAACGGCGCGCTCATGCCGGCGCTGCTTTGCGGCGTGCTGGTATTGATGCTCGCGCTGCAATTCGCTTTGCCAAGGGATGATGAACTGCCCACCGATATGCGCCGCGTTGTGCCCGCGCGATTGGCGCAGAATGCGGTGGGCCTTGTGGTTCCTGACCCGGTCATATTGCGTAGCGCGCTATTTTCGCCGGGGCGCGGTGGAGGCGGGGCGAGTGTCGCCGCCGCTGGCCCGCTTGATGGCGCAGTCGTCGTCGGGATGGTGCGCGGACGTGGCTTTGTCCGCGCGGTTTTGCAGCAAAGCGATGGCAGCGCCGTTTCAGTTCCGGTTGGTGGCAGATACTGTGGATGGCGGCTGGTCGCGCTCGCGCAAGGCAATGCCGTGTTCAGCAAAGAGGGTGAACGATTGGCGATGGCCTTTACCACTGGCCGAATTTTGCCTAACGAAGGCGGCTTCCAACCAAGGCGGACAAATGAAGAATGAGTAATTTGCGCCGATCTGCCACCGCCATCTGGTTCCTCGCGAGCGGGGTTTCTGGCTCTGCCTTGCTGCTCGCCGCGCCGCAAATGCCGCAAGGTGATGACCGCACCGTATCGGCGACCATTGTCGAGGGACAGCGTCCGCCGCCGATTGTTACGCCGCAACCAGTACAAATTCGCGGCGGTGATATCAGCCTCAATTTCCCTTCGGCTGATGTCCGCGTCGTTGCGCAGGCGGTACTTGGTGATGTTTTGAAAGTGCCATTCTCGGTCGCGCCGGGGCTGACCACGGCAGTGACGGTGGTAACGCCAAAACCAATCGCACGCAGTTCTGTAATTGCTTTCCTTGAAGAGGCACTGCGGGTTGGCGGGCTTGCGCTGGTTGCACGCGGCGGCGCGTTCAGCATCGAACCAATCGACCAAGCGCGGGCGAGTGGCAGCGTTGGCGCCACGATTGGTTTCAGCAATGAGATTTATCAGCTTCAATTCGTCAGTGCCGACGAAATGAAGCGGCTGCTTGATCCCGTACTTCCCGGCGTTGTGGCACAGGCCGATGCCGCCACGGGGCGCATAACATTGTCGGGGACGACTGGACAGCGGGCGAGCGCGCGTGATTTGCTCAAGCAGTTTGATGTGAACTGGCTGCGCAATATGTCGTTCGCGCTGTTTGTGCCGCAGCGTAGCGATAGTCGTTTGATCGTACCTGAACTCGAAAAACTGATCAACGCGCCCGATGCGCCGACGCGCGGGCTGGTGCGGTTGATTTCGATGGAGAAATTGAACGGCATCCTCGCAATCAGCAGCCAGCGGCAATATCTTGATGATGTCAACCGCTTCGTCGAAATTCTTGACCGTGAAGGCCAGAATAACGAGCCGCGCCTGTTCGTCTACCGCGTCCAAAACGGTCGTTCGCGTGATTTGACCAAGACGCTCAATAACGCCTTTGGCAATTCATCGACGAGCAGCGGATCAGAGAGCAACGGCCAGGCGATCCAGTTTGAACAAAGCCCCGATGGCGGCAATGGCCGCGAGCGTTCGGGTTCAGGCCAAAACCAAGGGCAAGGTGATCAGCGCCAATCGGGTGCGCCACAGCCACAGCCATCAAACGTCAATTCAAATGCGCCGTTCGATATTCGCGGCGAAGGCGAAACGCAGGGGGCACTCAAGGCGCGGATTTCAAGCGATGACACCAACAACGCAATCCTCGTTTACGGCACACCGCGCGAATATGCGCTGATCGAGGATGCGCTGCGCAAACTCGATATATTGCCGTTTCAAGTGTTTATCGAGGCTGCGATTACTGAGGTGAGCCTGACCGATGATTTGCGGTTCGGGTTACAGTGGAATTTCTCGCCCGATGGCTCAAATGGAACGCTGACCGAGAACACAGGCGGGCTTGCGCTGGTTCGCAACGTGCCCGGATTTTCCTTTGCTTTTTCGCCCAGTAGCACGATCAACGCGGTGCTAAACACGCTTGAGACCAAAACCAAAGTCAATGTCGTTTCGGCCCCCAAAATCTTGGTTTTGAACAATCAAACGGCGGTGCTGCAAGTCGGCGATCAGGTGCCGATTGCGACGCAAAACTCAACCGCGACTACTGATCCCAATGCGCCGACGATCAACTCAATCGAGTACCGTGATACGGGTGTGATCCTCAAAGTAACCCCGCGCGTCAACGCCAGCGGGCTGGTGCTGCTTGATGTCGCGCAGGAGGTGAGCGATGTGAACACCACTGCCGCGCGCGGCACCGGGATTAACTCCCCAACCATCTCAACGCGGCGGATTTCCACTTCAGTTGCGGTGCAGGACGGTGAGGTGCTGGCGCTTGGCGGCTTGATCCGCAACACCCAGACCAAGGGCCGCGTGGGCTTGCCGTTTCTGTCGCAAATTCCCTTTATTGGCGGGCTGTTCGGGCGGCAGGCGACGGGTGGCAACAAGATTGAACTGATCGTGCTGCTCAAACCGCGCGTAATCCGCACCGTTGATGATGGCCGCGCAATCACTGATGAACTGCGCGCCAAAATCAAAACGCTTGAGCCGTTCAAGAGCAGCGGCAAAATCCCGTGACCCCGGATCAGCGCGAGGAGGGCTATGCCCTGATCGCTGCTATCCTTAGCATCGTGATTTTCGCTCTGATGGCGCTGACCATCATCAATGTGACGCGCAGCAGCACACTGATGGCCTCAGCCGAGATTGACCGCGCGAAACTCTCCGCCGCCGCCGACGCGGGTATCGCGATTGCGGTACACGGTCTGATGCTCAATGACCCTGCGCGGCGCTGGGCGATTGACGGCAAGGTGCGGCGTGAGATGTTTGAACGTACTACGCTTGATATTATTATCGAGGATGAACGCGGCAAGATCGCACTCAACTTGATCAATAAATCCGAAATCGAAGCGATGTTCGCCGAATTTGGCCTGCAAGGGCTAGAACTCGAAGCCGCGGTCGATAGCTTTATGGATTGGCGTGACGAGGATGATGATCCGCGCCCGCGCGGGGCCGAATTTGAAGTGTATGCGCCAAAGCAGATCAAGCCGCGCAACGGCGAACTGCGCACGCTTGGCGAACTCGCACTGATTGCAAATGTTGGGCCAGAACTGGCGCAGCGGATGATCCCCTTCACCACGGTCAATTTTGGCACGGGTGAGTTTGATCCGCGCTATGCCTCAGAACTTGCAACCCGCGTTTCAAGCATCAACGAGATTTCAAACGGGCTCTTTGACAGCGCAGAGTCTGAGTCGGCAAAGCGGGGCAGGACGATTGAGGCGCTTCGTACACGCCGCACTGACTCGCTGGTCGGGCGACCGCTCACCATTCGTGTTACCGCCAAGCAGCCCCCCGACAAGAGCGCGCAGCGGACGGCGATTATTGAACTCACTGGCTCTGACGTTCGCCCGTTTGTTATCCGCGCGCGCGAATAATCTATTCGCCAGCCGCCTTTATGCGGCCGTAGGGTGCAATCGACAGTGTTGGCAGCCCCCAGGGTGAAAACAGGCTGGCGTTCGGCGCGGCTGGCAGTGGCGCAATGTCTTGTTGCGCAACACCCGCCTCACCGCGCGCATAGTCAATATTGGCTACAGCGGGAAAATCAGGCGCGCCTGGCATCCGGTAAAAAATATGTGCGCCGATGCTCGCGATCTTAACAAGGCTTGGTGCCCAGTAGGGCGAAACATAATTGGCATGATAGTGCGTAGCCCCGCCAACGATCGGGCTCGTTCCGCCGCTCAGCACGCGTTCAGCAATCGCGGTTGCAAACGCTGTGCTTTGCGCCGAGCGCGGACGCCGCAGTGAACCATCGCAGGTGAAGGTGAACTGGCACCCTGTCTTGCGCTCCGACCCCTGATACACCACGCCGCAGATGGTTTTGGGATAGGCAGGATGGCGCAACCGGTTGAGGATCACCTGCGCGACGGCCTCTTGCCCGGCGACCGTCTCATTGCCTGCTTCATAGCTGATCGCTTGCGCAAGACAGGTGAGCGCGCGCGTGCGGTTGGCTTGGGTGGTATCGGAGGGCGACACCTGCGCAAACGCCGCCTGCGGCACAGCAATCGCCGCGACGAGCGTCAGTTTTACCAGAGGATGTTTCCCAAACACCATTTATTGCCACGGCCTTTTCGACTCAGCACAGAATACAGCTTACAGAATTGCTGTCACCACGATATGCGCTGTCCCATGATAGCCATAAAAATTCAAACGGTTCGCACGCTATTTGCGCCGGGCTGCGGGCAATTGTCCTGATGCGGCACATTGACGGGCAACCAATCCTGACGGCGGCGCAGATGCGTGACGCTGAAGACGCTGTGATGGCGGGCGGAACAAGCGTTGACGTTTTGATGGAGCGCGCGGGCGCGGCTGTGGCCGAAAATGTCTGGCGCTTTGGCGGGGGGCATGAAACGCTAATCCTGTGCGGCCCCGGCAATAACGGCGGCGATGGCTATGTCGCGGCGCGGATGCTCCACTCTCGCGGGATTGACGTGCGTGTTGCGGCGAGTGGCGAACCACGCACTGATGTGGCACAGCGCGCGCGCGCCAACTGGACTGGCCCGGTCGAAACATTTGATGAAACGACCGTTCCTGCGCCTATCCTTGTTGATGCGCTGTTCGGCATTGGGTTGAGCCGCGCGCTTGATCAAGCGATTGCTGCGCCGCTTGAACGCCTTGCGCGTATGGCCAAATTTCGGATCGCGGTCGATCTGCCGAGCGGGGTTGGTGCTGATGATGGCGCAATGCTTGGCGTAGCGCAGATGGATTTGACGCTGGCGCTTGGCAGCCTGAAAGCCGCGCATCTCCTCCAGCCAGCGGCGGGGCTGTGCGGCGCTGTATTTGTCGCCGATATTGGCATAACCGCCGCAAGCGCAGTGCACGTTATCGCACGTCCAATGCTGCCATTTCCGCAAAGTGACGATCATAAATATCGGCGCGGCATGGTGCTCGTGGCATCGGGCGATATGCCGGGCGCAGCGATGCTTGCCGCAATTTCCGCGCAGCGTGCAGGGGCGGGCTATGTCATCCTTGACGCAGATAATGCGCAATCCGCGCCGCATTCAATTGTTCGCCGCTCGTTTGATGCGGCTTTGGCGGATCAGCGGACATCGGCGGTCGTGATCGGCCCCGGTCTCGGTCAATCAGAGCGTGCGCGCGGGCAGCTTGCGGCAGCGATTGCGTCAAAACTCCCGCTCGTGATTGATGCCGACGGGCTTAACCTGCTTGATCTCGCCAGCCTCTCAAACCGCACTGAGCCGCTAATCCTCACGCCGCACGAGAGCGAGTTTGCGCGGCTGTTTGGTGCTTCAAGCGGCAGCAAAATTGATCGCACGCGTGACGCGGCGAAACGGTCAGGGGCGACGATTATCCTGAAAGGTTCGGACAGCGTGGTGGCTGCGCCCGATGGTCGTGTCGCGGTTAATCCGGCGGCGTCGCCTTGGTTGGCAAGTGCGGGTACAGGCGATGTTCTTGCCGGGATTGCCGGGGCAATGCTCGCGCGCGGTCTGCCCGCATTTGAGGCGGCCTGTGCTGCGGTGTGGCTCCACAGCGATGCCGCACGCCGCGCCGGGCCAGCGTTGATTGCCGACGATTTGGCGCACCGTCTTGGCGCTTCGCTGGCGGCGTGCGGATGAGCGAGATGATCATCAGGCTGGCCGCACGCGGCGACGGCGTGACGGCCTCAGGCCAGTTTTTCGCGCGCACTGTTCCAGGTGACAGCATCGCGGCGGACGGCAGCGTGACGCGCGGCCCCGATCATATCGATCCCGCCTGCCGTCATTTCGGAGCCTGCGGCGGGTGTCAGCTACAGCATGTCAGCGACAGCGCCTACGCGCGCTACATGATTGACCGGATCAGCGAAGCGCTCCACGCCCAAGGGCTGCCAATCCCCCAAATTCGCACGCCTTATTTGTCTCCGCCTGCGACCCGGCGGCGCGCGGCGTTTACGGCTGAACGCAAGGGCAAGCTCGTGCGGCTCGGCTTCAATGAGGCGGGCAGCCATCAGCTTGTTGATATTGCACAGTGCCCGGTGCTTGATCCCCGGCTGTTCGCGCTTACCGGGCCACTGCGCGGTTTCCTGCGCGATGTGATGAAGGAGCGAAAGCGCGTTTCAGTGCGGATGACGCTCGCCGACCAGGGGATTGATTTGATGATCGGCGGAGTTGAGGCTGAAGGGCTGGCCGCGATTGAGGCCATGACGTCATTTGCGCAGAAGCACAGTCTTGCCCGGCTGACGGTTGATGAAGGGTACGGCCCATCAACGCGGTGGGAGCCCGAGCCTGTGACGATCACGCTTGGCGGCGTCGCGGTTGCGCTGCCAGAAGGTGCGTTTTTGCAAGCTACAGCCGACGGCGAGGCGGCGCTTGTTCGCGCGGTTGCCGAAGCGATTGGCGATGCCGGGGAAACCGCCGATCTGTTCGCTGGGCTTGGCACCTTTACCTTTGCGCTCCCCGGCAAGGTGCACGGGGTGGAGGGTGCGCGTGATGCGCTGCTTGCGCTGCATTCGTCGGCGAAGCGGGCGGGGCGGCCAATCAGCGTTGAACACCGTGACTTGTTCAGGCGGCCACTGACATCACAAGAGCTTAACCGATTTGCCGCCGTAGTGATCGATCCGCCGCGCGCGGGGGCAAAGGAGCAAATCGTCGAGATCGCCAATTCCCAAGTGCCGCGCATCGCCTCGGTATCGTGCAATCCCGCGACTTTCGCGCGCGACGCAAAAATGCTCTGCGATGGCGGTTACCGACTTGATTGGATACAGCCAGTCGGCCAGTTCAGATGGTCAACCCACACTGAACTGGCCGCGCAGTTTAGTCGTTAGCTGTGATGGATTACACCCAGATACGCGTGCAACACAAGCGCCATCAGCGCGAGGCTTGACAGCAGGAACAGCGAAAAGCGCACCATAATCTTGTTCCACAGCGCCTGAACAAGGCTATGCGCAACACGCATACCCACATAAGCCCAGGCGATGGTTGCGTTCAGCCCATCACCCTGGCCAATCATCGCCAGCACCAGCGCCACCGCGTAAAATACCGTCGGCGCCTCATGAAGATGATTGTAATTATGCGCGATCCACTGCGTTTTGGCAGGGAGTGCGGCATCAAGGTCTTTGCCCGTGCCGCCAACCCAGTTTTTTAGATCAATCTTGGCCTTTTGCATTGCGGGAATGCGGGTGGCGTACATCCACACCCACATGATCATCGTCCACATCGCAAGTGCCACAACAGGGTGGAGAATTTCTGATTTAATCATCGGTTAAGCCCCCAAAGTCGCACGCACCGCGTTGATCGCCATCACCAGCAGACAGGATGTCGATAACAAAAACAGCACAAAGCGGATCGACACCGTGTTGACCGTTGATTGCCAAATGCTGTGGACAATCCGCAAACCAACATAGCCCCACGCCAGTGTCACATTTAATCCAGTGCCAGCCCCTGCCAGCGCAAGGATGCCAACGGTAGCGTAGAATATCGTCGGCTGCTCCATCAGATGCTTATAATTATGCGATTTCCATGCGACCGAGGGTGGCACAACCGGATCAATATCCTGACCACGCCCACCCGGAGCCGCCTTTGACAAATCCATGCCGACTTTTGACATGGCTGGCAAACGCGTCCCTGCCATCCAGAACAGCATGATGAGTGACCACAGCACCAGCACAGCGGCTGGCGCGAGTATTGGACTATTCATATTTCCCTCCTGATTTTTCAGTGCATATGAAGCTGCATCAGAACGGGTCGGTTGTCAAAAGAAACTGGTTATAGATCCGGTAGACCTGTTTCAGCGCGTATATTAAACGGGCGATAATGCGATGGAGAATGTAAAGGCAATGGCGCGGCTGATCCTGTTCAATAAGCCCTACGGCGTCCTGCCGCAGTTTACTGATCGCGGTACGGCGGGGTCTGTGCGGGCCACGCTTTCCGATTACATTGATGTGCCCGGCGTTTATCCGGCGGGGCGGCTTGATCTTGATAGTGAGGGGCTGATGCTGCTCACCGATGATGGCGCTCTGCAAGCGCGGATTGCCGACCCCAAATTTAAGATGGCGAAGACCTATCTCGTGCAGGTTGAAGGCGATGTGGGGGAGGGGGCGCTCGCCCGCTTGCGCCAAGGCGTTGTCTTGAAAGACGGCCTGACGCGCCCTGCCGAGGCAAAGCGGATCGACGATCCCGTGCTCTGGCCCCGCGATCCCCCTATCCGCGTGCGCCAAACCATCCCCGATTGCTGGATAAAACTCACCATCCGAGAGGGGCGAAACCGCCAAGTGCGCCGAATGACAGCAGCAGCGGGGCACCCAACGCTGCGGCTGGTGCGGTGGGGAATTGGGGAGTGGACGGTTGATGGGTTGGCGTTGGGGGAGTGGCGGGAGGCACTTAAATAGAGTCCCCTCACCCCTCAAAACACCCAATCACATCACGGCTGCCATGCAGCACGTTGACCACCTCAAGCACATCTCCCTGATAGCGGAAGAAGATCACATAGCCTTGGCAGGATGTGCTGCGGATGTCTTTGCGTAGGTAGGGGTGGGCGGTGCCGAGCTTGGCGGGGAGCGAGGCAAGATGGCGGCACTTGGCGCGCAGTCGCTCGACAAAGGCGAGGGCAATCGCGCGGCTTTGGCTTTCGGAGGCGATGTAGAGCGCGATCTCGACAAGGTTGTCGCTGGCATCGTCAGTAAACCGTAATTGACGCATTACCGAGCGTCCGCTGTCTTTTCCCAAGCATCAAGTGCGGCACCGATATCGTTGCCGACTGCCTCGTCACTATGCGCGCCGCCGCGTGCGATTGACGCGTTCAGCGTGTCGCGCAGTGCTTGCAGTTTCGCCTCGCGTTCCTCGACCAAGCGCAGGCCTTCACGTACAACTTCACTCGCTGAGCCGTATCGCCCGGTTTTGAGGGCGCCTTCAACAAAGCGTTCCCACCGTTCCCCAATTGAGACATTCATGGTTTGGTTCCTGCATCCTGCTTCACCATTCAAGTATCAGAATAACATAGATTACGCAAATATTGTTATTGAAGTCGGTGCCATTACCCTCCAATCTCTCCCCGAATAGCCTCACCATGTTCGCCGAGATTTGGCGCAATGCCCAGCACTCGGTCGGGATCCGCACCAAACCGGATTGGTGGCTGCATTTCCCAGTAGCGGCCTTCGGTTGGGTGTTCGCGCGATTTGAAAAATCCGGTTTGTGCTAAATGCGGGTCGTCAAAGATATCGGCAAGATCGCGCGCGGGCATTGCGGGAAATTCGGCCGCGCTCAGTATTTCCATCCACTGCGCTGTGGTCTTTGCCGGGGTAAGCGTGGCCACCGCTTCATAGAGCTTAGTGACATTCATGAAACGCGCGAGTGGCGTCGCAAATTCTTCAGTTTGCATCAGTTCAGGCGCGCCGAGGAGGCCAAATAGCGTGATGATCTTATCATCAGTATAGGGCACGATGCTGATATAGCCGTCAGCGGTAGGGAAGGGCTGCCGTCCCGGATCAAGCTGGCGCGGATAGCCAATCGGGCTGATCGGCGGGTCAAGCGTTGCGTCGCGCAGATGCTCCTCAAGCATGAAATTGGCGAACGCCTCAAACATCGGCACTTCGACATGTTGGCCCTCACCCGTGCGAAGCTTATGGATGATCGCGGCGAGCATCGCCTGCGCGCCGTAATGCCCCGCGACCTTGTCAGCGATGAGCGAGGGAATGTATCGCGGGCGCGGATCACCATCGACACGCGGGGCAAGGCTCGTCGTGCCCGTGGCGGCCTGGATCACATCATCATAAGCCTGTAAGTCGCGATAAGGGCCATTCTGGCCAAAACCAGTGCAATGGACATAAATAATATCGGGTTTGATCGCCTTGACGGCCGCATAGCCAAAGCCAAGTTTCTCTATCGCCTTGGCACGGACATTGTGGACAAAAATATCAGCCGTTTGCAATAATTTGCCAAGCGTTTTTGAGTCTTCATCACGTTTCAAATCAAGTATAATCGAACGCTTGCCACGATTGATTGTCAGATGCGTTGAGCCATTGCTCTTTTCATTGCGGGCGCGGCCAATATAGCGTGAGATATCGCCCGTTGGCGGCTCAATCTTGATCACGTCAGCGCCCATATCAGCGAGCATCTGCGTTGCGTATGGGCCAAAAACTACGCTCGTCAGATCAATGATCCGGATAGCTTCAAGCATCATTTAGTAGATTTCCGAATAGCCAAGACCTGCTCCTTCTGTGGTTGGAACGTGATAGCTGTAGATAACCAGATCCTGCAATTTGCCGTGACTATCGCGTACTTGCTTGCGCAAAACCGCCTCGCGTTCAAAGCCAAGGATGCGGTAGACCGCCATTGCGCCCTTTTTATCAGCTGTCATTCGGCCAATGAGTTTTTCGGCACCAGCCTCAATTGCTTCGGCAAAACAGTGTTTGAGCAACAAGCGGCCAACGCCTTTGCTGCGCATATCCTCACGTGTCAAAATCCTGATTTCGGCAACATGCGACGACCATCCGCGCAGCTTGCGGACAATCGCGCCCGCACCGACGACACGATCTTCATCAATGCACAGGAAGGTCATGATTGAGCGATTTTTAACAGATTTAAGCCAGTTATCCGCGTTATTCATATTCTTGGTGTCACGTGGCAGGAACAGCAAATCCTGGATCGGCAGCGAGTCGGCAAAATCAACCACAGCCTGAAAATATTTCGGTTCAAACGGGCATACCGTCAGCACAGTTTCATTTGTGTGTGTTTTCATAAACTACGATCCTGAAGCCAGAGGTCAAGTTGCGGCCAAAGCCGCTTCACTGCATTTCCCCCTGCAATCAAACTCACATGCCCGCCTTTGAGAACAACCTCCTGCTTGTCATCTGATCCAATCATCTGAACCAGCGGCTGCGATGCGGCGGAGGGAACGATATGATCATGCTCGGCCACCGCATGGAAGAATGGTGCTTTAATAGCGCCGAGATCAACCTTGCGCCCGGCGATTTCCATTCGTCCCTCGTAAAGCGCATTATCCCACATCAGTTGCCTAGTGGTCTCGCGGAAATAACGTCCGGCGAGCGGCAGCATATCAGTCGCCCACTGATCAAACATGCGGTGCGAATTGACGAATTCATCATCCCACATATTGTCCAACAAGCGGATATTGCCGGCAAGTTTTGCCGCAGGACGCAACATGTCAAACGCTGAGTAAAGCATTTCCGCCGGGCAGTTGCCGAAGGTATCAGTCAGCCGGTCAACATCGAAAAAGCGCTGGTCTGCCCATGCCTGAAACATCTCCATCGCCTTGAAATTCACTGGCGTTGTGAACGTCGCGAGGTTTTTCATCGGGCCGTCGGGATTAAGCGCCGCCCACAGCAATGAAAGCACGCCGCCAAAGCAATAGCCGACGATACTGACATCGCGTTCGCCTGAAATTTCGGCAACCTTGGCGATGCTGGCGGGCAGAAAATCGAGGACATAATCATCAATGCCAAGATTTTTTTCGTCAGCGCGCGGCGCGTCCCAATCAAGCATGAACACGTCATAGCCGCGACCAATCAGAAATTCGACGAAGCTCTGTCCCGGCACCATGTCAAAAATATAGCCGCGATTAGTCGTCGCCATTACGAGCAGCACTGGCACGCGGTATACTTCGTCGCTTGGCTGCGTGTAATGATAAAGCTGCATCGTTCCTTTCGAAAGGACGGTTTTTTTCGGGCTGATCCCAAGTGCAGGGGGCGGCGCAGTCAGATAGGCAAATCCCTTGGCACCGCGCTGGATGGTGCGCTCAAATTCAACGCGGGCAGCTTCAAGAGGGTTGGCGCTATTCATTTTGGCGGTGGTTTCCGTGTGCGTTTCGGCCCGCTTGTCTGGGGCATATGAGTTTTTGTGAGCAGCGCCTCAATGCGAATAAGCTGTGCTTCAACCGCACCCAGTCGCTCACCAAGTGCAATCATGTCCGCCCGTGTCGGCATGTTTGCGGCAGTGAGCGCTTTGCCCGTTGCATCACTTACCGCTTGCTGGACGGTCAGCGATGCAGTGGTCATCCCTTGCATGCCTTGGGCAAATTCGCTGCTGCTGGCGACTTTGCCGCCAAATTCATTTGTCACTTTTTCCCACTGCGAAACCATTTGTCGGAAAAAAGCCATCGGATCATTGGGTGTGTCATTCATCACACTATCTGACGCGCCCGATGCGCCCGCGTCAAGGGGGATGGTTACAATCGCCCCTCGGCATCAAGTGCATAGCCTGCCGAGCGCACCGTGCGGATGACATCGGGTAGCTCACCCTCATTAATTGCCTTGCGCAAACGGCGGATATGCACGTCAACAGTGCGCAATTCATTGTCGCTATCCTGACCCCAAACCGCATCAAGCAGCCGCTCGCGCGAAAATACCCGGCCAGGATGTTCAAGAAAATGCTTAAGCAGGCGAAATTCGGTTGGTCCGAGCGCAACCGCCTTGCCGCGCCGATAAACTTTGTGGCTTGAAAGGTTCATCTCAAGGTCGGAATATTTGAGTTCCTCAGCGGCAAGTGCTGGACGCACACGCCTGAGCACCGCAAGCACGCGCGCGACCAACTCACGCGGCGAGAATGGCTTGGTCACATAATCGTCGGCACCTGTTTCAAGCCCACGAATCCGATCATCCTCCTCACCGCGCGCGGTCAGCATGATAATCGGGACATTGGCCGTATCGGGAACGCGGCGAAGCCTGCGGCAGACTTCAATGCCTGAAAGGCTCTCGATCATCCAGTCAAGGATAACGATATCGGGCGGCGTTTCACGCGCGAGGATCAGCGCCTCTTCACCGTCAGGCGTTTGGCGAACGTCAAAGTCTGCCTTAGTAAAATGCCAGACGAGCAATTCAGCCAAGGCAGGATCATCCTCAACGAGTAGCATACGAGGATTTGCCATCGATTTAGCCCCCTAATCCGTCATTGTCGGCAGAGAAGCGTTCACGTTCTGCCATGTAATTGCCCGTTGCTGCGTAATAGACCATCTCGGCAACGTTGGTGGCGTGATCGCCAATCCGTTCGATATTGCGTGCAACAAACAGAAGCTGCGCCGCCTTGCCGATGGTTTGCGGGTTTTCCATCATGTGCGTGACGAGCGAGCGGAAGACACTGTTATAATAGCCGTCAACCTTGGCATCCATTTCACAAACTGTAACAGCCCCTTGAGGATCGCGCGCGGCAAACGCATCAAGTACGCGGCGCACCATATCGCCTGCCACTTCGGCCATTGCGGGGATCAGAATGAGCGGTTCAATCTTGCCAAGGTTGCCAATCTCAAGCGAACGGCGCGCGATATTTTTGGCATAATCACCGATGCGCTCGATTACGCTGGCCATCTTGATCGCGGCGACAACTTCGCGCAGATCATCCGCCATAGGTGCCCGTAGCGCGATGATCTGCACCGCGAGCTTTTCAATCTCAATTTCAAGCGCGTCGATTAGCTTATCGTCGATCACAACCTGTTCGGCAACTTGACTATCATGCTTGACCAGCGCGCGGAGCGAACCTGCAATTGCGGCTTCTGCGCGTCCACCCATTTCAGAAATCATCCCGCGCAGACGGTCAATCTCATCATCAAAGGCTCTGACTGTGTGTTCACTCATTGTTATATCCTAACCGTATCGTCCGGTGATATAATCTTTGGTCTGCGTTTCGCGCGGATTCTGGAAAATATCACTTGTCGCACCGTATTCAACCATCGTGCCAAGGTGGAAAAAAGCCGTGCGTTGCGAAACTCGTGCTGCCTGCTGCATATTATGTGTTACCATCACAATGGCGTAACGCCCTCGCAATTCGTCGATCAGTTCTTCGATTTTGGCTGTTGCAATCGGATCAAGCGCTGAGCAAGGCTCATCCATCAGGATCACCTCGGGGCTGACAGCAATCGCGCGGGCAATGCATAGCCGCTGCTGCTGCCCCCCGGAAAGCGCGGTGCCACTTTCGTTTAATCGGTCTTTGACTTCATTCCAAAGCCCTGCACGCGTTAGGTATTTTTCAACGAGCGCATCCATCTCACCCTTGGTTTTGGTGAGGCCGTGAATGCGCGGGCCGTAAGCAACGTTTTCATAAATTGATTTGGGGAAGGGGTTTGGCTTTTGAAATACCATCCCGACACGCGCGCGCAGTTGCACCACATCCATCTTGGGATCGTAAATGTCATCACCGTCAAGCTCAATCTTGCCACCGACTTTGCAACTCGCGATTGTATCATTCATCCGGTTGAGCGTGCGCAGAAAGGTTGATTTGCCGCAGCCTGACGGGCCGATGAACGCAGTCACATGCTCGGTTGCAATATCAATTGAGACGTTGTTGATCGCCTGCTTGTCGCCGTACCAGACCGACACGTCACGCGCGGTCATTTTAAGGGAGTTTTGTATCATGAATTTACCAACGTTGTTCAAAACGATTGCGGAGATAGATGGCGAGGCCATTCATCGCGAGAAGGAAAACAAGCAGCACAATGATTGCAGCCGAGGTTTTCTCAATAAAAGCGCGGTCAACTTCATCTGACCAGAGGAAAATCTGCACCGGAAGCACGCTTGACGGCGCGGTGATCCCCGTCGGCGGCGTCGCGATAAAAGCGCGCATCCCGATCATCAGCAGCGGCGCGGTCTCACCAAGCGCGCGCGCCATACCGATGATCGTGCCAGTCAGAATGCCGGGGAGGGCGAGCGGGAGGACATGGTGAAACACCACCTGAACCCGGCTCGCACCAACACCAAGTGCAGCATCGCGGATTGAGGGTGGCACTGATTTAATCGCGTTACGCCCTGAGATTACGATCACTGGCATCGTCATCAGCGCCAGCGTCATGCCGCCAACAAGTGGTGCTGAACGCGGGAGGTTCATAAAGTTCAAAAACACCGCCAGACCAAGCAATCCGAAAATGATTGAGGGCACCGCCGCGAGATTGTTGATTGAAACCTCAATCATGTCAGTCCAGCGATTGCGCGGCGCATATTCTTCCAAGTACACCGCTGAGAGTACGCCAATCGGAAACGCAAGGCCCAGCGTGACAATCATCGTCAGCAACGAACCCTTGAACGCGCCCCAAATGCCGACTTCGCTTGCCTCGGTTGCATCCGAATTTGTCAGAAACGACAGCGAAAGCCCCGCAAACCCCTTGGCGAGCATTGAATAAAGCAGAAAAGCAAGAAACGCCGCTGACAGGCTGACCGCGAACAGCCCGATCAAGCGGAAACGACGCTCTGCCGCATAACGCTTTGAAATGCGCGATGTCATTTCGGGTGAAACCCAACTGGTCGGTGCGCGCGCCGCAAGTTCGCTATTCATAAGCTTCCCGATATTTTTTGACGACGCGCAGCGCGACGATGTTTAGCAAAAGCGTAACGATGAACAGCACAAGGCCAAGCGCAAACGCGGCAAGCGTCTTGGCACTGTCAAACTCCTGATCGCCGGTCAGCAATTGCACGATCTGCGTTGTAACCGTGGTGACGCTGGCGAACGGATTGGCGGTCATGTTGGCGGCAAGGCCCGCTGCCATGACGACAATCATGGTTTCGCCAATCGCGCGGCTGACCGCAAGGAGAACACCGCCGACGATGCCGGGCAGGGCTGCTGGTATTAGAACACGGCGGATCGTTTCGGACTTTGTCGCGCCCATCGCAAGTGAGCCGTCACGCATCGCTTGAGGAACCGCAGCAATAGAATCGTCTGCCATTGAAGACACAAACGGGATGATCATGATGCCCATCACGAGTCCAGCGGCCAGCGCGCTTTCCGACGACGGGTTTTCCATACCCAATATCACAGCAAAATCGCGAACCATTGGCGCAACAGTAAGTGCTGCGAAGTAGCCGTACACCACCGTCGGAACGCCTGCGAGCATTTCTAGCGTTGGCTTCATCCATTTGCGCGTTGTGGCGGCGGCATATTGAGTAAGGTAAATCGCGCTCATCAAACCAAGCGGAATTGCAACAATCATCGCGATGATCGCGCCGATAAAGATCGTTCCCCAAAAGAGCGGGATGGCACCGAAGCCGTTTTCTTGGCCCGGCACAAGCTCAGCCTGCGGGCTCCATTTTAGGCCAAACAGAAACTCGCCCGGCGACACCATCGAAAAAAACCGCGCTGATTCGTATAGCAGCGACGCAACAATCCCAAAGGTTGTCAGCACGGCAATCATTGAAGCACCAAGCAATGCCCCCATTACCACGCGTTCAACCCGGGTGCGTGCCCGAAATTCGGGGCGAATGCGTGTCCAGCTATAAGCCGCACCCGAAAATGCGAGCAATAGTGCCGCGACAGCCCCGATAATTCCATAATGGCGAATGGCGGAGGCATAGGGCTTGGCCAGACTTTCCGCAGCTGGATTAAATGCCGCTTCAAGCGAGCCATCGGCAAGGCTGCGTGCCTCTCCCAAAATCGCATTGCGGCTCATCACATCGGTTGAAAGCGACTGCGCGGCGGGATCAGCCATGACCGATGCGTCAATCAACCCGTTTGATGCCTGATCCCATACCGCCAGAAACAGGAGTGCCGGAGCTATTGTCCAAATTGCCACATACCAGCCGTGCTGTATTGGCAAAGAATGGAGTTTTTCTGACGAAACGAGCGCTATCGCACGCGCACGCCCGCGACCGATAATCCAGCCAAAGACGCCCAGTCCCAATATCAGCAGCATGAGGGAGAGTGATGACACGCTTTGTAGTTACCTTTGCTTCAATCCGTAACGTTCAAGTGATACAGAAATTACTTAAGTGTGGTTGGATCAAGCGGTGTCATTGCCTCAACAATTTTTGCATTGACCGCGCGCACATCTTCAGGCGCGATCACCATGCCACGCTTTTTGAGCAGGCCATCGGGCCCCCAATTTGCGGCAAATGCAGCAGCATATTCTTTCAGGCCTTTGATCGAGGCGAGATGTGCTGACTTGATGTAGATATAAAGTGGGCGCGCACCGGGATAGGAAAAGTCCGAAATCGTCGCATATGTCGGCGCAACGCCGTTCATCGGGATGCCGTTGATCTTGTCAGTATTGGCCTCAAGGAAACTGAAACCAAACACGCCAACCGCCTTAAGATTTTCAGATACTTTGGAGACAATTAGGTTGTCATTTTCACCTGCGTCAACATAGGCGCCGTCATCGCGCACCTTAGTACAGATATTCTTATGCTTGTCCTTGTCACTGTCTTTCAAAGCCTTCATTGCGGGATCGCTGTCACAGCCTTTGGTAAGGATCAGTTCTGCGAGCGCATCACGTGTGCCTGACGTTGAAGGCGGGCCATAAACAAGGATCGGTGCATTTGGCAGGGCAGGGTTCACGTCAGACCAGCTTTTTGCCGTATTGGGCTTGCCAAACGGATTGGCGGCAAGTGCCTTGTAAACGTCAATCGGGGACAGCTTCATGTTGAGGCCGCCGTTGGCTTCTGCAAAAGCAATGCCATCAAGCCCAATTTGCACTTCGACGATATCTTTGACACCTTTTGCCGCGCAATCCTCATATTCGGATTTCTTCAAACGGCGTGAGGCATTGGCAACATCGGGGAACGTTGCGCCAATGCCTTCACAGAACAGCTTGATGCCTCCGCCAGTGCCGGTTGCTTCAATAACCGGCGAGGTGAACTTGCCGTCCTTGGTCAGCGTTTCGGCGACTGCAGTTGCAAATGGATACACCGTTGACGATCCGACTGCGCGAATTTCCTTACGTGCGCCGCCACTGCTCCCACTCGTTCCCCCGCCGCAGCCAGCAACGCTAATTGCAAGAACTGAAAAAAGCGGAATGAGAGATTTGCCAGTCATGATATTGCCCCATTTAAAAGACTTGTGTGAAGATCGCCTAACGGTGATTCAACGCGCTTATGTGTCATTCCAGTGACGTTTATGTGACAGTGTGTGATGCTGCGCCCATAAATGTGAGTGAGACCGTTGTGCCCTTGCCAATCACGCTTTTTATTTCAAGATTTGCACGGTGACGTTCGGCAATATGCTTCACAATTGAAAGGCCAAGCCCGGTGCCGCCAGCCGAATGGCTGCGCCCTGCATCAACACGGTAAAACCGCTCGGTAAGGCGCGGAATATGTTCCGACGGGATGCCGATCCCTTGGTCAGACACGCTCAGGTTGATCTGGTCATTTGGAAGTTTCGCAAGTTTCACACTGACTTCACCACCGGACTTGCCATATTTTATGGCATTATCGATAAGGTTATATGTCAATTGCGATAGCTGGGCCGCGTCACCCCGGATCAGGCAGTCCGCAGTTTCAATAGTCTTTACGATCGATTCGCGCCGTTCGCCAATCACCCTCGTGATGAGCAGGCCAAGATCAATTATATCGCGTGGCTCAAGGTTTTTATCAGCTTCAATTCGCGAGAGTGACATTAAGTCTTCAACCAACGCACTCAGCCTTTTGGTCTCCGAGGCAATGATTGACAGGAACCGCGTTCGCGTCGCGACATCGCCGCCTGCATCATCATCGGTAAGCGTCTCGACATAACCTGAAATATTGGCAAGCGGAGTGCGCAATTCGTGGCTGGCGTTGGCAACGAAATCGACGCGTGCGCGCTCAGCGGCGTGACGTGCCGAACGATCATCCATATGGATCAGCCGGAGATTATCACCAGCGGCCTCAATCCGCACTTCCCATATGCGCGCTGACCCGCCAAGCCCGCTAATCTCTTCGATACCAGTAGCTTGAGTGTTACCGAGCAAAGCAGCAAGCGAAGGGTGGCGCATTGCCAAACGAATGTCCTGCCCCTCAAATTGCGCGCCAAACAATTCGTGAGCGGCGCGATTGCCGTGAATAACGCGCGCTTCAGACAGCAGGATTAGCGGATCAGCAACCGCATCAAGAACGGCTTGGAGCCGGTCAGTCGCGGCTTCAATGGGGGCAATCTGCGGCGATGCTGGCCCTGTAACGCTTTGAGACGCGACATTTTGAGACGTGACACTTTGAGAATTGCGGTAAAGCAGCGCGATCAGCACTGCCCCCCCTCCCAACGCGGCAATTACAGACGCCACAGCATTGGCTTGCGCTACAACAAATGCCAGCGCCAAAATAACCACAGCAGCGGCAGCAATCCGAGCTGAATCATCAAATTTCATGAGTTAGACAGGTAGAGATAATGGCTTAGAAATCAATCCGTGAGTCGTGCGCATCTGTGTCCGCGTCAAATATTTACTTATTATCAGATGTGCCCAAAATTTGAGATTTGGTTGCCGCGTGCAGTCTTGCTGTAGCAACACACTGTTCGTAAAAACTGACTGAAACGTGCGGCAGTCGATGATTATGAAAATGATTTTTTGCACACGCTTCATAACGACCCTTTTCAGGAAATTTTTGGCACAATTGATGTTAAATAGCCATAATTATAAGTTTACAAGTATCACAAGTCTTCAAAATGACATTAGTGTTACAAAGCAATGACAATATTTGATACCAATCATTATTTTAAGCAATTACAAACAAAAAACTAGGTGCTTGGAGAATTTCAGCCTTTAACAAATAACATAAATTTGTAACATTATCGTCATTTTATTGAAACTAGATTGCAGTCGGACTGTCATCAAATCCGCCTAGTCCGCTTCACGGGGGCGGCGTGGAAACACATGGCGATTCGGCCATTTCGCGACCCGAGAGTTTAAAATTCGGTTACTGGGACGGAGTATTTATGGCCAAGATCAATCATATTTCCAAAATTTTGCTGACCAGCGTTGGCTTTCTTGCGCTTGCTGCATGCGGCGCAGATGATGTTGCCTCGCCCGGCGAAGGCGTGATTATTCCTGGTACGCCGCCAGCACCCCCAGCGCCGCCACCCCCTCCACCGCCATCAACAGGCCCGGCTGCAAATTGCCCAACGGGTACTGCAAACGTTGGTATCATTAGCAATCTCCGCAATTGCCAATTGTCGGGCACGATCACTGGCGCACTCACGATCCGCAACCTGCGCGGCGTCATTTATTCTTATTCGGGACGCGTGGCAGTCGGTGTTGACGTTGGCGGCGATGGCAATGCTCCGGGTGGTTCGCCTGGCATCCTCACGATTGAACCCGGCACCGTACTTTTTGGCTCATCAGGCGCTGACTTCCTCTTGATCAATCGCGGATCGCAATTGTTCGCTGAAGGCACAATGACTAACCCAATTGTCATGACCAGCCGTGCCAATATCGAAGGCACATCAACGGCTGACAGCATTGGCCAATGGGGCGGCGTTGTCATTCTTGGTCGCGCACCGATTAGTGACTGCATTGGTGCGGGCGTTGTCGGCGGTTCGGTTGGCTGTCAGGGTGCGGTCGAAGGCGTAAATAACGGCTTCTTCGGTGGTGCAAGCCCAGCCGATAATAGTGGTCGCATCCGTTTCGTCCAAGTGCGTTATCCCGGCTTTGAAATTGCACCGGGCAACGAACTCAACGGGATCACGCTTGCAGGCGTTGGTCGCGGCACAACGATTGATCATATTCAAGTGCATAACAGCTCTGACGATGGCATCGAATGGTTTGGCGGCACTGTGAACAGCAGCTTTCTCGTGCTGACTGGCAATGATGATGACAATCTTGACACTGACATTGGTTATATTGGCTATACCCAGTTCGTTTATGTGAACCAGCGGACAGGTGGTGGTGACCGGATCATTGAAGCGGACAGCCCCGGCAATACTGAAATGCTGCCACGCCAGAATGCGCGGCTTGCCAACTTTACTTTCGTGAACAATCGTCCGGCTGATCCGATCCTGCTTCGCGGCGGAACGGATTATACGCTCGTCAACGGCGTCATCGCTGCGCCGGGAACCGGTACGCAGTGCGTTGACATTGATGAAGCCGCCACGATCCGCGCCGCTGATGCGACGCTCCAGGATCTCGGCCCGCCGGTATTCCGTTCAAACTTCTTCGGTTGCGCTGGTGGCCTTGCCGAAAATGATACCGATGTGAACGCTGCGATGGTTTCGCCGCTGCTCACGATTAACAACAATGTTGCTGCAACAACGAACAGCCTTGTTGCCTTGTTCACGGGTGGCCCTCTTGGCTTCCCCGGTACAATGGAAGCAGCGGTGACAGCGTTTGATCCAACAACGCTCAACACGGCGGCAAGCGGCAACTTTTTCGTCGCGGCACCCTATGCCGGTGCGTTCCGCAATGCGCAGGACACCTGGTTTGCGGGTTGGACATGCGGTCTTGTCGCGGGAAGCTCATGCACCGCTGCACCCGCCAACACTGGCTCATAAAAACCGAACAGGGGCGGCAACCGTTGTTGCCGCCCTTCAATATAACCTGATGTTTCAGGGGGAATATCCGTGAAAAAGCCGCTTAGCCTTAGCAGCATTTTGCTCTTATCATCGTCACTGCTTCCTGCGGTGGCATTTGCCCAATCCGCACCTCCTGCGCCGCAAGGTCAGGAAGAAGAGAAGGTCGAAATTTCCGGCCCCGGTGCTGATGACGCCGAGGAAATTGTTGTTACCGGGCAATTTACGCCCAATGTCATCAAATCCACATCCGACGTGATTTCGGTACTGTCCTCGGCTGATATCGCCCGAACAGGCGAAGGCGACATCGCGGGTGCGCTTCAACGGGTCACAGGCCTGAGTGTTGTCGGCGGACGCTTTGTCTATGTACGCGGTCTTGGCGAGCGCTATTCGCTGGCGCTGCTCAACGGCTCGCCAATCCCCTCGCCCGAACCGCTTCGCCGCGTGGTGCCACTTGATCTTTTTCCGACCAATATTCTTGCCAGTTCGGTCGTCCAGAAAACATATTCAGTGAATTTCCCCGGCGAATTTGGCGGCGGCGTAATCAACCTTACGACCAAATCATCACCTGATGAACCATTCATTGAATATGGCATTAGTTTTGGCGCAAATACTGAAACCACTGGCCAGCTTGGCTTTACCTATTTTGGTAGCCGCAGCGATTTTACAGGTTTTGACAATGGTGCACGTGATGTGCCCAAAGGCCTTGCAGCCGCTCTTGCCAGCGGTAAACCCGTTGTGGCGGGTGCGAATTTCAGCCGCGCACAAATTCTGGGGTTTACGACAAGCCTTGAAAACTCAAGCACCAACCTGATTCAACGTAACAACAATATTCCAATTGATTTTGGTTTTGATGTGACCGGCGGGAAGACCTTTGAGGTGACTGACGCGCTTTCGCTTGGTGTTATCGGCGCGTTTGGATTCAAGAATGGCTGGGAAACCAAGGGCGGGTTGCAGCAAACCTCGGCTGGTGTGTCCACCGATGCTAGTGGCAATCGCTTTCTTGAGGCAAGCAGTGGCGATTTTCGTTTTCTTTCGACCGAAAACCGCGTTGTCGTTAATGCGCTCCTAGGTCTGACTGCTGAATTTGGTGACAATAAAATTCGCTTCACCAATGTCTTCATTCGCGACAGTTTGAAAGAAGCACGCATCCAGACGGGTACTGACCGCAGCAACGTCGGCGATGACCTGCTCAACCGCAACTTCACCAGTTTCTTTGAACGCCAGTTGCTCGACTCTCAGATTGTCGGTGAATTTGATTTTGGCGATTTTGACCTCGATTTCCGTGGTACTTACGCCAAATCGCAGCGTGAATCACCTTATGAGCGTGTTAACAGCTACCGCTTCAGTGATGTGTTCAATGATTTTTTCAACGATCTGCGCACCAACGGTACGTCAAGCACTGTTGCCTTCAGCGATTTGAATGATGAAGTGTATGCCAGTTCGGTTGACCTTTCCTACAAGCTGCCGACATCATTCAAAGCAACGGTTTCAGCGGGTTATGCCTATTTGAACAACACGCGTTTTTCGGTGCGGCGTGATTTCCGCTATCTGCCCGTTGACGTGCTTCCCGCCGAAGTTTCGCAGTTGCGGCCTGATTTTCTTTTGTCTGACTTCACCGTACAGACTTTCAACATTCTTCTGACCGAAACATCAGGAAATGCCGGGGTTGCGGCTTACCGCTCGGGTCTCGAAGTCCAGGCCGGTTACGCGCAGATTGAAGTTGAACCGATTGAAAAGGTGAAACTGCAACTCGGTGTTCGTTATGAAGACGGCGATGAATTTGTCAGCCCGGTTGATCTGTTTGGTGCTGGTGGTCTTGTAACAACACGGATCAAAAAGACTGATTATCTTCCCGCCGCGACACTGACATGGAATTTTTTCGAAGACATGCAGCTTCGCTTTGCGGCTTCGAGAACACTCGCCCGCCCGCAGTTTCGCGAGCTTGCGCCACAGCAATATCTCGACAGCGAAGTTGACCGGACTTTCTTTGGCAACCAATTCCTGACCAACAGCAAGCTTGAGAATTTAGACGCGCGCTATGAATGGTTTTTTGCCAAGGATCAGCGGCTGACTCTTGCTGGTTTCTACAAGAAAATTGACAAACCGATTGAAACTGTCGCGTTTCAGCAGGGTGGCACATTCTTCACGACCTTCGCTAACGCGCCGCAAGCAACGCTCTACGGCGCTGAAATTGAGGCTCAGAAATATTTTGATTTGGACGATGTGATCGGTGGATCATTCTTTAACTCACGGCGGATCATTGCAATTGCCAATTACACTTATACCAAATCCGATATCAAAGTTGGGGCAGGGGATACAACGATCCCAGTAACGAGTGCGGGTGTCCCCGTGCCTGCCAGCAACCTGTTCGTTGACGGAACTGCGCTTACCGGCCAATCGGATCATCTGCTTAATCTCCAGTTTGGGCTTGAAGATACAGACTCTCTCTCACAGCAAACGCTTCTCCTCACTTATGCGAGCAAGCGCGTCACCAATCGTGGCCCATCAGGACAACCCGACTTAATCGAAAAGCCCGGCATTCGTCTTGATCTTGTGGTGCGGCAGGGGTTCTCGCTTGGGGGGGCAGCTCTTGAACTCAAGCTTGAGGGTCGCAATCTGACCAACACCAAGTTTGAAGAGTCGCAGACGCTGGGTTCGTCGAAGATTTTCAACAATGGCTTTGATATTGGCCGCAGCTTCTCAATCGGGCTGAGCGCGAAGTTTTGATGCAGGCGCGCGCGACGTAAATATTTCCGTCGCGCGCGGGTTTTCAATCGGCCATAAGCGCGGATTAGCATTAACCATGATGTGGGAGCGATTCTGTTGCGATTTGGTGCCTTTCAAAGGCCGCGCGTTGGCGCAGGTATATCTGCCCTCCCAATATTTCAGGGCATAGTTCTGGGGTTTTTGGTCGCAGCGCTTGCTGTTCAAGGGGCGCGGTTGATTTGGGCAATGGTCGCTCCGGTCGGGCCAGTTGGTGAATGGCGGCCTGCGACGATCCATAGCAGCGCGGTCTCGCGTTCTGGTGCTGCCGGCTTTGACCCGTTTTTTCGTTTGGCCGCACCTTCTCAAGAAACTATGGTGACTTCACTTGCATTGACCCTTTTCGGCGTGCGGATGGATATGGCAACAGGGCGCGGTTCGGCAATCATCGCAACCGCAGACGGGGTGCAATCAAGCTATGCGGTTGGCGATGAAATTGAACCGGGTGTTACGCTCAAAATGGTATCGTTTGACAATGTGACGATTGATCGCGGCGGCGTGGCCGAGCAAATTTTCCTTGATCAGTCTGTGGCCGCTCCAGTTGCGCAGCCGAGCGAAGCTGGAGCGTTTCCGGCGGGCGAAGCGAGTGGTTCGTCACTGCTCGCCAATAGTATTGAGATCGCGCCGCGTGCCGAAAATGGCAAAATCAGTGGAATGACGCTTAATCCGAAAGGCGACGGCGCTTTGTTCAAGGCGGCCGGGCTTGAGCCGGGCGACGTCCTGACGGCGGTAAACGGCAAGCCCGTCAGCGACGGTGAGGACGTGCGCTCAATTCTTGCGGGTGGTGGAACGGTCTCGCTTGAGGTTGAACGTGGTGGACGCCGCATGACAGTGAGTGCAAAGACGGGCCAATGAAAAAGCTGATCCTCGCCGCGACGCTCGCGCTTTACCCACTCTCGCCGCTTTTGGCGCAGAATACGCTAAACCTGCGCGATGCCGATGTCCGTGCGTTTATTCGCGATGCGGCGCGAGTGACCGGGCGTAGTTTCATCATTGACGGCCGCGTTGATGGCAAGGTTTCGGTCGTCACTGATCGGCCTTTAAGCAAATCCGAATATTTTGAGGTGTTCCTCTCAACATTGCGCGCCAACGGATTTATCGCGGTGCCAACGACAGGCGGTTTGCGGATTCAGCCGGTTGAGGGTGCTTCGACCCAGCCAGGGAAAATTGGCAGCAGCGGTGCCGCGCGCAATCAGTTCGTGACTGAGGTATTCCGGCTGCGCTCAATCGAAGCGGCGTCGGCGGTTGAAACACTCCGCCCGCTGGTGAGCCGTGAAGGCTCAGTCACTGCAAACCGCGCGGGCAATAGCTTGGTTGTCGCTGACTATGCCGACAATATCCGCCGCATCCGGTCGCTGCTCGGCAAGATTGATAACGAAGGCGCTTCAACCGAGGTCATCGCGCTCAAAAATGCGGGTGCGCGTGAGATTGCGGCCTCGCTCCAGCAATTGGCGAGCGGCGGACAAAGCGGCGGAGAGGGCGCGCGAACGGCAATTTCGGTCGTTGCGATTGATAGCAGCAACTCACTCGCACTGCGCGGCGACAGTGGCACGGTGTCACGCTTTGCCGCGATTGCGCGCGACCTTGATAAGCGCGCGGCGAGCGGCACTGAAATTCGGGTGCTTTTTCTCCAACATGCGGACGCTGAAAAGCTGTTGCCAGTGCTTCAACAGCTTGTTGGCCAAGCGGGGGCTGCCGTCACGTCATCGACGCCCTCAAGCTCCTCAAATAGCAATAGCGCGCCGCCAGCGCTTGCTCCGGCAGCGACACTTCAAACCGCTGTCCCGTCGCCCTCGGGTCGGGCCGCGCCCGTAATTGCGCGTTATGAAGGCGTTAACGCGATCATCATTTCCGCCCCGGCTGACTTGCAACGCACGCTGGGAGAGGTTGTGCGTCAACTTGATACGCGGCGTGAGCAAGTGCTGGTCGAGGCGATCATCATCGAAATTTCGGACACGGCGGCAAAGCGGCTTGGCGTTCAGTTCCTGCTGGGCGGCACACCAGGCAGCGGCATTCCTTTTGCCGCTACCAACTTCTCTAACACAGGCCCTAACCTGTTGACCATCGCCGGAGCCGTTGGCGCGCGCGAACTTGATCGCAGCACGACAACAATCAATGGCACCACGACAACCACCACCAACGGCAGCGCGACGAGCGATCAGCTTGCTCAGGCTGCTGTGACGTCAATTCTAGGCGCCACCGGCGGATTTGGCGGCTTTGCGACCAACATTGGCAAAAACGGCATATTCGGAACCATTATCAATGCCATCAGTCAGGATAACAAATCCAATATCCTTTCCACGCCGTCAATCCTGACGCTTGATAACCAAGAGGCAAAGATACTTGTCGGGCAGGAAATTCCGATTACCACTGGTGAGCAACTTGGCCAGAATTTCGACAATGCCTTCCGCACGGTTCAGCGTCAGAATGTCGGCATTCAGCTTGAGGTCAAGCCGCAGATCAATGCGGGGGGATCGATCAAACTGTTCATCCGTCAGGAAGTCAGCTCAATTGCAGGGCCGGTATCAAGCAATTTTTCCGATTTGATCCTCAACAAACGCGAAATTCAAACGACAGTGACGATTGATGATGGTCAAATTGTCGCGCTTGGCGGGCTGCTTGACGATAATGAACGGCGGACGATTGAGAAAATTCCGCTGCTTGGCGATATTCCGGGGCTTGGCGCGCTGTTCCGTTCAAAGGCAAAATCGCGGCAGAAAACCAATTTGATGGTGTTCATCCGCCCGACGATACTCCGCTCGGCCGCCGATGCGCGCGCGCTTGCCGAGCTTCGCTATGGCTATGCACGTGATCAGCAACTTCTGCTCCGCCCCGATCAGGAGCCAAGCCTAGACGAGCTTGTCCGCGATTATATGGGGGCCGAACCACCGATTGCGCAGCCGGGAAGTGCTGATGCGCCTCCACCACCTCCACCTGTGGTCGCGCCCTCTACACCAGGCAAACCCGAAATCATCATCCCAGAGGTCAAAAGCTCTTCACAGCGCATTCGCCCGGTTGATCTGCCGCCAAGCGATCCCAAAAAATGAGCGAGGCTGACACCGTCATTGAGGTGCAGCGGCTAAGCCTGCCTTACGGGTTCGCGCGCAAATTTGGCGTTGTGATTGACCGCATGGACGGTGAAGCGGTTGGCGTCTCTTTGCGCGAAGGGGCCGATCCGCATATCCTGCTTGAGGTACGGCGCTATCTGGCGCGGACATTTGCCGTCTCGCATGTCAGCCCGGCGCGTTTCGATGAACTGCTTTCAACGACCTATGCGATGGACGGTGAAGCGGCGGCAATGGCGGCGGGCTCGCTTGGGCTTGGCGATGATCTTGATCTGATCGCGGGCGGAATGCCAAGTGCTGAGGATTTGCTTGATAGCAGCGATGATGCGCCGGCAATCCGCCTGATTAATGGCATTATTGCCGACGCAGTGCGGCAGGGCGTGTCGGATATCCATATCGAGCCTTATGAAAGCGGGCTTGTGATCAGGATGCGGATTGACGGTATCCTGCGCGAAACGCTGCGGATGCCAGCGCATGTCGCGCCTGTTATTGTCAGCCGGATCAAGGTGATGGCGCGGCTTGATATTGCCGAGCGGCGTTTGCCCCAAGATGGCCGAATTGGCCTGACGCTGGGCGGCAAGCAGCTTGATGTCCGCGTTTCAACACTCCCCGCGCGCGGCGGCGAACGCGTCGTGCTGCGTATTCTTGACAAGGACAATGCCGGGATCACGCTTGACGGGCTTGGCATGGCCTCCGCGATCAATGCGCTGCTGCGCGATGCTTTTGCTGAGCCAAATGGGATTATCCTCGTCACCGGGCCAACGGGTTCAGGCAAAACGACGACACTCTACGCTGGGCTGCGGCTGCTCAATGATGGCACGCGCAATATCCTCACCGTTGAAGACCCCGTTGAATATGCGGTTGACGGCGTTGGTCAGACACAGGTGAATGCCAAGGTCGGGCTGACGTTTGCGGCGGGGTTGCGCGCGATTCTGCGCCAAGATCCTGACGTCGTGATGGTCGGCGAAATTCGTGACCGGGAGACAGCCGAAATTGCGGTGCAGGCCTCACTCACCGGGCATCTTGTGCTTTCGACTGTCCACACTAATGATGCCGTTGGCGCGATCACACGGATGCGCGATATGAAGGTTGAGCCGTTCCTGCTTGCCTCAACGCTTCGCGCGGTACTCGCGCAGCGGCTGGTGCGGCGGTTGTGCTCACAGTGCCGCAAGTCTGTTCAGGCTGACAGTGCCGTCAGCGCGCTGCTCGGCATTACAGAAGGCACAGTGATTTACGAAACTGTAGGCTGTGATGCGTGCGGCGGAAGTGGTTATAAGGGCCGGATTGGCGTGTTTGAGGCGATCCGGATCGACGATAAAATCCGCCGTCTGATCAATGAAGGCGGCGATGAAGCTGATATCGCAGCGCACGCGTTTGCAGATGCAGAGAGTTTAACGTCAGCCGCACGCGCGCTTGTCCGCGAAGGATTGACCACGCCTGAGGAAGCGATCCGCATTTCTCGCCGGGAAACCATCGATGACTGAATTTGATTATGTCGTGATCGATGTCGCGGGCAAGGAACGGCGCGGACGGGTTGCAGCGGAAACGTCTGATGCCGCGCGTGCTGACCTGATCAAACGCAAATTTTATGTCGTCCAAATTGAGCAGGGCAGTGGCGCTGCGCCGCGATCTGCTCCGCTCATTTCGGGGATACGCTTTGGCCGTAGACGTGTGACGACCAAGCAACTGACTTTGTTCACGCGCCAGCTTGCGACGCTCACACAGGTCACACCGCTTGAGGAATCGCTGCGCACCATCGCGCTCCAAACCGAACAGCCCCATGTTCGCGACGCTATTGCGTCAGTCCATGCCGGCGTATTTGAGGGCCGCCGTCTTGCCGATGCGATGGCACGTGAGGGCAAAAGCTTTCCGCCGCTTTTTCGCGCGATGGTCTCGGCTGGCGAAAGTGCGGGCACACTGCCAATCATTCTTGAACGGCTGTCAATCCTGCTTGAACGCCAAGCGGTAGTGCGCAGCAAAGTGATCACCGCACTCGCCTATCCGATTGTCCTTGCGATTGTCGCGATATTCGTCGTCGGCGCGCTGATGATTTTCGTGGTGCCGAAAGTGGTTGAGCAATTTGATACCGTTGGCCAACAATTGCCGATGCTGACGCGGATCGTGATCTGGCTTTCTGATTTTCTCGCCAATTGGTGGTGGGCGCTGCTGATTGTGCTTGGGGCCAGCCTGGCGCTTGGCTGGCAGATGCTTCGTGATCCCAAGCTGCGGCTGCGCTTTGATGGCTGGCTGCTCCGGCTGCCGCTGTTTGGGCGATTGATCCGTGATCTTCATGCAGCACGGATGGCCCGCACGCTCGCGACGATGGTGGCGAGCCGATTGCCGCTTTATGAAGGTCTCTCGCTCACCACGCAGACGGTGCATAACCGCGCTTTGCGCGCGGCGTCCGAAGAGATTGTTGAGGCCATTCGCGGCGGGGGGAGTCTCTCTGCTGCGCTCAAACGCACCGCCGTGTTCCCTCCGTTGCTGGTGTATCTAACCGCGTCGGGCGAAACATCGGGCCAACTTGATACGATGCTTGAGCGCGCCGCCGATTATCTCGAACGCGAATTTGACAGCTTTACCGCCGCTGCCCTGTCGATGCTTGAGCCGGCAATTATCGTCCTGATGGGCAGCATTGTCGCAGCGATCGTGCTATCGATTTTGCTTCCCATTCTCCAACTCGAATCGCTTGCGGGCGGATGAGGTTTTTGATGCGTGACACCGAAAAGGGTTTTACTCTTATTGAGCTTATGGTCGTGATTGTGATCCTCGGGTTGCTTGCAACCGTGGTGGTGATCAACGTCCTGCCCAATCAGGACAAAGCAATGGTCGGCAAGGCCAAGGCTGACATCTCGCTGATTGAACAAGCGATGGAGCTGTATAAGCTTAACAATCTTACCTACCCCTCGGGCGCGGACGGGCTTCAGGCATTAGTTACCGCGCCCGCTTCGCTCACCCAGCCGCAGCGGTATCAGCCTGGCGGCTACATCAAGAAACTGCCCAAAGACCCGTGGGGACGTGAGTATCTTTACGCCAATCCGGGGCGGCGCAGCGCGATTGATGTTTACTCACTTGGTGCCGACGGGGCCGAGGGAGGCGAGGGCGAAAATGCGGATATCAGCAACGCGGAGTGAGGCCGAACACGGTTTTACGTCTTTGAGGCGTACCGCCGAACACGGCTTTACGCTTATCGAACTGATGGTCGTGATCGCGATCATTGGTCTCATGTCTGCGGCGGTGATTTTTAATCTGCCTGATCCGCGTGGTAATCTGGTCGATGAGGCCGAACGGTTTGCCGCGCGTGTTGTCGCCGCGCGTGATGAGGCGGTGATCACCGCGCGTGAAACCCGTGTTCGTGTTACCCAAACGGGCTATGCGTTTGACAAGCGACGGCGCGGCGAATGGACAGCGATTGAGGGAAAACCGCTGCTACCCACCAATTGGGGCGAAGGCACGCAGGCAAGCGTAGCGGAGATCATTTTTGATCCGACCGGACTAGCCAGTGATACGCAACGCATTGTAATTTCGCGCGACGGCGCGCAGGTCGCGGTGGATTTGGATAGTGATGGATCAGTCCGTGTTGCGGGGTAAGCGCGCGCGTGAAGGGGGCTTTACCCTTATTGAAATGATGGTCGCGCTCGCGGTGTTCAGCCTCGCCGCGCTTGCGCTCCTGCGTCTGCAAGGGGCGACGGTGAGCAGCACCGCAGTGATTGAAACGCGCGCACTTGGCCAGATTGTCGCCAATAATCTCGCGGTTGAGGCGCTAACCGATGCCGTACCGCCGCCGCTTGGCAAAACCGAAGGCGTCACCGAAAATGGTGGCCGCAAATGGCGCTGGAGCCGCATCACCAAACGCACGGCTGACGTGCGTATTGTTCGCATTGATATCGGCGTGGTCGATGAATTTGGCCGCCCCGGCGGCGCGCTGAGCCTTGCGAGGACGGCGCAGTGATAATGCGCGACACCCAAAGCCAAGCAGGCTTCACCCTCGTTGAATTGATCATTTCACTGTTCATTTTCGGGATGCTTGCCGCTGCGGGGGTCGGGCTGCTGACCTACAGCACGCAAGCCCAAGCGGTGACGGCAGAGCGGCTTGAAGGCGTGGCGGCAGAACGTCGGCTGACCGCGATCCTGACGAATGATCTTGCCCAAGCGGTTGCGCGCATTAGTCGCGATATCACTGGCGCGCCTGAACCTGCCTTTCGCGGCGGGCAGGGGCCGGTATTGCTGCGCTATGTCCGGGCGGGCTGGTCAAACAGCGGGGATGCAACGCGGAGCGGTATTCAGCGGGTTGAGTGGCGGATCAACGAAATGAGGCTTGAACGCGTCACGCGTCCGCTAGTTGACGGGGCGGCGGATGCAGAGCCGATTGTCATGGCGGAAAATGTCGAACGGGTCGCGCTGCGTTTTCGCAATGAGGGCATTTGGCAATCCGATTGGGCACCAAGC